>NZ_JBLBWI010000020.1:0-74530 GCF_047308515.1 Nocardioides sp. Bht2
CGACCGGTGTCACCGCGACAGCCGGGAACGGTCAAGCGACGGTGTCGTTCACCGCGCCGGTCAGCGATGGCGGTTCGGCGATCACCTCGTACACGGTGGCGGCTGACCCTGGTACGGCAACCAGGACCTGTGACGCAAGCCCCTGCACCGTCACCGGCCTGAGCAACGGCACCGCCTATACGTTCACCGTGGTCGCCACCAACGAAGCCGGCGACTCGGTCGTCTCCGACCCGTCGGCAGCGGTCACCCCGATCACGAAGCCGGGTGCACCGACCGGTGTCACCGCGACAGCCGGGAACGGTCAAGCGACGGTGTCGTTCACCGCACCGGTCAGCGATGGCGGCTCGGCGATCACCTCGTACACGGTGGCGGCTGACCCTGGTACGGCCACCAAGACCTGTGACGCAAGCCCCTGCACCGTCACCGGCCTGAGCAACGGCACCGCGTACACGTTCACCGTGGTCGCCACCAACGCGGAGGGGGACTCGGACCCATCGGCGCGCTCGGCGTCCGTCACGCCGGCTCGGGTACCTGACGCACCGTCTGCTGTGGTCGCCGTGGCGGGTGACCGTCGGGCGACGGTCTCGTTCGTGCCCCCGCTCGACAACGGTGGGGCACCGATCACCTCCTTCACGGTCACCACTCGTCCCGGAGGCATCTCGACGGTCTGCGCTGCCAGTCCGTGTGCCATCACCGGGCTGAGCAACGGCACCGCCTACCGGTTCGTCGTCCGCGCAACCAATGTCCACGGCGACTCCTTCGAATCGGCGCCTTCGGCCGCAGTGCGTCCTGCTGCTCCGGTCGTCCATTGGTTCCGCGACCCGCTCTCCAGCAAGCAGCGCCAGAAGTTGGCGCCGGTGCCGGGCGACCCCAAGCGTGCCACCGGCCGGATGCGCTCGACCAGGGCGACGTATCGCACCTTCAACGGAACCTTGGCTGTGCCTGTGAGTTCAGTGCGTGGGAACCAGTTGGGAGCAGGCCAGGGCGTCCAGTTGACGGGACTCTTCCGGTTCGACTCGGCGAAGCTGACCCCGTCGGGGCGACGCCAGTTGCTGGTCGTCGCGCGCAGCCTGAAGAACGTCCGGGCGCTGACCTGCGAGGGTTACGCCGACTACGCCGGGAGCCTTCGGCGCGAGCGGGTGCTCTCTGCGCAACGTGCCCGCGCCGCCTGCGCGGTGCTGAAGAAGAAGCAGGAGAAGGTGAAGGTCCGTGCGGTCGGCTACGGGCCCCTGCGGCCGGTGCAGATCGGCGGCACCCCGCATCAGCGTGTCGACAACCGACGGATCGCGCTGCTGATCCGGCGCTGAGCGTCTCGATCACCTCGTGTCCGGCCCACGCTCAGGGGCGGTCGGACACGAGGCTCCGACGACCGGGACAGCGGTGTCCGATCTCGGCCCCGCTGTTACCGGTTGTCACTCGATCTCATGTATCTTGATGTCGAGAGATATCGAACGGACAATCCAGGCTGAAGTTAGGCAAACCTTGCTTCACGAGCCGCTGGTGGCAGCGGCAGACTGGGTCCGAGCGAAACCACGAACTTTCACAAGGAGATGGCTGATGGCCAGTCAGGACAGCTTCGGCGCCAAGGGGGCGCTGGAGGTCAACGGCAAGTCGTACGAGATCTTCCGGCTCAACCAGGTCACCGGTGAGGGCGTGGACGTCGAGTCGCTCCCGTTCTCGCTGAAGGTTCTGCTCGAGAACCTCCTGCGTACCGAGGACGGCGCCAACATCACCGCGGACGACATCCGCGCGTTGGGCGCCTGGGAGGCCGACGCAGAGCCCAACAAGGAGATCCAGTTCACGCCGGCGCGCGTGATCATGCAGGACTTCACCGGCGTCCCCTGTGTCGTCGACCTCGCCACGATGCGTGAAGCGATGGCCGACCTCGGCGGCGACCCGTCCAAGATCAACCCGCTCGCGCCCGCCGAGATGGTCATCGACCACTCCGTGATCGCCGACGTCTTCGGTACCCCGGACGCTTTCGAGCGCAACGTGGAGATCGAGTACGAGCGCAACCGCGAGCGCTACCAGTTCCTGCGCTGGGGCCAGGGCGCCTTCGACGACTTCAAGGTCGTCCCGCCCGGCACCGGCATCGTGCACCAGGTGAACATCGAGCACCTGGCTCGCACCATCTTCACCCGTGAGGTCGACGGCGTCCTGCAGGCGTACCCCGACACCTGCGTCGGTACCGACTCGCACACCACCATGGTCAACGGCATCGGCGTCGTCGGCTGGGGCGTCGGCGGCATCGAGGCCGAGGCGGCCATGCTCGGCCAGCCGGTCTCCATGCTGATCCCGCGGGTTGTGGGCTTCAAGCTCAACGGCGACCTGCCCGAGGGCTCCACCGCCACCGACCTGGTGCTCACCATCACCGAGATGCTTCGCAAGCACGGTGTGGTCGGCAAGTTCGTCGAGTTCTACGGCCCCGGCGTCTCGGCTCTGCCGCTCGCCAACCGCGCCACCATCGGCAACATGAGCCCCGAGTTCGGTTCGACCATCGCGGTCTTCCCGATCGACGAGGAGACCGTCAACTACCTGCGCCTCACCGGCCGTAGCGAAGAGCAGCTCGCGCTGGTCGAGAGCTACGCCAAGGAGCAGGGCCTGTGGCACGACCCGTCGGCTGAGCCCCGCTACAGCGAGAAGCTCGAGCTCGACCTCGCCACCGTGGTTCCCTCCATCGCCGGCCCGAAGCGTCCGCAGGACCGCATCGAGCTGTCGTCGGCCGCCGGCAACTTCGCCGAGGACGTGAAGACCTACACCTCGACCCCCGACCTCAAGGCCGAGGTCACCGTCGATGGCGAGACCTTCCAGCTGGAGAACGGCGCTGTCACCATCGCGTCGATCACCTCCTGCACCAACACCTCCAACCCGAGCGTGATGATCGGCGCGGCGCTGCTGGCGAAGAAGGCCGTCGAGAAGGGCCTCAAGGCCAAGCCGTGGGTCAAGACCACGCTGGCGCCCGGCTCCAAGGTCGTCTCTGACTACTACGACAAGGCCGGCCTGACCCCCTTCCTGAACGACCTGGGCTTCAACCTGGTCGGCTACGGCTGCGTCACCTGCATCGGTAACTCGGGCCCGATCATCCCCGAGGTCTCCGCCGCGGTGAACGAGCACGACATGGCTGTCGTCTCGGTGCTGTCGGGTAACCGCAACTTCGAGGGTCGGATCAACCCCGACATCAAGATGAACTACCTGGCGTCCCCGCCGCTCGTGGTCGCCTACGCGATCGCCGGCAACATGAACGTCGACCTGTTCAACGACGCACTGGGCACCGACGCCGACGGCAACGACGTCTTCCTCAAGGACATCTGGCCGTCGCCGGCCGAGGTCGAGGAGACCATCCGCGGTGCGATCGACACCAAGATGTTCGACGAGTCCTACGCCGACGTCTTCGCCGGTGACGACCGTTGGCGTTCGCTGCCCACCCCGGAGGGCAACACCTTCGCGTGGGACGAGAACTCGACCTACGTCCGCAAGGCTCCCTACTTCGAGGGCATGCCCGACGTTCCCAACCCGGTCACCGACATCGAGGGCGCTCGGGTCCTGCTGAAGCTCGGCGACTCGGTCACCACCGACCACATCAGCCCGGCTGGTGCGATCAAGAAGGACTCGCCGGCTGGCAAGTACCTCGCCGAGAACGGTGTCGAGCAGCGCGACTTCAACTCCTACGGTTCGCGCCGTGGCAACCACGAAGTCATGATCCGCGGCACGTTCGCGAACATCCGCCTGCGCAACCAGATCGCTCCCGGCACAGAGGGTGGCTTCACCCGTGACTTCACGCTGACCGAGAACGCTGCGGAAGCCCCGGTCTCGACCGTCTACGACGCCTCGGTCAACTACCAGGCCGCCGGCATCCCGCTGGTCGTCCTGGCCGGCAAGGAGTATGGCTCCGGCTCGTCGCGCGACTGGGCCGCCAAGGGCACCTCGCTGCTCGGCGTGAAGGCCGCGATCGCTGAGTCCTACGAGCGCATCCACCGTTCGAACCTGATCGGTATGGGTGTCATCCCGCTCCAGTTCCCGGCCGGCGAGAACGCCGACAGCCTGGGCCTGACCGGCGAGGAGGTGTTCTCGTTCGCCGGGATCACCGAGCTGAACGAGGGCCGCACCCCGAAGACCGTCAAGGTCACCGCGACCAAGGCCGACGGCTCCGTCGTCGCCTTCGACGCTGTGGTTCGCATCGACACCCCCGGTGAGGCGAACTACTACCGCAACGGCGGCATCATGCAGTACGTGCTCCGCAACCTGCTCAAGGGCTGATTGCCGCACCGCTCGATCTGAGCGGCCCGTCACCGATGGTGGCGGGCCGTTCGGCATTTCAGCGTGGGCCGCGACAGAGCGGCGTCTGATCGCTACGCTCGCCACGTGACTGGGTCGGTGCCACGCGTCTCCTGCTTCTTGCTCGTCGACGAGCGCGGCTGGGTGCTGTTGCAGGAACGTGACGACGATGCGCCGACCCATGCCAACCAGTGGTGCACACCGGGCGGCCAGGTCGAAGCGGGGGAGACCTTCGAGGACGCCGTCTACCGCGAAGCCTGGGAGGAGACCGGCGTCGTCTTCCGCGACGGCGACCTGGAACCATGGCTCACCGAGCTCCACGACTGTCCTTACTGCGGCCCCATCGACCACGCGTTCTACTTCGCCGACGTCGACCTGGTCGATGCCGACATCCGTTGTACCGAAGGGCGCCAACTGGTCTTCTGCGACCCCGCCCTGATCCCCGACCTCGCGCTGACGCCATCGTCGCGCTACTTCCTGAGCCGCTTCTGGACCTTCCTGGAGGATCGATGAGTCTCACCGTTCACCCCGTTCCCGGCTTCGGGGCCGAGGATGTCGTCGTCGTGCCGGATGGCCCCGCCGCCGGCGCCGTCTACACGGGGACCGAGGACGGTGCCATCTTCCGGCTGAGCGCGGATGGCACCCGGATCGACCGGATCGCGGAGACCGGCGGGCGTCCGCTCGGATTGGAGCTCTTCGCCGACGGAGCCCTGCTGGTCTGCGACGCGCGGCGCGGCCTGCTCCGGGTCAACCCTGAAGACGGTGCGATCGAGCCGCTGCTCGACGCCGTCGACGGTCAGCGGATGGTCTTCTGCAACAACGCCGCGATCGCGGCCGACGGCACGATCTGGTTCAGCGACTCCTCGACCAAGTACCCGATCGACCGGTGGAAGGACGACTTCGTCCAGAACACCCGGACCGGGCGCTTGCTGCGGCGCGACCCGGACGGATCGGTGACCGTGGTCCTCGACGGTCTGGCGTTCGCCAACGGCGTCGCCCTGGCGGCCGACGAGAGCTACGTCGCTGTCGCGGAGACCGGCGCCCGCACGGTGGTTCGGTACTGGTTGTCCGGCCCTGACGCCGGCAGTCGCTATCTGCTGGCGACCGACCTGCCGGGATACCCGGACAACATCTCCACCGGCAGCGACGGACTGGTCTGGGTGAGTCTGGCCTCGCCGCGGGACCCGTTGGTCGAACGCCTGCAACGCGCACCGCTGCCGCTGCGGCGTGCGGTCACCAAGCTGCCGGATGCCGTGCAGCCCGCTCCCAAGCGCACCATCCGGGTCCAGGCGTTCGACGACGCTGGCGTGTTGGTCCACGACCTCGACCTGGCCAGCCCTGACTTCCACATGGTGACCGGGGTACGTGAACACCAGGGCCGGGTCTGGCTCGGCAGCCTCCACGAACCCGCCATCGCCGTGCATGACCTCTGAGCCCTGCTGTTGCCTATGACCCACAGCTGTTGCTGATCATCTAGACTCGACAGGTGGCCGCAAGAGCGGTCGTGAACCAGACCTGGAGGACTCGCTGCATGGGCTACCTGCAGTCGATCACGGCCCCGCGTGACCTGCGTGATCTCAGCTCGGAGCAGCTCGACGAGCTGGCGGCCGAGATCCGCGACGTGATGATCCGAACGGTGGCGACCAACTCCGGACATCTGGGCCCCAACCTCGGAGTCGTCGAGCTGACCATGGCGATCCATCGGGTCTTCGAATCGCCGAACGATCGGGTCGTCTTCGACACCGGCCACCAGACCTACGTGCACAAGCTGCTGACCGGCCGCGCCGATCAGTTCGGAACCTTGCGGCGCGAGGGCGGCCTCTCCGGCTACCCGAGCCAGCAGGAGTCGGAGCACGACATCGTGGAGAACTCGCACGCCTCCACAGCCCTCTCCTACGCGGACGGTCTGGCCAAGGCCTACGCGATCCAGGAGCAGGACCGCCACGTCGTCGCGGTGATCGGTGACGGCGCGTTGACCGGTGGCATGGCCTGGGAGGCGTTGAACAACATCGCCATCGCCAAGTCCAGCCGCCTGGTGATCGTCGTCAACGACAACGAGCGTTCCTACACGCCGACCATCGGTGGTCTGGCCACCGCGCTGACCTCCCTGCGCACCAACCCCCGCTACGAGGTGATGCTGGAACAGGTCAAGCGCCGCCTCAACGCGGTCCCCGGTGTCGGCCCCGCTGCCTACGAAGCCCTCCACGCGGTCAAGAAGGGGATGAAGGACGCGCTTGCCCCGCAGGGCCTCTTCGAGGATCTCGGGCTCAAGTACGTCGGCCCGGTCGACGGCCACGACCGCGCCGCGATGGAGCAGGCACTCACCCAGGCCAAGCGGTTCGGTGGTCCGGTGATCGTGCACGCGATCACGCGCAAGGGCCAGGGCTATGACCCCGCGCTGCGCCACGAGGCCGACCAGTTCCACGCACCCGGCCCGTTCGACGTCCAGACCGGCGCCGAGAAGCCGAAGGGCAAGATCTGGACCGACCACTTCTCGGAGACGATGGTGGAGCTAGGCTCCCGCCGTACCGATGTCGTGGCGATCACCGCCGCGATGATGCACCCGGTGGGCCTCGACGCGTTCGCCGCGGAGTTCCCCGATCGCACCTTCGACGTCGGTATCGCCGAGCAGCATGCGGTGACGTCGGCCGCCGGCCTGGCGATGGGTGGCATGCACCCGGTCTTCGCCGTCTACGCGACGTTCCTGAACCGTGCCTTCGACCAGGTGTTGATGGACGTGGCACTGCACAAGTGTGGCGTCACCTTCGTGCTCGACCGCTCGGGCATCACCGGCGACGACGGCGCCTCCCACAACGGCATGTGGGACATGTCCCTGCTGCAGGTGGTCCCCGGTCTGCGGCTCGCCGCGCCCCGCGATGTGCCCCGGCTCAAGGAGCTGTTGGACGAGGCCGTCCAGGTCGACGACGCAGCGACGGTGGTCCGGTTCCCGAAGGGGCCGCCGCCCGAAGAGATCGTCGCGGTCGACGCCGTCAACGGCGTGGACATCCTGGTCCGTGAGGGTGCCGAGGACGTACTGATCGTCGCCGTCGGCGCGATGGCGAGCACCGCCGTCGAGGTCGCTGCCGCACTGCGCGAGCAGGGAGTCGGCGTGACCGTCGTCGACCCTCGCTGGGTCAAGCCGGTCAACCCGGCGGTGATCGAGCTCGCCCGTCGTCACAAGCGGGTCTGGAGTATCGAGGACAACGGAGTCGTCGGTGGCTGTGGAGCGGTCCTGCTGCAGACTATGAACAGCGCCGGAGTCCATACCCCTCTTCACCTGCGGGGTATCCCGCAGGAGTTCCTCGACCACGCCAAGCGTGGCGTGATCCTGGAGCGGATCGGGTTGGGCGCCGGCCACCTCACCGAGGAGATCCTGGCCGACCTCCGGGCGACCACCGAACCTCAGGCGTTGGTCGATGCGGAACGAGGGCGTTAGGCGGCGCTGGGAGGGAGCAGCCGCCAGTCTGGTTCTGATCCTTACGGTCGGAGCAGGTTGTGGTCTGGGAGACGAACCGGTCCCGGGAGAGACCAGTAGTCAATCGACCGCCTTGACGACCGAGGTCAGCAAGGCACTGCATGCGCGCGTGCGCGCGATCAAGACCGGTAACGAGTCCACGTTCCTGGCCGGGCTCGCAGCCGACCCAGCGTTGCGCGGCTCGGAGCGTGACTATTTCGACAACCTGCAGGACCTGCCGCTCGCCAGGTTCGGCTATCGGCTCGACACCGCCAGCGTTCAGGAACAGCAGGCCGACGACGGCAGCTACCGGGTCCAGGCCGAGCTCACGGTGGTGACCCAGCTCGACGGATTCGACGACCGCCCGGTCCGCGCTCCGGCGCGTTTCGTCTTCGAACGTGCCGACGACGGCACGCTGCTACTGACCAGCACCCACGATGCGGCTTGGGAGGCAGACCACGGCGTGACCAGGCAGCCGTGGGAGACTGAACGGGTCGAGGTCATCAACTCGGACCAGGTACTCGGCATCTTCGACAAGCCGAGCGCTGCCCACGGCTGGCAGATCGTCGACGACGTCGCCGACGCGCTCGCTGCGATCCGGCCCGAGCTGCCGGTCGAGTGGGACTCCGGCGTCGTCGTCTACGGACTCTCCACCACCGAGTTCCTCTCCAGCCTGGCCGACCTGCCCGGCGGGGTCCCGGATCGTCTTGACGGCGTCGCCTTCCCGGTGCCGATCAGTCCCGGGTCACAGACCTATGCCAGTACCAGGTTCCTGCTCCATCCCCGAATGGTCGGACGCCGCGACGACGCCCGGCGGCGGTTGATCCGCCACGAGCTGGTCCATGTCGGCCTCGGCCGCCTCGACGACCGGATCCCGACCTGGCTGTCCGAAGGGATCGCCGAGTACCTGGCCGCGCGGCCGATCGCCCCGCAGGACAGGTTGATCTCGCGCGACGCCGTCAACGCGGCGCAGCGGGGGATCACCGAGTTGCCGTCGGACCAGGAGTTCAACGGTGACGACTCGTCGGCCAACTACGGGATCGCCTGGTTCGCCTGTGACTACATTGCCGACACCTACGGGGAGTCGACCCTGTGGAAGCTCTTCAACGTGATGCGGGCCGGCAACGGCACCGCCAGCGCCGACCAGGACGAGGTACTGCGCGACGTGCTCGGCGTCGGTGAGGCGGATCTTGCGCGCGCCACGGGGGACAGGATTACCTCGGTCTTCGGGTAGCTTCCGCTATATTCGGGTGCTATGGATTTCCTACGCACCAAGTCGGTCGAACAGTCGTTGGCCGACACCGAGGACCCGGAGCACCAGCTACGACGCAACCTCGGTCCGTGGGACCTGATCATCTTCGGTGTCGGTGTGATCATCGGCGCCGGAATCTTCGTCTACACCGGCCAGGTCGCGGCGAAGAACGCCGGGCCGGCGATCGCGCTCTCGTTCCTGGTCGCCGGAGCGGCCTGCGCCTTGGCCGCGCTCTGCTACGCCGAGTTCGCCTCGACCGTCCCCGTCGCCGGTAGCGCCTATACCTTCAGCTACGCGACGCTGGGCGAGCTGATCGCCTGGATCATCGGCTGGGACCTGGTCCTGGAGTTCACGGTGGGTGCCTCGGCGCTCAGCGTCGGCTTCTCCGGCTATCTGCAGAACCTGCTCGAAGGCACCGCCCTGGAGATCCCCGCGCAACTCGGCTCCGCCGAGCAGGGGTGGGTGAATCTCCCGGCTGTCCTGATCGCGCTCCTGGTCACCTGGGTGTTGGTCCTGGGCATCAAGCTGTCCAGCCGGATCAACCAGATCGTCGTGGCGATCAAGCTGCTGGTCGTCGCATTGGTGATCATCGCCGGCATCAAGTACATCGACTTCGGCAACTACTCGCCCTTCATCCCTGACGCCGAACCGGCGACCGGAAACGATGCGGGCTTCTGGGACCAACCGCTGATCACCTCGCTCTTCGGGATGGAGCCCGCCGTCTTCGGTCTCGGCGGAATCGTTGCGGGCGCCGCCGTCGTCTTCTTCGCCTTCCTCGGCTTCGACATCGTCGCCACCACCGCGGAGGAGACCTACAACCCGCAACGCAACGTGCCGATCGGCATCCTCGGTTCACTGGCCATCGTCACCGGCCTCTACATCGCGGTCAGCCTGGTGGTCACCGGCATGCAGAACTACCGCGACATCGATCCGGCGGACCCGGCACCGTTGGCGACGGCCTTCGAGTCCGTCGGGCTGCCCTGGATGGGCGACCTGATCTCCCTCGGCGCCTGTATCGGCCTGACTGTCGTGGTCCTGATCCTGCTGATGGGCCAGACCCGGGTCGCGTTCGCGATGGCACGTGACGGCCTCCTCCCGGCGCCGTTGGCGAAGGTCCACCCGACCTACCGGACGCCGCACGTGGCGACCATCGGTGCCGGCATCCTGGTCGCCGCCATGTCTGGCTTCGTCGGCTTCGAGACCCTGGGCCACCTGGTCTCGATCGGTACTCTCTTCGCCTTCGTGCTGGTCAGTATCGGCGTCGTCGTACTGCGCCGCACCCGCCCGGACCTACCGCGTGTCTTCCGTACGCCGGCAGTCGGTCTCGTGGCAACAGCATCGGTCCTCCTCTGCTTCTATCTGATGCTGAACCTCACCGCGGGAACCTGGCTGAGGTTCCTGATCTGGATGGCGCTCGGGATCGTCGTCTACTTTGCCTATAGCCTTCGTCACAGTCGCTTGGCGGGAACAAACGCCACGCGTTGAGGGTTATCGCGGCGCAGGGCAGGACCGCGTGACGAGGAGGGTGATTCGAGTTGAAGTACGTACACATCGTTGACGACTTCCCGGCGTCCGAGGACGGGGAGGGCCAGGTGCTCATCGTCTGTCTGGACGGCTTCCTCGACGCGGGCCGTTCGGCCTCGCTGCTGACCACGCACCTGGCCGACGAGGCGCCACGTCCGATCGTCGCTTCGTTCGACATCGACGCGTTCCACGACTACCGGGCACGGCGTCCTGGGGTCACCTTCACCGAGAACCACTACCACGACTACGACGCCCCTCGAATCGTCGTGCGACAGATGCTTGACGCCAACGACGTGCCGTACCTGATGATGACCGGTCCCGAGCCGGACATGCGTTGGGAGGCGTTCGCCGAGGGTGTCGCGGAAGTCGTCACCCGCTTGGGCGTTCGGCTCGTCCTCACCCTGGATTCGGTGCCGATGGCAGCGCCGCACACCCGTCCGCTGATGGTCACCCGTCACGCCAACATGCCGGACCGGCGTTCCGACGTCTCGCACTGGTCGGGGAGCCTGCGCGTTCCTGCCTCGGTCCAGGCACTGTTGGCGATCCGGCTGGGGGAGCGGGACCTCCCGCTCCAGGGTTTTGTGCTGCACGTTCCGCACTACCGGGCACAGTTCGACTTCAACGACGGGGCACTGGCACTGGCCCGGGAGGTCACCACCGAGTTGGGCCTGGTCTTCAACACCAACGCGATCCGGTTGGAGGCCGAGGCTGACGACGAGCGCTACCGCGAGTACGTCGCCGGCCACCCGGAGCTCGCGAGCCTGGTCACCGGGCTCGAGGAGCAGTACGACCGGTTCCAGTTCGCTGAGGCCTCGGGGCTCAACCTTCTTCCCGGCGAAGAGCTGCCGGACGGTGAGCAGCTCGGTGCCGAGTTCCAACGTTTCCTCGCGGGCCTCGACGAGCGCGGCCCGGACAACTAGAGAGGCGCACGGTTGCCCAGGTCTACGCGTGAACTGCAGGAACTCCTCGACATCGAGGATCTCGACGTCAACCTCTTCCGAGGGCGCCAGCCCTCCACCTCCCTGCAGCGGGTCTTCGGGGGACAGGTCGCCGCACAAGCGTTGATCGCGGCCTCCCGCACCGCTCCGGATAAGACCGTGCACTCGTTGCACTCGTACTTCCTGCGCCCGGGAGACACCGCGGTCCCGATCATCTACGACGTGGAGAACCTCCGCGACGGGCGATCGTTCGCCACCCGCCGGGTGACCGGACGCCAGCACGGGCGCCCGATCTACACGCTGACGGCCAACTTCCAGGTCGAGGAGGAAGGCCTGGAGCACCAGGATGCGATGCCGGAGGTGGGGGCACCCGAGGCGGGGTTCAGCCTGCCCGACATCCTCCGCGCCCGTGGCGTCTCCGACGCGATGCGTGACTGGGAGGAGGAGTGGGCCGCACTCGACGTGCGGTATCTGGGCAACACCGCCGTCGGCGGTGTCTCCGAGGACGGTGAGCGTCCCTCACGGGCGCAGGTCTGGGTCAAGACCGAGGGTGAACTCGGTGACGACCCGCTGGAGCACGTGGCGGCGTTCACCTACGCCAGCGACATGACCCTGATCAGCGCGGCTCTGGTGCCCTACGGCCTGACCACGGCCAGCCCCGGGATGCAGGTCGCCTCGCTGGACCACACGATCTGGTTCCACCGCCCGTTCCGCGCCGATGAGTGGTGGCTCTACGACCAGCACTCGCCGGCGGCCGTGGGCGGCCGCGGGCTGGTGCTGGCCCGCGTCTTCAGCCAGGAAGGCGAGCTTGTCGCCACTGTGGCGCAGGAGGGACTGATCCGCAAACACCCCACGTCCTGAGCGGACGTGGGGTGCTCGGTGGGGTGAGACGCCTGAGCCCGGAGCTAGAGGGCTCGGGTGTGCCCCAGTACGTGCGGAGCGCCGTTCCTCGGTGAGGTGACCGCGAAGTCGATGCCCTGAGCCTCACCGCGGAAACCGAAGCGGACCGTGGCGGGGAGGAGGATCGGCTTCTTGAAGCCGACCGCGACCCGGACGGCGTCCGGCAGCCGGTTCTCGATCGCGGCTACGGCGCGGGCCTTGGTCCACATCCCGTGGGCGATCTGGCGCGGGAAACCGAAAGCCTTGGCGGTCAGCGGGTAGAGGTGGATCGGGTTGCTGTCACCGGAGACCGCGGCGTAGCGCCGACCCAGGTCCGCGCCGAGGCGCCAGTTGGCAGCCCCAGGAGTGGCCGCCGCGAACTCGGTACCGCGCTCGCCGTTCTCGGCGTCGCCGCGGCCGATCCGCAGGTAGCTGGAGACCGACGACCAGACGGTCGCGCCGTCCTGGGTGATCCGGGATTCGAGGTCGAAGACCTGGCCCTTCGCGTGCGGCCGCAGGTTGGTGGCCCGCACCTCGGCGTCGACTACGGCGTCCGGACCGACCTGCGCGAGCCGATCGATCCGGTTCTCCAGGTGGACGGTGCCGATCGCGGGGAAGGGGAACGCCTGATCCGTCATCAAAGCCATGTGTAGCGGGAACGCCACCATGTGTAGGTAGGTGAGCGGAAGGACGTCGCGGTGCTCGAACCCGCAGACGTCGGCGTACGCGCGGACGTGATCGGCGTCGAGCCGAACGCCCTCGCGGCGGAGGGTCAGCTCGGGCAGCGGACCGCCCTGCTTGCGGACCCCCGGCAACTGGTTGACGCCAGGAACCGCCGGGAGCGCGGCCTTCAGCATCGTGCCCAGGCCGCCGCCGGCGCCCTGGAGAACCCGGGTCTCCGCCATCTCAGGCACCCAGCATCATCTGGCCGCAGACCCGGACCACGTTGCCGTTGACGGCGGTCGAACCGGGGCTGGCGTACCAGGCGATCGTCTCGGCGACGTCGACCGGCAGACCGCCCTGGCTCATCGCGTTCAGGCGCTGGCCGACCTCGCGGGTGGCGAACGGGACGGCCGCGGTCATCTGGGTGATGATGAAGCCTGGAGCCACGGCGTTGATGGTGATCCCGTCGGTGAGCTCTTCTGCGAGCGAGTCGACGAACCCGATCACGCCTGCCTTGGAGGCGGCGTAGTTGGTCTGGCCGACGTTGCCGGCGATACCGGCGATCGAGGCGACGCCGATGATCCGACCGTTGGCGTTGATCGCCTCGGCGTCCAACAGCGCGCGAGTGATCCGCTCCGGGGCGGTGAGGTTGACCGAGATCACCGACTCCCAACGGTCCTGGGCCATGTTGGCAAGCTTCTTGTCGCGGGTGATGCCGGCATTGTGGACCACGACGTCGACGGCACCGACCGTCTCCTTGACGTGGTGCGCGATCCGCGCCGGTGCGTCGGCGTGGGTGATGTCGAGGGTGAGCGAGTCGCCGCCGAGCTCCTTCATCACCGACTGGAGTTCGCTGGCCGCCTGCGGGACGTCGATGCCCAGGATGGTGGCGCCGTCACGGTGCAGGACGCGGGCGATCTGCTCGCCGATGCCGCGACTGGCACCGGTCACGATGGCGATCTTGCCGGCCAGTGGACGCTGCCACGCGACGCTCGGGGCCTCCAGGGTTCCGGTGGCGCCGACGCGGACGACCTGGCCCGAGACGTAGGCCGACTTCGGCGAGAGCAGGAAGGCGAGGGTGGAGGCGAGGGCGTTCTCGGCACCTTCGGCGACGTAGACCAGCTGGACGGTCGAGCCGCGGCCGATCTCCTTGCCGAGCGAGCGGGTGAAGCCTTCGAGGGCACGTTGCGCGACGCGCTCGCCGCCGGTGACCTGTTCCGGCGGGGTGCCGATGACGACGACCCGGGCGCAGCTGTCGAGGCTGCGCAGCAGCGGGGTGAAGAACTGCTGGAGTGCGACGAGGTCGGTGCTCGCGTTGAGGCCGGTGGCGTCGAAGACCAGGCCCTTGTAGCGGCCCTCGGCGGTGGGCGCGGTGTCGACGGCGATCTCCAAACCGGCCAGGGTGGCGGCGACGGCGTCGCTGACCCGGCCCTTGCCGCCCAGCGCCACGGTGCCCTTGACCAGCGCCGAGCCCTCGCTCCAGCGCTCCAGCGCGGTCGGGTCGGGCAGGCCGAGGTTCTTGACCAGCAACTTGCCGATCGGGTTCTTGGTGAAGGCCTGGTAACGGTCGGTCATCGGTTGTCCTCTGCTGTGCCGGGTGTAGAACGGATGTGGCCGCGAAGCCGTGCTCATACGGTAGGCGGACTAGCGCCAACCGTATGCAACTAGTGTTGTAACTCGGAGTCCACTTATCGTGATCTCCGCCTCATATCTTTACCAACGGGTAACAACGCCGCAAGGATAGGCGTCAGCATCCGCTTCAACCTGATCCAGGAGCCCACCATGCAGACCACCACCCGTCGCGTCGCCATCATCGGCGGCAACCGGATCCCGTTCGCGCGCTCCAACAGCGTCTACGCGGACGCCTCCAACCAGGAGATGCTGACCGCCGCGCTCGACGGCCTGGTGACGCGCTTCGGTCTGGAGGGCGAGCAGCTCGGCGAGTTCGCCGCCGGCGCAGTGCTCAAGCACAGTCGCGACTTCAACCTCGCGCGCGAGGTCGTGCTGGGCAGCAAGCTCTCGCCGCGCACCCCCGCCTACGACATCCAGCAGGCCTGCGGAACCGGCCTCCAGGCCGTCATCCAGGTGGCCAACAAGATCGCCCTGGGACAGATCGACGTAGCCGTCGCCGGTGGCTCCGACACCACCTCGGACGCGCCGCTCGCTGTGGGGGAGAAGCTCCGCAAGAAGCTGATCAAGGTCAACCAGGCGCGCGACACCAAGGCCCGTCTCGCCGCACTCGCCAAGATCCGCCCCGGCGACATCTCGCTGGCCATCCCGCAGAACTCCGAGCCCCGCACCGGTCTCTCGATGGGTGACCACCAGGCGCTCACCGCTCTGGAGTGGGGGATCAGCCGTGAGGCCCAGGACGAGCTGGCCGCGGCCTCGCACCAGAAGCTCGCCGCCTCCTATGAGGCCGGGTTCCAGGACGACCTGATCACTCCGTTCCGCGGTGTCGAGCGCGACAACAACCTGCGCCCCGACTCCACGGTCGAGAAGCTGGCCAAGCTGAAGCCGGTCTTCGGGAAGGGCGAGGCGGCCACGATGACGGCCGGCAACTCGACGCCGCTCAGCGATGGCGCCAGCGTCGTCCTGCTCGCCTCTGAAGAGTGGGCTGCTGAGCGGGGTCTTCCGGTGCTCGCCTACCTGACCGCGTACGAGACCGCTGCCGTCGACTACGTGGGTGGTGACGAGGGTCTGCTGATGGCCCCGGCCTACGCCGTCGCGCAGATGCTCACTCGCGAGGGCCTCACCCTGCAGGACTTCGACTTCTACGAGATCCACGAGGCGTTCGCCTCGCAGGTGCTCTCGACGCTCAAGGCCTGGGAGTCCCCGGTCTTCTGCAAGGAGCGTCTGGGACTTGACGCTCCGCTTGGAGAGATCGACCGGACCAAGCTCAACGTCAACGGCTCGTCGCTCGCGGCCGCGCACCCCTTCGCCGCGACCGGAGGCCGGATCGTGCCGGTACTCGCCAAGCTGCTCGCCGAGAAGGGTTCGGGGCGTGGCCTGATCTCGATCTGCGCGGCCGGCGGTCAGGGCGTCGTGGCGATCCTCGAGCGCCCCTGATCGACGATCCCAGTCTGGCTCAGCCGCGAGCCAGAGCCAGGCTGGTATCGACCAGGTAGCTGCGGACCTGGGCGACCGACACCTTCTCGGTGGTCGGGATGCCCGGGGCCAGCTCCTTGATGAAGAGCCCGACCCGGGCCAGCTGCAGTGCGCCGAGCCCGGTCGCGTACATGTGGTTGGCGAGCATCGCGGTGTCGCCGATCTTGAAGATGCCCTTGGCGACGCCCTCGTCGAGGATCGCGCTGAGCAGAGAGAGGCACGAGGCGATCGCCCGACCGAGGCGGAAGAGCGCGGACTCACTGATCTCGTCGAAGAGCTGCGGTCCGGGCTGACGCATCAACGCCTGCGCGCATTCGACGAAGGCCGGGAAGCGGACGCCGAAGTCGACGAAGGTCTCGACCACCCTGGCCAGCCGGACCTCGGGGTCCGGGTCGGTGTGAGCTTCCATCAGGGCGTGCAACTCGTCCAGGTAGCCGACCAGGGTGAGTGCGAAGAGCTCCTCCTTGCCGGAGAAGTGCCGGTAGATGATCGCGCGGTTGGTGCCGACCGCTTTGGCGATGTCGTCGATGTGGACGTCGCGGACGCTACGGGTGTCGAAGAGGCTCCGAGTGGCGTCCAGGATCTCCCGCTCGCGCTTCCGCCGGCGGGTTGCCGCGGCCGATCGTCGTCCATCGAGCCGTGGTGAGTCGGATTCGCTCATACCTCCATGTTACCGAGTTGCAACTCGGTGTTGCACATGGTGTTGACGCGCGTTCGGCTGGGACACTCAGCAGGTGAGTTCACCGTTCCAGCGCGAGTGGCGTCCTGCGTGGCCGTGCCCCGTCGGCTCGATCCTCGCGCCACTGCGCCGCGGCGCAGGCGATCCGACCTTCGCCAGGGGTGGCGACGGCAGCCTGTGGCGCGCGTCGTTGACTCCCCAGGGCGCTGCAACCCTCCGGGTCCGCTCGGATCCGGGCCTCGGCGTCATCCACGCCTCCGCTTGGGGACCGGGCGCGGAGTGGATCCTCGACAGCGTGCCCCGGCTTCTTGGAGCCGACGACGACTGGGCGGGATTCATCCCCTTGCATCCGGTCGTGGAGCGGTCCTGGCGGGCCCATCCTCATTGGCGGATCGGCGCCACCGGGCTCGTCTTCGATGCGCTCCTGCCGGCGATCCTGGAGCAGAAGGTGACCGGTCAAGAAGCGTTCGGCGCCTATCGGCGCCTGGTCACCCGGTTCGGCGACGCAGCCCCCGGGCCCGCCGCGGACGCCGGACTCCGGGTGCCGCCGTCCGCTGCCGAGGTGGCGCAGATCCCGTCCTGGGAGTGGCTCCGGCTACCCGTCGACGGTGGTCGATCCACGCCGGCGGTCCGTGCCGCGAAGGTGGCAGGTGCGTTGGAGCGCGCTGGCGTGCGTGGTGCGGCAGACCTGGACCGGGCTCTGCAGAGCCTCCCCGGTATCGGCGTCTGGACCAGCGCCGAGGTCCGCACCCGTGCACTCGGCGATCCGGATGCCGTGAGCTTCGGTGACTATCACGTGGCGAAGGACGTGGGCTGGGCGCTGACCGGGACGCCGGTCGACGACGCCGGCCTCGCGGAACTCCTGGCGCCATGGGCCGGACAGCGGGCACGTGTCGTCGGCCTGTTGGCGCTTGCGGGACTGCGCCGACCGCGACGCGGTCCACGGATGGCTCCGCGTAGCCACCTACCAGGCTCCTGATGTGAGAGACGTCACCTCAGCGCCTTCTGGTCGTTGAGGCACCGAAGGCGACACGCGGTCGTCTCGGGGGATGGCGAATGTGAGCGCGCTCACGTAACTTTCGTTTACAGTGCGTGTCACATTCCAGTCAGCCCCAGACAGGAAGCGAGAGTTCATGACGTCGCAGACCCCTGGCCTCGGCACGTCGATGCCGGCCCGGATCGCCAGCGACCTCGTAGGCCGTGGTCGAACCGGCTTGGAGACCCTGGGGGCGATGATCGTCCTCGGTCTCGAAGCGATCACCACCGCCGCGAGAGACATCGTGTCCCGGAAGTTCTCGTGGAGTGAGTTCCTGCTCCAGGCCTGGTTCATGAGCCGGGTCTCGGTGCTTCCGACGATCCTGGTCGCCATCCCGTTCGGCATCATCGTCTCGATCCAGATCGGCGGAGTCGCCGGTCAGATCGGCGCGGAGTCGTTCTCCGGTGCCGTCAACGGGATCGGCGTCCTCCGTCAGGGTGCGCCGTTGGTCACCTCGATCATGATCGCCGGCGCCGTCGGTGCCGCGATCACCTCCGACCTCGGCGCCCGCACCATCCGCGAGGAGGTCGATGCCCTTCAGGTGATGGGCATCAACCCGGTCCAGCGGCTGGTCGCGCCCCGTGTGGTCGCGGCCCTCGTGGTCGCCTTCTTCCTCAACATCGTGGTCGCCGCCACCTCGATCATCACCGGATACACGCTCAACGTGGGCGGTGGCGCGGTGAGCTCGGGTACCTACATCGCCGCGTTCGTCTCGTTCGCCCAACCCACCGACCTCTTCCTGGCCAGCTTTAAGGCGATCATCTTCGGCTTCATCGCGACCATCGTTGCCTGCCACAAGGGACTGAACGCCAGCGGCGGTCCGAAGGGTGTCGCCGATGCTGTCAACGAGGCAGTGGTGATCAGCGTGATCGCACTGGCGATGGTGAACGTGGCGCTGACCCAGGCTTACGTGATGCTGGCACCGAGCAGGATCGCGTGACGCCGATGGCCAAGATGACTGCGGGACTCACCACCAACCTCGGCCGATTCGGCGACTTCGCTTCGTTCTCGTGGACCGCCTTCGTCGGCATCCGGTTCACCCTGCAGCGCTACTACAAGGAGGTGTTGCGGCAACTCGCCGACATCACCTGGGGGACAGGTGCCCTCCTCGTCGGCGGTGGCACCGTCGGCGTGATGATCCTGCTGTCGCTCTCCGCGGGAACCTCGTTGGGCATCGAAGGCTTCAACGGCCTGGAACTGCTGGGACTGGCGCCGTTGACCGGCTTCGTCTCCGCCGGCGTCAACACCCGCGAGCTGGCGCCGCTGGTCGCGGCCCTCGCACTCGGCGGCCAGGTCGGCTGTCGGTTCACCGCACAGATCGGCTCGATGCGGATCTCCGAGGAGATCGACGCGCTCGAGGTGATGGCGGTCCAGCCGATGCGCTACCTGGTCACCACCAGGGTCCTGGCCGCCATGTTCGCGATCCTGCCGCTCTATCTGATCGGCCTCTTGGGCGCCTACGCCGCCTCCGAGTTCGCGGTGGTGGTCCTCTTCGACCAGTCCCGCGGCACCTACCAGCATTACTTCTACTCATTCATCGATGCGCGTGACGTCTTCTACTCCCTGGTGAAGATCTTCGTCTTCGCGCTGGCGGTCTCACTGATCCACTGCTGGTTCGGCTACCGCGCGGGCAGCGGGCCCCAGGGGGTCGGCGAGGCGACCGGTCGGGCGATCCGGGCCAGCATCGTCAGCGTCGTCATCCTCGACATGATCATGACCCTCGTCTTCTGGGGATCCGATCCAGGGTTCCGGGTGGCCGGCTGATGCGCGGGGAGATGAGCAAGCGGAGCCAGACGATCCGCGGTTCGGTGATCGCGGCACTCTGCTTGGCCGTGATCGGACTGCTGCTCGCCAAGTCCTTCGGACGCTTCGACACCGTCGTGCCCGTCGTCGCTGAGCTGGACTCGGCAGGCGGAGCGCTCGAGGTCGGTGCCGAGGTCAAGCTCGACGGCGTCGTCGTCGGGAAGGTGACCAGCATCGATGGCACCGCCACGGGCGTCGACGTCGACCTGGCCCTCGACCCCGAGCGTGCCGATCGGGTACCGAGCAACGTCACGGTCCGCGTGTTGCCGATCAGCATCTTCGGTGCGGCCTACGTGGAGCTGGTTCGCCCGAAGAAGGCCAAGGGAAGCGTGAAGGCGGCTGCGGTACTGCCTCAGGACGCATCGTCGACCACGATCGAGCTCGGCGATCTGCTGGAAGACACCCAGGACCTCGTCGACGCCCTCGGCCCGGCCGAGCTCGCGACGGCGTTGGAGACGTTCGCAGCGACCTTGGACGGTAAGGGCAAGCAGCTCGGGTCGATGATCGACACCGCGAACTCGGCGGTCGCCCGGATCGAGCCGTTGATGCCTCTGGTCCGCCAGGATCTTCGCCTCGCCACCGTGGTGGCGACCACCATCAGCCGGATCACGCCGAACCTCTTCACCGCACTGGACGGAGCGATGGCGTTGGGGAACATGCTGATCGAGCGCGAGGACGAGTTCCGCAACGTGCTCACCGGCCTGGTCGGGGCGAGCGCCGAGGTCGACTCGCTGTCGACCGCCAACTACGCGGCGATGGCGCTGGGAATCCCCTACCTGCGCCGGTCGGTGACAGCGCTCTACCTGGCACGCGGTGACATTCCGCGGACCTTCGCCTCCGTGATCGCCCTGTCCAACGGTGGTATCCCGGCGCTCAGCCATGGCCCGTACATCCGGGTCGATGCCGAGGTCAGGATCCCGGACGAGAAGGAATACACCAGAGCCGACTGCCCGTCCTACGGCGGCCTACGCGGGAAGGGGTGCTGATCGGTGGAAGCAGGACTCAAGGCGATCCTCGTCAAGTTCACCCTCTTCGCGGTAGTGGCGATGCTGCTCTTCGTCGCGCTCTTCAACACGATGACGAACCGGGTGCCGGGCAACACCCACACCCTGTACGCGGAGTTCACCAACGTCTCCGGGCTGCGGGCCGGCGACGACGTCCGGATCTCCGGGGTGAAGGTCGGCCGGGTGCAGGGCATCGAGGTCAAGGACAACCGGATCGCGCGGGTGCGCTTCCTGGTCCAGTCGAAGCAGCCGATCACCTCCACCACCGAGGTGACGATGCGGTACCAGAACCTGCTGGGCCAGAAGTACCTTGCCCTCACTCCCGGCGACGGCGGCGGTTCGCCGCTGAAGAAGGACAGCACCATCGGCCTCGACCGGACCAGTCCCGGCTTCGACCTGACGGCCCTGCTCAACGGCTTCGAGCCCCTCTTCAACGTGCTCAAGCCCGAGGACATGAACACGCTGGCAGAGAACATCGTGGGCGTGCTGCAAGGCGAGTCCGGCACGGTGGAGTCGCTGCTCGCCGAGACAGCCGGGCTCACTCGATTCCTCGCGGACCGTGACGAGGTCTTCCACCAGGTGGTGACCAACCTGACGCCCGTGGTCAAGAACCTCGCCGCGAACTCCGGTGACTTCGACACCGCGGTCACCGAACTCAAGCAACTGATGCGGTCGCTCAACACCGGGAGCGACGAGTTCTTCGGATCACTCTCCGACATCCAGGGCAACCTGACGTCGACCACCCGCTTGATCGATCAGCTGCGCCCGTTGGTCTCCCGCGACATCGCCGCGATCAGCGACTTCGGGGCGGTCTTCCAACGGGGTAAGCCGGTGATCACCAAGGCGATCGACGTGTTGCCTCAGTTGGTCGGCGCTTTCGTCCGGTCGCAGAGCTATGGCGGCCATCTCCAGGTCTACAACTGTGCACTCGGCCTCCAAGTCATCGGCGACAGTCCACTGTGGCTCGGTGCAGCGGACGGCCAGCACTCCAAGGCGTGCAAATGAAGCTGAAGAAGACACCTCAGAACTATCGCCGGGTCGGCATCATCGGGGCCGCGGTCGTGGCGTTGCTGGCAGGGCTGATCGCCGCCACCTCGACGTTCCCCTTCGGCCAGGACACCTACTTCGCCGAGCTTGAGCACAGTGCCGGCCTCCGGGTCGGCGAAGAGGTCCAGGTCGCCGGCGTCGGTGTGGGTGAGGTCCGCAAGATCGAGCTCAAGGACCGCAAGGTCCGCGTCGAGTTCACCGTGGACAGCGACATCGACCTCGGCCGCGAGACGACCGCGGAGGTGAAGGTGGCCACGTTGCTCGGCACCCACTTCCTCTTGGTCAGCCCGCTCGGTGGGGGCGACCTGGCTGACGACACCGTGCCGCTGGCCCAGACCCGGGTGCCCTACAACCTGCAGGACGTGATCAACGAGACCGGCTCACTCGCCGACGATCTCGACGTTGACCTGATCTCGCAGGCACTCAGCGAGGTGGCGAACACGATGGATGTCACCAGCGAGGAGTTCCTCCCAGCGCTGCAAGGGGTCTCGGACCTGTCAAAGGTGCTCGCCTCTCGTTCTACCGAGATCGGCGAGCTGCTGGAGTCGACCAGTACGTTCAGTGGACAGCTCGCCGAGAGCACGGGCGACATCACGGTGCTGATGAAGCAGTCCAACGTCTTGTTGGCCAACCTGTTGCAACGCCGCGACGACATCCACGCCTTGCTGGTCGACCTCCGATCAGTCGGCGCCGAGCTCTCCTCGCTGATGGCCGAGAACCGCGGCAAGGTCGGTCCGATGCTGGACAGCATCAACGGCACCATCAAGGTGCTGACCACCAACCACAAGACACTGGGCGACGTTGCCGACCTGCTCGGCCCGATGGCTCGCTATCTCGCGAACTCCACCGGCAACGGGTCCTGGCTGGACCAGTACATGCCCGAGGCGACGCCGGACGGCCTGCGCTGCTTGCAGGAAGGAAACTGCGCGTGATCACCCGACGTCTGCGCCTCCTGGTCGCCCCGCTGGTGGCGGCACTGCTCGCTTTGGGCGGCTGTTCGTTGTTCGGCGACGATCCGTTCACGGTCACCGTCCAGCTCGACGACTCGTCGGGACTCTTCGTCGGCAACGACGTGGGCATCCTAGGGGTCAAGGTCGGTGAGGTCACCGCGATCACACCGGTCGGCGACCATGTCGAGGTCACGTTGAGAATCGACGAGGACGTCGAGGTTCCCGCAGAGGCGGGCGCTGTCGTCGTCTCCCGGTCGTTGGCCACCGATCGCTATGTCGAGCTGACCCCGGTCTACGCAAAGGGCCCCACCCTCGAAGCCGGCGCGGTGATCCCCGCGGCGCGCACCCGGACCCCGGTCGAATGGGACGAGGTGTTGGGTGCGCTGGACGTGATCGCCGAAGGCCTCAATGGCAAGGGCGGCAAGGGCCAGCCGATCAAGAAGCTGCTTGACCGCAGCGCCGAGCTTTTCGACGGCAACGGCAAGACCGTGCGCGACACGATCGCCAACCTGGTCTCGGGAACCGGCGCGTTCGCGGAGCACAGCGACGAGTTCACCCAGGCGATCGCGAGCCTGGACGTACTCACCCGGGAGATCGCTGCCAACCAACAGGTGGCGCGCACCTTCATCGGTAACGTCAACAAGGCGACATCGCTGGTGGACGCGGAGAAGGAGAACCTGGAGGCGGCGACCGAGAACATCGCCGAGACCGTCCGGTTGCTGGGTGTCTTCGCCAAGCGGAACCAGAGTGAACTCGGTGACACCGCGGACCGGATCACCGATATCTCCCGTCGGATCCGCCGCCACCAAGCGTCGTTCACCGAAGCGCTGCGGGTGCTTCCGGTGGCGATGGAGAATCTCGGTCTTGCGGTCAACAACAAGGGCCGGATCGACGTCAAGCTGCCGGCGCTCTCGGCGCTCCCGGGCGGTGCGTTGATCAATCCGCTCTGTGACCTGCTCCCGGCCGGCGTCTGCGACGAGATCGGGCCCGATATCGACCTACAAGCGTTGCTGGAGGCTCTCTTGGGCGGTGGTCGACGATGACCGCACGGATCACCCGTCTACTGGCCGGCCTCACCGTTCTGCTGGTGACGCTGACCGGATGCTCGATGCTGAACGCCGAGAACATTCCGGTCTCGTCGGGCGTCAAGGATGGTTACGAGGTCACCATCTTCTTCCCGGATGCGCTCAACCTCGCCGTCGGCGCGGCGGTCAAGATCGACGGTGCCCGGATCGGGCGCGTCGAAGAGGTCACCACCGAGAAGTTCCAGGCGAAGGTGCGACTCGCGGTCAACGGTGACACGCCCTTGCCGCAGGACAGCACCTTCCGACTCCGACCGACCACGGCACTCGGTGAGCTCTTCGTCGAGGTGATCCGCGGTGAGGCGAAGAAGCCGCTGAAGTCAGGCGTGGTGATCGACGCCGCCAGCACGCGGGCGGCACCCACGGTCGAGGACGGGTTGGCTGCAGCGTCCCTGCTGATCAACGGTGGTTCATTGAGCCAGATCAAGACCATCGTCAGCGAGATCAACACCGCCCTCGAAGGCCGGACCGGAACGGTCAAGGAGTTCATCCGTGGGGCGGACAAGCTGGTCGGCTCGCTCAACGACGGTCGCACCGACCTGGACGGGTTGCTCACCGCTCTCGCGGAGACCTCGACCCTGCTGAACAAGCGGGAGAAGGAGATCAACGCGGCGATCGACCTGGCCGGTCCGGCCGCCCAGGTGTTACGCCGCAACAGCGGCAAGGTGACCGACCTGTTGACCGAGGTGGCCGGGATGAGCGGCAACGTCGACAAGTTGGTCAAGGCGCTCCGGGGCGACCTGGTCACCACCCTCGCCCAACTCGGCCCGGTGGTGAGCACCCTTACCGCGAACAAGGCCCAGGCCAAGCAGATGCTCCAGAAGGTCAGCCAGTTGGCGCCGTTGCTCGACCGCGGTGTGCCGACCGACTACCTCAACCTGTTGCTGATCCTCCGGTTCAATGCCAACACTCTCTTCGGCCGTAGCGAAGCGGAGGGCGCGCGATGAAGAACAAGGCAGCAGCCCGCGCGTCCCTGCGCTCCCTGATCGTCGGCGCCGTCGCGTTGGCGGCAGTCTTCGCGCTCAGCATCGCGCTGTTGATGAGCTGGGTCTTGAAGGCCCCGGTCGGCCGCGAACGTCCTGAGGTCACCGTCACCATGCCACGCACCGGGGGGCTCTTCGAAGGTTCGGCGGCGACCTACCGCGGTGTCGAGGTAGGTCGCGTGACGAAGATCGATCTGGGCGCCGACGGCGTCGAGGTGACGGTCCGCCTCGATCCGGGGCGCAAGGTGCCCCGCAAGTCGGCTGCGAAGGTACGCAGCCTGTCGCCGGTGGGCGAGCAGTACCTGGACTTCCGTCCCGAAGCCCGGGGCGGCCCTTACCTCGTCGACGGTGATCGGTTGACCGCGCAGGCGAGTGATCTTCCGGTCTCCATCGCGAAGATGGTCAGTGGGTTGCAGGGTGCGCTCCGGCAGGTCGATCCGGACAAGGTGCGGATCGTGCTGCGCGAGGTGAACGCTGCCTTCGAGGGGAGTGGTGAGGACCTCAGCGCACTGGTGGAGAACACCGAGGTCCTGCTGCAGACCATCGACACCACGTTGCCGCAGATCGAGCGGGTGCTGCTCAACGGCAGGACCACGTTGCAGATCTTCGCCGACAACCGTGAGGTGCTCCGCAGTTTCGCCGTCGCCGCCGCGAGCGTCGGGACCTGGTACCTCACCTGGGATCCGACGGTTCAGAAGATCCTGACCAAGCTGCCGGCCGACCTCAAGACGGTCACCACCCTGTTGACCAAGGTCGATAAGAACATGCCGGACTTCCTGGCCGAGGTCAATCAGCTCACCAAGATCCTGGCGCTGCACGGCCCGCACCTTGAGGCGACGTTGGCGATGACTCCGTACGGACTCGGTCGCTTCGCGAGTGTGATGCGCAACGGATACATGAACGTGGTCGCCAACCTCAACGGCCAGCGCACCTGTGACTACGGCGTGAGCCGGCGCAACCCGACGCACACCGCACGCCAGGCGCCCGGGACCGAGGGTCGCTGTGGCTCGGGGGCACCGTGGCGCAGCGCCGAGCACGCCCCTGGTCCGCTGACCCGCTGAAGCAATTGGGGGTCACGAAAGATCCGCGGGATACCCCGGAGTCCCGTTATCTGCCAATCCGTTGCGAGGCAAACGTGGTAGACATAGGCTCAGAACCTCGGATCAGCTGCTATTAAGGAGCGCGGCACCTGCGAAGGATCATTCTTGCCGGGCTGACCCTGGTCATGACTCTTGGGGGGATCTCGCCACCCGCCCACGCTGTCGACCGCCCGTTGGCGAGTGAGAGGTCTGCGGTGCCTCGCCATCATGCACCCACGGCGGATCTCGATCCCATTACTAACGCCTGTTCGGTCGCCGCACTTGAGCGTCCCGTTGTCAGTTGGACTTGCGTTGGTCCGAAGTTGACCACTGTTGAGCGGGAGTTCGTTGCTGGTCGAACTCGAACGATCACGCGCACCCGGATCGTCACAACGGCGGCTAAGCTCGCGACACGGTTATCGCGCAGCCGCCAGCGAACCAGGTGATGACGGGTGGTGCGAAACGGATCGAAACGCACTGCCTATAAGGACCGGTTCAATTCGGTCGCCAAAGGCAATGCTGCATATGGCGACCAATCGGGCGTCCTCGGTACGTTCGACATCAACATTCATACAAGCCTGAATGGTCGGTCTCCACGCGTCAAAGGGGTCTTTTATTGGGATTCCGGTCCGCGAATCGTTTTCCACAATACGCAGATTCAAGTGATAGAGGACCAGGCCGTGGATGTCCTCCAGGGCATCTTATGTCGACGGCCCTGACGGCAACGGTTCGTTCGCGATCGGCCCCAACGACGGGGTCGACCGCGGGCCGTGGATCAATTTCAAGCCTCTCAGGGATTCGAATCCCTATTGGAATCAGGTCAAGGGGAAATTTGAAGCCTACTATGTGGATTTTGTGATTGGTGTACTCAAAACGCCCAAGTATCGTTGTTTTAGCGATGACCCCTGCTATTTCCCGACGTAGGGTGAAGCTGTGAACTGGGATGAAGTCCCCTATGGCAACGAGGTGCCGGCAATTCATGAAAACGACGCATCGTGGCAACTTGCCGCGGACGCCGGGATCGACCTCAGTGCGCTTTGGTTGCTGCGTACGACCGCTGTCGCCAGTACGCCGATCGATCCCGTGCCGATGACCAGGCTGGTCGTCACGGATGCGGGCGGGACCGAGCGCCGTAGTCAGCGTGCGCGCACGCCCGAGGAGCAGACGGAGCTCGACGACGACGTCAACGAGTTCATGGCTGAGCTCGGACTTCCGCCGCGACCAGGCAACCGGATGTGGTGGCTCCGGGTTCCGGCCGGGCTCGATCTGGACCAGGTGCGGCGCTATTGGTGGTCGCAGGTCTATGCGACGGCGTCACCCGAGGATGGACCGTGGGGCGAGCTCGTAGCCCTCGACGCGCTGTTCCGAAGCCCTGCCGGTCCGTGGCCGACGCGCCAGTAGCTCAATGTGACCTCAGCGCGCGGAATTGCCCCCAATTGGAGCGCTGAGGTCACATTGAGCGGGGCTTGTCCGGTTGGACCCGGAGCGTGGTGAGCGTGGTGGCCAGCATTCGATAGTGGCCGATCAGCATCAGCAACTCGATGCTGGTCGGCTCATCGAAGGTCGCCCGGAGCCGGGTCCAGGTGGCGTCGCTGAGGTCGTCGTGGGCGAGCAGCTCGTCGGTGACCTCGAGCAGCAGCGCCTCGGGCGCCGGCCAGGTGGCGGCGTCGTCGCGTACCTGCTCGACCTCGGCGGCGCTCAGCCCGGCGCGGCGGGCGAGACCGGCGTGCTGGGTCCACTCGTAGGCGTTGTCACGACGGTGGGCCACCCGGAGGATCACCAGCTCGGTACGACGGCGGCCCAGCCTGCCTCCGGGCATCAGGGTGCCGGCGAAGTGCAGCCAGCCCCAGAACATCCGCTTGCTGCGTCCCAGGGTGAGGAAGACCGCGGGCGGCTCGGTCCGCGCCACCCGGCCCGCGGCGCGCGCGAAGAGCGAGACCGCGACACCGGTGTCGCGGCGGGCGCCGGGGGTGACCCGCGCTGCCGTCACCGGGCCCGCTCCACGGCCGGCAGAGCGCGGTTGGCGCCGAAGTTCATCACCCGCATCGCCAACACGTAACCGGGGTGGAAGTGGCGCTGGACGAAGTGGATCAGCCGGATGTCGCTGGAGGTGTAGACCCAGTAACGGTTCCGCTTGACGCCTGCGAGCAACGCAGCGGCCGCCGTCTCGGGGCTTACCGCACGCTTCTTGAAGTGCGCGTGGGCACGGACGAACGACGGCGTCTCCTTGTCGACGCCAGCGATCTGGATGGTGTCGGTGAGACCGGTGTCGACGCCGCCGGGGCAGACCAGGCTGACGCCGATGCCGTGCTTGCGCAGGTCGAAGCGGAGCACCTCAGAGACCCCGCGCAACCCGAACTTGCTCGCCGAGTAGGCGGCATGCCAGGGCATACCGATGATCCCGGCGGCCGAGGAGACGTTGACCAGGTGGCCGCCGCGACCGGCCTCGATCATCGGCGGGACCAGCGTCTCGATGACGTGGATCGGTCCCATCAGGTTGACCTCGACCAATTGACGCCAGTGGTCCGGCGTCAGCGAGGAGACAGTGCCCCAGGTGGAGATGCCCGCGATGTTGGCGACAACGTCCATCGAGCCGTACTCAGCGGCCAATGATTTGCCGAGCGCCTGGACCGCGGCCAGGTCACTGACGTCGGCGGCGGCGACGAGACCGACCTTGCCGCCCATCGCTCGAATGTCCTCGGCGACCTGCTGCACCGGAGTCTCGTGCAGGTCGGTCAGGTGGACGATCGCCCCTTCAACTGCCGCCTGACGGGCGGTGGCCCTACCGATTCCGCTAGCAGCGCCGGTGATGAAGACGTGCTTTCCCTGCAACGAGCGCAACCTGCGGAACATCGGACCCCTAGAGAAGTGGACGTAACGGTGAAAGAACAGCTTCGGTGAAGCGGCGATAGATGTCACGCGATTCCCACTCACCGCTGGTCAGTTCAACACAGTTGGTGAGGTCCAGTTCGAAGATCCGCTCCATCACCTCGGCGAGCTGCGGCGCGATGACCTCCACGTTGATCTCGTAATTGCCGGTCATGCTCAGTCGGTCGACGTTGGCGGTCCCGATGGTGCTCCAGTTGCCGTCGATGGTGGCGGTCTTGGCGTGCACCATGGCGTCACGGAACCGGAAGATCCGCACACCGGCCTCCAGCAGTTGGCCGAAGTACCCGCGCGAGATCCAGTCGGCCACGATGTGGTTGGACTTGCGGGGAAGCAGGAGCCGAACGTCGACGCCACGACGGGCAGCGCTGGTGACGGCGTCCACGAAGTCCTGGTCCGGGATGAAGTAGGCGTGGGTGAGCCAGATGTTGCGGGTGGCTCGGTTGATCGCCTCCAGGTACATCCCGCGGATCGGGAACATCCACAGGCGCGGCAGGTTGCGATGCAGCCGGATCCGCGACTCCCAGTCCGAGGCGGTGTCGAGCAGCAACGGGCGCTCACTGCGTCGCAGCCGTTTGCGGCGGTTCAGGTTCCAGAAGTCGGCGAAGGCCCGCTTGAGGTCCCAGACTCCGGGGCCGGTGATCCGGATATGGGTGTCACGCCACTCGGTCGCGTACGGCGTCCCGATGTTGTAACCGCCCACGAAACCCATCTCGCCGTCGACGACCAGGATCTTGCGGTGATCGCGGCCGTAGCGGCGTAGATCGAAGAAGCGCAGACCCGCGGCGTAGACGGGGTACCGGAGCACCTTGATCGCGGGGGAGAAGCGCTTGAATCGGGGGCTGACGACCAGATTGGCGAACGAGTCATAGATGACGTGGACGTCGACGCCACGCTCTGCGGCCTCGGTCAGTGCCTGCTTGAACTTCTCACCGACCTCATCGCCCTTCCAGATGTAGGTCTCGAAGAGGATCTGACGCCGGGCACCCGCGATCGCGGCGAGCATGTCGTCGTAGAGGTTCTGGCCGTAGGTGTAGGTGGTGATCGCGCTGGCGCCGATGTGCGCGGTCTCGGGAGCAGCCACCGGGAACGGCTTCGGCTTCCGGTTGCGGCGGCGGTAGCTGTCGACCAACGTCAACCCGGTCGCCAGAGCCAACGGCACCGCGAAGAACGCCACGATTGCGCGGCGCAGGAACCGGAGCACCGCGGCGCTTGTCTTCAGGGTGCTACTCACAGGGCCCATCCAAGCATGCACTGTCGGACGCTGGTCGTAGGCTGGCCAACATGCGACCAGTGACCGATCTTGAGCGCCGCGTAGCCCCCTTGGACGTCGTCTCGGACTATCAGCCCTCCGGCGACCAGCCGGCGGCGATCGCCGAGATCAGTAAGCGGCTCAACGCGGGCGAGAAGGATGTCGTCCTGCTCGGCGCCACCGGTACCGGTAAGACGGCGACGGTTGCCTGGGTGGCCGAGCAGTTGCAGCGACCGATGCTCGTCCTGCAACCGAACAAGACGCTCGCGGCGCAGTTCGCCAACGAGTTGCGCGGGCTCTTCCCGAACAACGCGATCGAGTACTTCGTCAGCTACTACGACTACTACCAGCCTGAGGCCTATGTGCCGCAGACCGACACCTACATCGAGAAGGACTCCTCGATCAACGAGGAGGTCGAGCGGCTGCGGCACTCGGCGACCAACTCGCTGCTGACCCGGCGTGACGTGATCGTGGTCTCGACCGTCTCCTGCATCTACGGTCTCGGTACGCCCCAGGAGTACGTCGACCGGATGCTGCGACTCCGGGTCGGCGACGAGATCGACCGCGATCAGGTACTCCGGCGGTTGGTCGACATCCAGTACACCCGCAACGATCTCTCGTTCACCCGGGGCACCTTCCGGGTCCGTGGCGACACCTTGGAGATCTTCCCCGTCTACGAGGAGCTGGCGGTTCGCGTCGAGTTCTTCGGTGACGAGATCGAGCGGCTGATGACGCTGCACCCGATCACCGGCGAGGTGATCACCGAGGACGCCGAACTCCACGTCTTCCCGGCGACGCACTATGTCGCGGGCCCGGAACGGATGGAACGGGCGATCGCCGGCATCGAGGCCGAGCTCGCCGACCGGCTGGAGGAGTTCGAGCGCCAGGGCAAGCTGCTGGAGGCACAGCGGCTGCGGATGCGGACGACCTACGACCTCGAGATGATGCGGCAGGTCGGTAGCTGCTCCGGCATCGAGAACTACTCGATGCACATGGACGGCCGCGAACGCGGCAGCGCTCCGAACACCCTGCTCGACTACTTCCCCGAGGACTTCCTCCTCGTTGTCGATGAGTCGCACGTCGCCGTCCCGCAGATCGGCGGCATGTACGAAGGCGACATGTCGCGCAAACGGAACCTCGTCGACCACGGTTTCCGGCTGCCGAGCGCGATGGACAACCGTCCCCTGCGCTGGGAGGAGTTCCTGGAGCGGATCGACCAGACGGTCTACCTCTCCGCGACGCCGGGCAACTACGAGCTCGACAAGGTCCAGGGCGACGTGGTGGAGCAGATCATCCGCCCGACCGGCCTGGTCGACCCGCAAGTGGTGGTGCGCCCCACCAAGGGGCAGATCGACGACCTGATCGGCGAGATCCGCGACCGCGTGGATCGCAACGAACGCGTCCTGGTCACCACGCTGACCAAGAAGATGTCCGAGGACCTCACCGACTACCTGCTCGAAGCCGGGATCCGAACCCGCTACCTGCACTCCGAGGTCGACACGCTCCGCCGAATCGAACTGCTTCGCGAGCTGCGGCTGGGGGAGTACGACGTCCTGGTCGGCATCAACCTGCTCCGAGAGGGTCTGGACCTCCCGGAGGTCTCCCTGGTCGCGATCCTGGACGCCGATAAGGAGGGCTTCCTCCGCTCCGACAAGTCCCTGATCCAGACCATCGGTCGTGCCGCCCGTAACGTCTCGGGCCAGGTGATCATGTACGCCGACCGGATGACCCCGTCGATGATCTCCGCCCTCGACGAGACCGATCGCCGTCGGGCCAAGCAGATCGCCTACAACACCGAGCACGGCATCGACCCGCAGCCGCTGCGGAAGAAGATCGCCGACATCACCGACATGCTCGCCCGTGAGGATGAGAACACCGAGGAGCTGCTCGCCACCTGGGGGCAGGGCAAGGGCGGCAAGAAGGTCGCCCCGGTGCCGGGGCTCAGCAAGCTCAAGGAGAACGCCGGCCCGGACGTCGCGGGGATGCCGTCGACGGATCTCGCCGAGTTGGTCCAGGAGCTAACTGCTCAGATGCACCACGCGGCTGCCGAACTTCAGTTCGAGGTGGCCGCTCGGCTGCGTGACGAGATCTCGGAACTGAAGAAGGAACTGCGGCAGATGATCGAGGCCACCCGCTAGCCGCACCTACGTTACCCACGCGTCACTCCACGCTCCCTCTGTCGTTTTCTGAGACAGAGGGAGCGTTTGCGTTGTGCAAAACGAGAACACGTTCTAACATCTGCGTGGCACTAGTCACATGACTGTCGGTATGTGGTTCAACGGGTGAGGGAGGCAGGGGTATGGGGTTTTCGGCCGCCTCCGTGGTGCGCGGGCCGGGGGAGATGACCGCCATGGTCATCGGCGTGGTGAAGCGAATCTTCACCCGTCCGTTCCAGATGCGGGAGTTCATCGAGCAGGCCTGGTTCATCACCAGCGTCACCCTGCTCCCCGCCATGTTGGTCTCGATCCCGTTCGGCGCGGTGATCTCGCTCCAGGTCGGCAACCTGACCGGACAACTCGGCGCTCAGTCGTTCGCCGGTGCCACCGCGGTGCTCGCGGTGGTCCGTGAAGCGGCGCCGATCGCGGCCGCGCTGATCATCGCCGGTGCCGCAGGCTCGGCGATCTGCTCCGACCTCGGAGCCCGGAAGATCCGCGAAGAGATCGACGCCATGGAAGTCCTCGGCATCGATCCGCTGGAACGCCTGGTCGCGCCCCGTGTCGTCGCCTGTGTCGTGGTCGCGGTGCTGATCAACGGCCTGGTGATCGCGGCCGGCATCGGCGGCGCCTACTTCTTCACCGTGATCATCCAGGGTGGCTCCGCAGGTGCCTTCCTCTCCAGCTTCACCGCGCTCGCTTCGATCTCCGACCTCTGGATCGCGATGATCAAGTCCGCGGTCTTCGGTGCTCTGGCCGCCATCGTGGGGGCCTACAAGGGCCTCAACGCCGGTGGCGGGCCACTCGGCGTCGGCCGAGCCGTGAACGAGTCGGTGATCGTCGCGTTCATGCTGCTCTTCCTGATCAACGCCGTGATCACACTCATCTACTTCCAAGTCGTGCCACCCCCGGGGATGTGATGGCAACCTTCACTGCAGTGGGCTCTTCGTTCGTCAGGGCCAGGCGCGACAGCCTGGAACAGTACGGCGATCAGTTCCTCTTCTACGCCAAGGCTCTGGCCTGGACGCCGCGGGCGCTCAAGCGCTACCGCCGCGAGATCTGGAACACCCTGGCCGAGATCACCTGGGGAGCGGGAGGCCTCAGCGTGATCGCCGGCACCGTCGGTGTGATCGCCTTCCTCGCCTTCTTCGCCGGTACCGAGGTCGGTATCCAGGGGTACGCCTCGCTCAACCAGATCGGCGTCGCCAAGTTCAGCGCCTTCATCTCGGCCTACTTCAACACCCGTGAGGTCGCGCCGCTGATCTCCTCGATCGCGCTCGCCGCGACCGTCGGTTGTGGTTACACCGCACGGCTCGGTGCGATGCGGATCTCGGAGGAGATCGACGCCCTCGAGGTGATGGGCATCCCGTCGATCCCGTTCCTGATCACCACCCGGATGATCGCCGCGTTCATCGCGGTCATCCCGCTCTACATCGTCGCGCTCTCCGCGTCATACCTGTCGCCGCGCCTGATCACCACGATGATGTACGGCCAGTCCGCTGGTACCTACGACCACTACTTCCTGCAGTTCCTGCCGCCGATCGACATCCTGTGGTCGTTCTTCAAGCTGATCTTCCTGGCGGTCTCGATCATCCTGATCCACTGCTACTACGGCTACGCCGCCTCCGGCGGTCCGGCTGGTGTCGGGATGGCAGTGGGCCGGGCGATCCGGACCTCGATCGTCTGGGTCGTCGTCGCGGACTTCTTCCTGAGCTTCGCGATCTGGGGCTCCACCACGACCGTCCGGATCACGGGGTGATCTGCCGATGCTGATCAACATGCACCACGGCACCCCCGCCGAACACCGTCGTCTGCAGATCTGCGGCATCCTCTTCATCGCGATGATCACCGGACTGCTGGCTTTCTCGATCGCCGTCTACCAGAAGGCGTTCGAGCCGGTCACCATGGTCACCGTCAAGGCCGACCGGGCAGGCCTCCAGCTCGCCAAGTTCGGCGACGTCCGGATCAACGGCGTCCTCGTCGGGCAGGTCCGCTCGATCTCCCAGGACGGCAAGGAAGCCGAGATCAAACTCGGCATCAAGCCCGAGGCCGCCAAGTCGATCCCGGAGAACATCAGCGTCCAGATCCTGCCGACGACGCTCTTCGGCCAGAAGTTCGTCGCGCTGGTTCGGCCTGACACCCCGCAGGGTCGGCTGACCGACGGCCAGGTGATCTCCTCCGACCGCGTCGAGACGAACGTCGAGCTGAACAAGATCCTCGCCGACCTCTTCCCGCTGCTCCGCTCGATCGACCCGGCCAACCTCAACGCGGCGCTCAGCGCGCTGGCCGGTGCGTTGGACGGCAAGGGCGAGGTCCTCGGCATCACCTTGGACAAGGTCGGGACCTACCTGGACGCGATCAAGGGTGAACTCCCGACGCTGCGCAAGGACCTCTCGCTGCTCGCCGACGTCGCCGGCACCTATGCCGACGCCGCACCGGACCTGCTCGACACCCTGGGCAACCTCACGGTCACCGCGAACACACTGACCGACCAGAAGGAGAACCTGGAAGCGTTCCTGGTCAGCCTCACCGGCGTCTCCAAGACCGGCCGCAAGATCCTGGTCGACAACGAGGCCAACCTGATCCGGGCCACCGAGCTGACCGCGCCGATCCTCGACCTGCTCGCCGTCTACTCGCCCGAGTTCCCCTGCCTCTTCCAGGGCTTGGACAAGTACGACGCCCGGCTGGCCGACATGTTCTCCGGGCAACGCGTGAAGCAGTACACCGAGCTCGGCTCCCTGCAGATGGAGGGCTACAAGCCGGAGGACCGCCCGGTCTACGGCGAGATCGGCCGCGGCCCGATGTGCCACGGTCTGCCCAACCCGCAGTTCCCGATCGGCCCGTTCAAGATCCGCAACGGCAACAACAGCAGCGTCGACAAGACCAGTGTGTTCAGCATTCTCGGGGGTGAATCGTTCATGCGCTCGACCACCGACATGGCGGGGACGCGGGCCGACCAGTACGCCGTGAACTCACTGCTCGCCGCCCAGAGCGGGCGAGCGGTCGATGAGTACGGTGCGCTGCCGTCCCTGGTCTACGGCCCGCTGGTCAAGGGCGCGGAGGTTGCACCATGAGTCGGGCGAGCGTGACCCGTTCCGCCGCCATCAAGATGGCGATCTTCACCGCGGCGAGCCTGATCGTGACCGGATTTCTCGCTGCGATCATGGGCAACGTCGGATTCGGCGAGGGCCGGATGTACCAGGCCATCTTCACCAGTGCGACGTCGCTGGAGAAGGGGGACGACGTCCGGGTCGCCGGCGTCTCCGTGGGTGAGGTCAAGAAGGTCGAGAGCTACCAGCGCAGTCAGGCGAAGGTGACCTTCCGGGTCAAGGCCGACGTGCCGATGACGACCGCGACCCGCGCCGAGATCAGGTTCAAGAACATCGTCGGTGAGCGCTACCTCGCCCTCGAGGCCGGCGAAAGCGCCGGGGAGGCCAAGAAACTCAAGGAGAACGCGACCATCCCGGTCGACCGGACCGAGCCGTCGTTGGACCTCAACGTCCTGTTCAACGGTTTCAAGCCTCTCTTCAGCGCCCTCCAGCCGGACGAGGTCAACGATCTGTCGATGAACATCGTCCGGGTGATGCAGGGCGAGGGCGGCACCATTCGCAGCCTGTTGGAGAACACCTCCTCACTGACCAACACCCTGGCCGACCGCGACGAGCTGATCGGTGACGTGATCACCAACCTCAGCCAGACCCTCGACACGGTCAACGATCGCTCCACCGAGCTCACCGCTCTGGTCATCGACCTCAAGGGTTGGATGAAGGACCTGGCACGGGACCGGAAGGTGATCGGCAACTCGCTCGACAACATCTCGGACCTGACCGACGTCATCGCCGATCTGCTGAAGAAGGGCCGCCCGCTGCTCAAGGACGACATCCGCGAACTCCGCAAGGTGGCCACCCTGCTCAGCCGGCCCGAGAACGAGGCGATCCTGGTCGACCTGCTCGACACCCTCCCGGAGTCGATGGAGGACCAGGCCCGCACTGGAACCATGGGCTCCTGGTACGCCTACTACCTCTGCTCGGTGGGACTCTCGATCAAGCTGCCGGTGCTCTCCGACATCCCGGTGCTCAACGAGTTGCAGAAGGCGCTGAGCAAGGTCTCCCTGAAGTCGACCGCGAAGAGGTGCAAGTGATGCGCGGTTACTCGGATCGTCAGATCATGCGGCTCGGCGCGATCACCATCGTGGTGGTCATGCTGACCTTCGCCGCCGCCTTCAACATCGGCAAGCTGCCGGGGCTCAAGGGCACCCGCTACCAGGCGGAGTTCAGCGACGCCTCCGGCCTGCGGACCGGCAACATGGTCCAGGTCGCCGGGATGCGGGTCGGCAGCGTCAAGAAGCTGCGCGTCGAGGACGGCATCGTCGTCGTCGAGTTCGAGGTCGACAGCGGCGTCGAGTTCGGCAAGGAGTCGCGCGCAGCGGTCAAGGTGCTTAACCTGCTGGGCGAGAAGTACCTGGAGCTGATCCCTGCCGGCGGCGGTCAGATCAGCGCCAAGGGCACGATCCCCTTGGAACGGACCGAGGCCGCCTACGACATCGTCGGTGTGCTCGGCGATCTCACCGGGACCACCGAGCGGATCAACACCGACGACCTGACCAGCGCCCTCGACTCGCTCTCGGAGATCATCGACGTCTCCGGCCCCGAGCTCGAAGGGGCGATGGACGGGATCACCCGGCTCTCGACCACGTTGGCCAGCCGCGACGAGGAGCTCAAGCGGTTGCTCGCCAGCTCGGGTGACCTGACCGGTCTGCTCAACGACCGCAAGGACGACCTCGTCGACATCATGCACAGCGGCGAACTGGTCTTCGCCGAACTGCGCAACCGCAAGGAGGCCGTCCACCGGCTCCTGGTCAGTGCTCGGGTGATGGCTCGCGAACTGCGGGGTGTCGCCACCGACAACCAGGAGCAGATGCAGCCCGCGATGAAGGAGCTCGACCAGGTGTTGGGTCTCCTGAACCGTAAGGACAAGGAGCTGCGCCGCACCATCGCCGCCTACGGTCCGTACGCCGACATCCTCGGTGACGTGATCGGTACCGGTCCGTGGTTCGACGCCTACGTGGTCAACCTGCTGAACCTTGCCAACGGCGAGTTCTCCGACGTCTCGATGGGAGGCTGAGCATGCTGCAGAAGATCAACGCCAAGATCCTGGCTGTGGTGGCCGTGCTGGCCCTGATCGCGGTCGTCTTCGTCGCCCTCGACGACGACAAGCCGACCAAGACCGCGACCGCCTTCTTCCCGCGCGCCGTCAGCATCTACCCCGACACCGAGGTCCGGATCCTCGGCGTCAAGATCGGCCGGGTCACCTCGGTGACGCCCGACGGCGAGTCGGTCCGCGTCGCGATGGAGTACGACGCCGACTACAAGATCCCTGCCGACGCCAAGGCCGTGATCGTCACGCCGACCCTGGTCGCCGACCGCTTCATCCAGCTCACCCCGGTCTATGAGTCCGGGCCGACGCTGGCGGACGGCGCCAAGATCGCGCTGCCCAACACCGGCGTCCCGGTCGAACTCGACCGGATCTACTCCAGCCTCCGTGACCTCTCGGTGGCGCTCGGCCCCAACGGCGTCAACAAGGACGGCTCGCTGAACCGCCTGCTCTCGGTGGCTGCCAAGCAGCTCGAGGGCAAGGGCGCCAAGGGCAACAAGATGATCCGCAGCCTGGCGCAGGCCGCCGAGACTTTCGGCTCCAGCAGCGGGGACCTCTTCGAGACCGTCGAGAACCTCGCCGCGTTCACCGAGACGCTCGCCGCCAACGACGAGCTGGTCAACGCGTTCGTCAAGGACCTGGCTGGGGTCTCCGCAGACCTGGCCGACGAGCGTCAGGAACTGGAGGCGGCACTCGCCGCGGTGGCCAACGCCGTCGGCACGGTGAAGACCTTCGTAGCCGACAACCGCAAGGGCGTCAGCACCAACATCAAGCGGCTGACCAAGGCCGTCAAGGCGGTCGCCTCGCAGAAGGAGGAGCTCAACCGGGCCCTCTTCGCCGGTCCGGTGGCCATCGGCAACCTGAACGCCAGCTACGACGTCCGCACCGGTAGCCAGAACTCCCGGTTCAGCTTCGCAGGCAACATCGCGCGGTTCGACCAGTTCCTCTGCGCGCTGATCACCCAGAGCGACAAGATCAGCAACGCCCTGACCAAGACCGCCTGCAGCCTCTTCCAGAGCCTGCTCACGCCGGTCACTTCGCAGGTGCTGGGCCGTACTGCCCCCGGCGAGAAGGGCAAGACCAACCCGAAGGCGAAGCCCGAAGCTGAGGTCCGCCCCGACGTCACCGACTACGACTCGAACACCAACGCCACCTTGGCCGACCTGATGGGAGGGAGCTGAGATGAAGCGCACGCTTCGCCAACGGCTCGCTGCCGGCACCGGTCTGTTGCTGGCGCTCACGCTGGCCAGCGCCTGTGACTTCGACGGCGCCTACGACCTGCCGCTGCCCGGTTCGCCGGTCAATGCCGACTCCGCCTACGAGATCACCGCGGAATTCGAGGACGTCATGAACGTCGTCCCTAAGTCGCCGGTGATGGTCGACGACGTCACCGTGGGTGAGGTCCTCGAGGTCGAGCGGAAGGGCTGGCACGCAGCGATCGTGATGCGGGTCCGCGACGACGTCGACCTCCCGGCCAACGCCGTCGCCGAGATCCGCCAGACCAGCCTCCTCGGCGAGAAGTACGTCTCGCTGGAGTCGCCGCGGGCCGAAGAACCCGTGGGTCGGTTGGCCGACGGGGCGCACATCGCGCTCGCCGACACGGGACGCAACCCTGAGGTCGAAGAGGTCCTCGGTGCGCTCTCCTTCCTCCTCAGCGGCGGTGGTGTCGCACAGCTCGGCACCATCACCCACGAGATGAACGCGGTGATGGACGGCCGCCAGGACGACCTCAAGAAGCTCTTCGGCACCCTCGACGAGGTGGTCGGCACGATCGACGACCAGAAGGTCGACATCATCAACGCGCTGGAGTCGATGAACCGGCTCAGCACCACGCTGAACGCCGAGCGCAAGACGATCGGCAACGCCATCGACGCGATGGCGCCGGCGGTCAAGGTGCTCCGGTCCCAGCAGGAGAACCTGGTCGCGATGCTGACCGAGCTCGACAAGCTCGGCGTGGTCGGTACCCGGGTGATCGGCGCGACCAAGGCCGACCTGCTCGCCATCCTCGGTGACCTCCGGCCGATCCTGACCAAGCTCAACGAGGCCGGACAGGCGCTGCCCGGTGGCCTTTCGCTGATGCTGAGCTTCCCGTTCCCGTCCGAGGCCCGCGAGATCGTCAAGGGCGACTACGCCAACGCCGAGATCAAGCTCGACGTGAACCTGGAGAACTTCATCGGCGAGGCGCCGCTGCTGAACCCGGGTCAGGTGCTGACCAAGGTCCAGAAGTGCCTCGCCTCGGGCAACCTGCTGAGCAAGTCCTGCCAGGCAGTGCTCGCCGACATCGACCTGGTCAAGAACCTCAAGGCGCTCTGCTCCGGGCCGGCGTTGAAGAACAACCCGGTCTGCCAGATCGTCCGTACCCTGCCGGACCTCACCTCGCTGCTCGGCCTCTCCCGGAGTGAGCAGAAGACGCCGAGTGTCTCGGAGAAGGAGGGCGACCTGCTCAGCATGGGCGCGCTCAAGCTCGGCATGGTCGCTCCCTCGGTCAACGCACCGAAGCAGGCGGACCTCTACGGAAGGACGTTGACGCGATGACCCGCGGAGTAAAGGTCCGGCTGATGCTCTTCGTCATCCTGAGCGCCGTCGGCATCGTCTACGTGACGGCGAGCTACCTGGGCGTCGTCGACAAGGTTCTCGGCCGCGGGTTCACCGTGGAGGCGTCGCTGCCTGACTCGGGTGGCCTCTACGAAGGCGCCTCGGTGACCTACCGAGGCGTCAAGATCGGCAAGGTCGCCAAGATGACGCCGACCTCGGACGGCCTGGTCGCCAAGCTCGCGTTGGACGAGGGCACCAAGCTGCCCAAGGACTCCTCGATCTACGTGCACAACCTGAGCGCCGTCGGTGAGCAGTACCTGGACTTCGAGCCGGCCAGTTCGTCAGGCCCGTACGCCACCGAGGGCACCAAGTTCACCGCCAACGCGGCATCGCTCCCGGTGGGCGAGGACGACCTGCTGATTCAGCTCGACGAGTTCGTCAGCTCGGTGGACAAGAAGAGCACCTCCATCGTCCTCGACGAGGTGGGCGCGATGTTCGCGGACACCGATGCGCCGCTCAACCAACTGATCGAAGGCGGCGTCCAGTTCGTCGACGAGGCGACGGCCCACACCGCCGAGACCATCCGCCTGCTGCGGGCCGGCCAGAAGGTGCTCCAGACGCAGAAGGAGCAGGGCGAGAACATCACCTCGTTCGCCCGTGACCTCTCGCTGCTGACCGACACGTTGAAGAAGAGCGACAAGAACCTGCGCCGCACGATGCGCGACGCGCCCCCTGCCTTGCAGGAGGTCCAGGGGTTGCTCAAGGACCTCGAACCCACCATTCCGGTGATGCTCGCCAACATGATCGACATGAACGGCGTGATCATGGCCAACATCACCGGCGTCGAGCAGATCCTGGTCGAGTTCCCGCGCGCCGTCGCGGCGGGCTTCACCGGTACTCCGGGCGACGGTTGGGGCCACACCAACATCCAGTTGGCGCAGACGCCGACGCCGTGCACCGGGCCGGGCTACATCCCGGCCAGCGAATGGCGCTCGCCGCATGACCTCACCGACGCTCCGACGTTCGAGGCAGGCTGCCAGCGTCCGGACGCGTTGCAGCGCGGCTCTGATCGCTCGCCGACGCGCTACAACTGGAAGAACGGCGCCTACCGGAGCACCTACGACCCCCAGACCGGGATCAGCGACTCGCTCGTCGACCAGTTCGGCAATCCTGTACGCGTCAACCAGCCGCGCAGCCTCTCGGTGCTCGGCGACGATTCGTGGAAGTGGATGCTTGTGGGACCGGTGAACCAGTGAACGCACTCAAAGGGCTCTCGCGGAGCCGACTCAACGTGATCCTCTATCTGGCGGTCGTCCTGGTCGCCTGTGGCGTGGTCCTGTTGGTGCTGCTCCAGCAGCAGTCGACCACCTCGATCGCGGATCGGACCCGGAACGCCTTCAGTAGCTCGGACGCCGTCCCGGCGGGTGTGGCGCTCGACGCCAAGGGCGAGGACCTGCACGCCAGCGTGCTGATGGCCGCAACCCAACAGGCGTTGGACTTCCTCAACGTCGACTACCGCGAGATCGACGAACACAACGAGCGGGTCCTCGCCAACTCGACCGGTGACTTCGCGGAGCAGTACCAGGCGACCATCGAATCGTTGGTCAAGGTCACCACCGAGAACCAGGTGATCCAGACCGGCCGCATCGTCGGTGCCGGTGTGGTCGCTGCTGACAAGGAGAACGCCACCGTGCTGGTGGCGATGGAGGGCAGCGTGCAGAACAAGGAGACCAAGTCCCCGCAGGCGAACGCGCAGCGGTTGCAGATGGATCTCGTCTGGACCGACGGTCACTGGCGCACCAACGACCTGAAGTTCGTGCCGTGATGGCCGAGAACAAGAAGCCCCGCCGGCTGGGCGGACAGGCCCAGGGCCCGCGTCCCATCCGCCGCGTCGCCGGACAGAGCCCGCGGCCCACGGAGCCTGGCTCCGAGCCCGCAGCCGAGCAGTCGGCCGGGACCCTGACCGATAAGTCGGCTGAACCCAAGTCCGCCAAGGCGGTCAAGGCTGCTGGGACCATTGCTGAGGGGACGGCACAGCCCTCGATCCTCGAGCGGCGCCGCACCACCGTGGTGCTCAGCTCGGTGCTTGCCGTCCTCGCGGTGCTGCTGATCGGGTTGGCGATCACCGGGCTCGCAGGCGAGCCGGACGAGGGCGACGTCAAGCGCTGGGAGCCGACGATCCAGGCCGGCAAGTTCACGCCTCCCGGTGCAGGCGTGCACCCGGTGACGGTGAGTTCCGTGGAGTGGGCCGGCTCGGTCGATGAGGTGGCCAACGCGATCTCGAAGATCTTCACCTTCTCCGCCAAGTCCATCGATGGACACCTCGAGGCGGTCCAGCCGTTGATGACCCAGCGGTTCATCGACGAGGAGTACACCGCGACGTTCAACGAGACCGCGGACAAGGTCAAGGCGAACAACGCCGACTACCAGATGCAGACCCAGGCGCAGTCCGTGCTCAGCGCGACCAGCTCCAAGGTCACCGCGTTGATCTTCGTCAACCAGTACGTCACCAAGGGCACCGGCAAGCAGGCGGTCACCGACCTGAACCCGCTGCGCCTCTTCGTCACCGCAATTCGTGAGAAGAACGCCTGGAAAATCGACGACATCAAGGCAGGATGAGTGCTCCCAGGTCGCCTACCCCAGGAGCGGGTCTCATGATCGAAACTGATCTCCTCATCATTGGTGCCGGACCGGCGGGTCTCTACGCCGGCTACTACGCGGGATTCCGTGGCTTGTCGGTGGCGATCATCGACTCGCTCCCGGAGCTCGGTGGTCAGGTCACCGCGATGTATCCGGAGAAGGCGATTCTCGACGTCGCCGGGTTCCCCACGGTCAAGGGACGCGAACTGGTGGCCGGCCTGGTGGCCCAGACCGACACCGCGAAGCCGGAGTACCTCCTGGGGCGTACCGCCTCCGGGCTGGTCACCGACGCTGACGGCGTCACGGTGAGCTGTGACGACGGCACGGAGGTCCGCGCCAAGGCGGTCCTGATCACCGCGGGGATCGGCAAGTTCGCTCCGCGGCCACTTCCGGTCGGCGCGGACTGGATCGGCCGCGGCATCGAGTACTTCGTCCCTGACTTCGAGCCCTACCGCGACAAGGACGTCGTCGTGATCGGTGGCGGCGACTCGGCGTTCGACTGGGCCCAGAACCTGGAGCCGATCGCCCGCACCGTGACGCTCGTCCACCGGCGCGACGCGTTCCGGGCCCACGCCCGGACCGTGGCCGAGGTACGGGAGTCCAGCGTCGAGATCATCACCAAGGCCCAGCTCAGCGCGGTGCGCGGCGAGGAGTGGGTGAGCGAGGTCGAGCTCGCTCTCGACGGCGGCGAGACCCGCACGCTGCCCGCCCAAGCCGTGATCGCGGCGCTCGGATTCATCGCCGACCTCGGTCCGATGAAGGAGTGGGGCCTGGCGCTCGACAAGCGGCACATCCTGGTGGACACCGCGATGCGGACCAACCTCGACCGTGTCTTCGCAGCCGGAGACATCACCGAGTACCCCGGCAAGGTCCGGCTGATCGCCGTCGGTTTCGGCGAAGCAGCCACTGCCATCAACAACGCTGCCGTGGTGATCGACCCGACAGCACACGTCTTCCCCGGTCACTCCAGCGAAGCTGAATGACCACGAAAAGCCCGGTGAGTGGGCAGAGAGGCACGAAGAGATGAAGGTGAAGGTTGACTTCGACCTGTGTGAGTCCAACGGGTTGTGCGAGGCGATGGCCCCGGACGCCTTCGAGCTTGACGACGATGACTACCTGGTCGTGAAGGTCGAGGAGATCACCGACGAGAACCGTGATCGCGTACAGCGCGCCGTAGCGGCGTGCCCGAAATCCGCGATCTCCATCGTGGAGGGATGAAGGACAAGATGACCCAGGAAAATCTGGACCTCAGCGGCAAGGTCGCCATCGTCACCGGCGCAGGTGCCGGTCTCGGTCGGGCCGAGGCACGCGCGCTCGCCAGCGCGGGCGCCAACATCGTGCTCAACGACCTGCCTAGCGCCGCAGACGAAGCCGCCGAAGAGCTGCGCGGCCTCGGGGTTGAGGTGCGGATCGCTCCGGGCGACGTGGGGGAGCGGGCGACCGCGGACCTGATGATCGCGGAGGCCGAGAAGCTCGGTGGCGTCGACATCGTGGTCAACAACGCCGGCATCACCCGTGACCGGATGATCTTCAACCTCGCCGACGACGAGTGGGACCTGGTCATCAAGGTGCACCTGCGTGGCCACTTCCTGCTGACCCGCAACGCCGCCTCCTACTGGCGTTCGAAGTCCAAGGCTGAGGGTGCCCCGGTCTACGGCCGGATCGTGAACACCTCCTCCGAGGCGTTCCTCTCCGGTTCCCCCGGCCAGGCCAACTACGCCGCGGCCAAGGCCGGCATCACCGCCCTCACCCTGTCGGCTGCGCGTGGCCTGTCGAAGATCGGCGTCACCGCCAACGCGATCTGCCCCCGGGCGCGGACCGCGATGACCGAGCAGGTCTTCGCCCCCGACGAGTCGGGCAAGACGGTCGACCCGTTCTCCGCCGACCACGTGGCACCGCTGGTCGCCTACCTGGCGTCGCCGGCTGCCGAGCGGATCAACGGCCAACTCTTCGTCGTCTACGGCGGCATGGTCTCGCTGATCGCGGCGCCGGTCGTCGAGCAGCGTTTCGACGCCACCGCCGACACCTGGTCGTTGGGCGACCTGGACCAGCAGCTCGGTGGCTACTTCACCGACCGCGACCCGAGCAAGTGCTTCGCTGCTGACTCGATCATGCAGCTCACCATCTGACGAAAAGGGAGTTCACTCATGGGCCGTTTGGCCGGCAAGGTCGCCATCGTTACCGGTGGCGCGCAGGGACAGGGCGCGGCGATCGTCCGTGCGTTCGTGACCGAGGGCGCCAAGGTCGTCATCGCTGACGTCGCCGAGGCCGAGGGCAAGACCCTCGCCGACGAGTTGGGCGAGAACGCCCTCTTCGTGCGCCACGACGTCAGCGACCTCGCTTCGTGGGAGGCGACCGTCGCCACCACCGTCGAGGCTTTCGGTCCGGTCAGCGTGCTCGCCAACAACGCGGGCATCCTGCGCTTCGGCGAGATCGAGACGCAGCCGGTGGAGGAGTACGAACTGCTCTTCCGGGTCAACCAGTTGGGTGTCTTCCTGGGCATGAAGGCGGTGGCCAAGGTGATGCGCGAGAACGGTGGTGGTTCGATCATCAACGCCTCGTCCATCGAGGGCCTGGCCGGTATGGCCAGCTGCGCCGGCTACACGGCGACCAAGTTCGCGATCCGCGGTATGACCAAGGCCGCGGCCCTCGAGCTCGGGCCCAAGGGCATTCGGGTCAACTCGGTGCACCCCGGCATGATCGACACCGGGATGACCCGCATCCACGGCGGCGACGCAGCGATGGAGTACGGCGCCAGCAAGGTGGCCCTCAAGCGCGTGGGCAACCCGGGCGACATCGCCCCGCTCTACGTCTACCTGGCCAGCGACGAGTCCAGCTTCGTCACGGGCGCGGAGATCGCCGTCGACGGCGGCGCCACCGCCACCCACGCCTTCGGCGGCTAGCCGAACCGTCAGGCACACGCGCCGAACCGTCAGTAGTACGAACTGAACCGTCGGTAGTACGAACTGAACCGTCGGTAGTACGAACTTGAGCCCGTAGCCAGAATGGCTACGGGCTCAAGTGTTTGGCGAAGACCAGACAGTTCGCCACAAGATCCTGACGTCTGGGCCCCGAGCGTGACGGTTCGGGCCGTGTGCCTGACGGTTCGGCGCCCGTGCCTGACGGTTCGGCGCGTGTGCCTGACGGTTCGGGTTAGCGGAGGAGGAGGTGGATGGCGACGCTCATCGAGCTGCTGACCTCGTCGGCCGAGTGACGGCCGGTGACCCAGCCGACCAGGGCCGACAGCCAGACGTCGCCGATCACTTTGGCGATCGCGATCTGCTCCTCGGAGGGCTCGACCGAGTCGTCGCCGTTCATCGCCTGGACCAGGACGCCGGTCAGCATCATGCCGACGCTGTGGATCTCGCTGGAAACCGAGGCGTCCGCGAACATGAACGCGCGGGTGAGAGCCTCGGTGAGCTGCGGGTCGCGCTGCATCGCTTTGGTGTTGCGGCCCAGCACGAAGAGGACGCGGTCGGCCGGGGTGTCCCCGGTGATCGTCTTGCCCTCGAGGGAGGAGGCCGTCTTGGAGAACTCCGTACCCAGCGCCGAGACCAGCAGGTGGATCTTGGAGGGGAAGTAGCGGTAGAGCGTGCCCAAAGCGACGTCGGCGCGCTCGGAGACGGCGCGCATCTGGACGGCGTCGAAGCCACCCTGGCTGGCCAGCTCGATGGTGGCGGCCAGGATCCGGCGACGCCGTTCGCGCTGTGCAGTGGAACCGACCTGTGCGGCGGGTAGGGAGTTGATCGCGTTCATCGTCGGTCTCCTCCCTTCTGGTTCATGCCACGTGGCATAGGTCACATGTGCTGGTGCAATCGTTAACTGGTGACGCACGTTGCAGCTGTTGCTTAGGCTAGCCGCTGATGGTCCATAATAGGAACACGTTCCATTTTGGTGGGTAGCCGGTCGGCGTGTCACGCGTCAGTGTCTCGGGTCACCGATCCGAGAGAAGAAGGGAAAGGTCGCAGACATGCGGGTTGCACTGGTGTCCTATCGAAGTAAGCCCCACTGTGGTGGCCAGGGTGTCTACATTCGGCACCTCAGTCGTGAGTTGGTGGCCTTGGGCCACGAGGTCGAGGTCTTCTCCGGCCAGCCGTACCCCGAGCTCGACCCTGGCGTGGGCCTGACCAAGGTGCCCAGCCTGGACCTGTACCGCGAGCCCGACCCGTTCCGGGTCCCGCACCCGCGTGAGTTCCGCGATCTGATCGACGTCGAGGAGTTCGCCACCATGTGCGTGGCCGGTTTCCCCGAGCCGAAGACGTTCAGCAAGCGCGTCGCCAAGCTGCTGATGGAGCGCCGCGACGACTTCGACGTAATCCATGACAACCAGGTCCTGGGCTACGGCCTGGTCGACCTGCAGGAGGCCGGGTTCCCGGTCGTCACCACCCTGCACCACCCGATCACCTTCGACCGTCGCGTCGACCTCGCCGCCGCCCCCAACTGGCGCAAGCGGCTCACCCTGCGTCGCTGGTACGGCTTCCTGCGGATGCAGGGCAAGGTCGCCCGCCGCGCCACCCGCATCCTGACCCCGTCGGAGTCCTCGGCGCGCGACATCGTCGCGGACTTCAACGTATCGCCCGGCGTGATCCAGGTGATCCCGCTCGGTGCCGACGACGCGTTCGTGCCGCCGACCAAGCCGCGCGTCCCGGGCCGGATCGTGGCGATGGCCAGCGCCGACGCCGCGATCAAGGGCGTGCACACCCTGCTGGAGGCGTTCGCGAAGCTTCGCACCGAGCGCGACCTGGAGCTGGTGCTGGTCAGCAAGCCGCAGGCCGGCGGCCGGACCGAGCAGCTGATCGAGAAGCTCGCGATCAAGGACTCCGTCCGCTTCGTGCACGGGATCAGCGACGCCGAACTGGTCGAGATCATGGGCTCGGCCGAACTGGCCTGCGTGCCGTCGCTCTACGAGGGCTTCTCACTGCCGACCGCCGAGCTGATGGCCTGCGAGACGCCGCTGGTCGTCAGCCGTGCCGGAGCGATCCCCGAGGTCGTCGGCCCGGACGGCCTCTGCGCCGACCTGGTCGAGCCCGGCAACGTGGAGGAGCTCCGCTCCGCCATCGCCGACCTGCTCGACGACCCCGAGCGCCGGGCCCGGATGGGCCGGGCGGGCCGGGAACGGGTTCTGGAACGGTTCAGCTGGCGCGCCGTCGCCATCGCTGTCGCCCAGGCCTACGAAGAGACCATCGACGCCGCGGCGTCCACCACCAACCAGGAGCGTTGATGCTGACCGTCGATTTTGACCGCTTGGGCCTGCGACCGGGCGAGCGCGTCCTCGACATGGGTTGTGGCGCTGGGCGCCATGCCTTCGAGATGTACCGCCGTGGCGCCGACGTCATCGCCTTCGACCAGGACGCCGACGAACTCTCCGGCGTGCGTGACCTCTTCGTGGCGATGAAGGAGGCCGGCGAGGTCCCGGTCGGTGCCGAGGCCGACGTCAAGGAGGGTGACGCTCTCTCCCTGCCGTTCGCTGACGGCGAGTTCGACCGGATCGTCTGCGCCGAGGTCCTGGAGCACATCTGGGCCGACGTCGACGCGATCAAGGAGATGGTCCGGGTCCTGCGTCCCGGCGGCACGCTCGCCGTCTCGGTGCCGCGCTGGCTGCCCGAGGTGATCAACTGGAAGCTCTCGGCCGACTACCACAACGCGCCGGGCGGCCACATCCGGATCTACACCGACCATGAGCTGATCGACAAGGTCACCAAGGCCGGTCGCCCCAATGACGGCACCGACGGTGACGCGATGATCTTCACCGGCAAGTCCTACGCGCACGGTCTGCACGCCCCGTACTGGTGGATCAAGTGCGCGGTCGGCGTGGAGAACAACGAGCACCCGTTGGCCCGTGGCTACCAGAAGCTGCTTGAGTGGCAGATCATGAAGAACCCGCTCTCGCTCCGAGTGGCCGACAAGGTGCTCGACCCGGTGATCGGCAAGAGCATGGTCCTGTACTTCACCAAGCCTGATGCGGCCTGACTCCCCGCGCTCACGGCCCGAACTCGCTGTCGCCGACGTCCGGGATGTCCTGACGCCGGCGCAGATCGAGGCGTCTGCCGCGGCGATCGCGGCGATGCAGGAGCCGGACGGCGCCATTCCCTGGGTCGCCGGCGAGCACACCGACGTGTGGAACCACGTCGAGGGTGCGATGGCGATGCTGGTCGGCGGCCAGGTCGCCGCCGCGGAGCGCGCCTACGAGTGGGTGCGCGCCAACCAGCGGGCCGACGGTTCGTGGCCGATGAAGATCGTCGGCGGCAAGGTCGAGGACGAGTCGGCCGAGACGAACATGTCCGCCTACATCGCGGTCGGTGTCTGGCACCACTGGTTGATCCGGCGCGACCTCGACTTCGTCCGTCGGTTCTGGCCGACGGTCCGGCGCGGTCTGGACTTCGTAGTCTCGCTGCAGATGGACTGGGGTGCGATCGCCTGGTCCCAGGAGTGGCGCGACGGCCGACCCGGCAAGGTCAACGAGGAGGGCTTGTTGGCCTGCTCCTCGAGCATCTACCAGAGCCTGCGCGCAGGGGTGGCGATCGCCGAGCTGATCGGTGACGCACAGCCCGAGTGGGAGCTCGCGGGTGGCCGACTGGGCCATGCCGTCCGGGAACATGCCGGGGAGTTCCTCGACAAGTCCGAGTGGTCGATGGACTGGTACTACCCGGTCCTCGGCGGAGCCGTACAGGACGCCGCCGCCCGCGAACTGCTCAGCAACTCCGAGTGGGACCGGTTCGTTGTCGAGGGCCTCGGCATCCGCTGCGTCGGCAAGAACGACTGGGTGACCGGCGCGGAGACGTGTGAATTGGTGATGGCACTCGACGCGGCGGGGGAGCGCGACAAGGCGCTCGCCCTCTTCGCCGACATGCAGCACCTGCGCGCCGAGGCGGGGAGCTACTGGACCGGCTACGTCTGGCCCGACGACGTCAACTGGCCGGTGGAGTACTCCAGCTACACCGCGGCTGCGGTGATCCTGGCCTACGACCAGCTGGCAGAGCTCACTCCGGGCGGCGACATCATGAAGGGCGCCACCTTGCCCGCTCCGTTCGCGGAGATCGGGCTCGGCTGCGACTGCCGTTCAGACGACGAGGTCCCCAGCCTCTCCTGAGGTGCGCCGCAGGACCCGCATCGAGCCGACGACGTCGATCTCGGTGAAGGCACCGCTGGCAAGCGCGGGAAGGTAGATCTCCTCGTACGGCGGGCGGCCGCCGTCGGCGGGGTCGGGGAAGACGTCGTGGATCACCAGGACGCCGCCCGACGCGACCCAACGCGGCCAGGTCTGGAAGTCCGCTCGGGCGGGCTCGACGCCGTGGCCACCGTCGATGAAAAGCAACGACAGCGGCGTCCGCCAGTGCGCGCCGACGCTGGGGGAGCTGCCGACGACGGCAACCACGTGGTCCTCGAGTCCGGCGGCCGCGATGTTGCGACGGAAGACGCCGAGGGTGTCCATCCGGCCGTCGTTGGGGTCGACCAGGGTGGTGTCGTGGTGCTCCCAACCGGCCTGGTTCTCCTCCGAGCCGCGGTGGTGGTCGACGGTGAAGACCATGCCGCCGACCTCGCGCGCGGCGGCACCGAGGTAGATTGCCGACTTGCCGCAGTAGGTGCCGACCTCAAGCGCCGGGCCCTGACCGAGCTGCGCGACGCCGTAGCGGTGCAGCAACGCGCCCTCGTCGGCGGGCATGAACCCCTTGGCCGCCAAGGCGTGTTCCAGTAGGTCGGAGGGCATCTGCGCGGAGACGTCGTTCATGACACTATTGGAACACGTTCTATCTGCCTGTCCGGTGAGGAGTCCACGGTGTCGATCGGCATCTCTGAAGAGCACGTCGAACTTGCTGCAAGCCTGCGTAAATGGGGCGCCAGCCTGAACCCCACCGAGGACGCCCGTGGCGTCGAGGGTGCAGCGGATGCCGCATTCGACGAGGCCTACGCGGCCGCCGCCGAGATGGGCCTGCACGGGATCGCGCTGCCGGAGAAGGTCGGTGGCGGCGACGGCACCGCGCTCGACAGTGCGGTCGCCCTGGAGGCGCTTGCGCACGCACTGGTCCCGGGCGGTCTGCTGGGTGCCCAGGTGGCCGCGAACCTGCTCGGCTCCACCTCGATCGCGGACCAGCTCGCCGAGGGCGAGGCCCGGGTCGCGATCGGCGCCGAACCCACCCTGCAGCTCTCGGCTGGCACGCTGAGCGGCGCCGTCGCGCTGGTCTCGGACGTGCCGGGCGCGACCCACTTCCTGCTCGGCACCACCGCCGACGCGTGGTACCTCGTTCCCGCCGCCCAGGTCGCGGCGACGGCGCACGCCGGTCCGGATCTGACCCGGCGCTTCGGCTCCGCACGCCTCGACGCCGTCGCCGAGGGTGACGTCGAGTTGGTCGCCGACCTGGAGAGCGCCACGGTTCGCCGGATGACGATCACGATGGCCGCGGCTGAGGCCAGCGGGATCGCCCGTTGGTGCTTGGAGACCGCGGTCGACTACGCCGGCGTCCGCGAGCAGTTCGGTCGCAAGATCGGCTCGTTCCAGGCGATCAAGCACCTCTGCGCCGAGATGCTGGAACGGGTCGAGACGATCACCGCACTCGCCTGGGACGCCGCCGCGGTCGCAGGGGGAGAGGCGGAGCAGTGGGCGTTCAGCACCGACGCCGTCGCGGCCACCGTCTTCGACGCGGCCGTCTCGGTCGCCCACGACTGCATCCAGATCCTCGGCGGGATCGGCTTCACCTTCGAGCACGAGGCTCACCTCCGGCTGCGTCGGGCGATGGCGCTGCGCGCCCTGATCGGTGACGCCGACGCTGCCGCCGTCTCCCTTGCCGAACAGGCCCAGGCCGGCGTCCGTCGCCAGGTCGCCGTCGACTTCGACGGTGCCGACACCGCGGTCCGCCCGGCCATCGCCGCCGAGGTGGCCGAGGTCGCCGCACTCGATGGCGCTGCCCAGCGTGAAGCGTTGGTCCGCTCCGGTCTGCTCACCCCGCACTGGCCGGCGCCCTGGGGTCGCGGTGCCTCGGCGGTCGAGCAGCTGGTCATCGACCAGGAGCTCTCGGCTGCCGGTGTTGCCCGTCCCGACCTGAAGATCGCGGGTTGGGCGGTGCCGACCATCATCGCGCACGGAAACGACGCGCAGCGTGAGAAGTTCGTCCGTCCGAGCCTGCTCGGCGACCTGATCTGGTGCCAGCTCTTCTCCGAGCCGGAGGCGGGCTCCGACCTCGCCTCGCTGCGCACCCGCGCGGTGAATGTCGACGGCGGCTGGGAGCTGACCGGCCAGAAGGTCTGGACCTCACTGGCTCAGGACGCCCACTGGGGCATCTGCCTGGCCCGGACCAACCCGGAAGCCCCGCAGCACAAGGGGATCACCTACTTCCTGGTCGACATGACCAGTGCCGGGCTCGACATCCGGCCGCTCCGCGAGATGACCGGCGACGCGCTCTTCAACGAGGTCTTCCTGGACAAGGTCTTCGTCCCGGACGAGATGGTCGTCGGCGAGGTCGACGGCGGCTGGAAGCTGGCCCGCACCACGTTGGCCAACGAGCGGGTGGCGATGGCCGGACACCGTCTGGGTGCCAGCACCGAGCAGGCGGTCGGTCTGCTCAGCACGGCGTCGCTGACCGAGCGGGTCAAGGTGGGTCACGCCGTCGCGCTGGCCACGGTCTGCTCGCTGCTCGGCGTCCGCACCGTGCTGCGTTCGCTGGCAGGTCAGGGCCCGGGGTCGGAGTCGAGCGTCTCCAAGCTGCTCGGTGTGCGCAGTCGGCAGGAGGCGTCCGACCTGGTGGTTCAGCTGCTCGGTGGCTCGGTCCTGGTGGGCGGCCCGGAGACGGAGTCCGCACTCCACGAGGCGCTGCTGACGCGGTGCCTCTCGATCGCCGGTGGTACCACCCAGGTGCTCCGCAACGTGGCGGGCGAACGGATCCTCGGTCTGCCCCGCTAGCGGTGGTTACCGCTGCCTGCGCCAGGTGTTCCAGTGCCAGTGCAGGTAGCGGTCGATCGCGCGCACCACGTGGGCGCTGCGGATCGAGGGGAAGATGTCGAAGGCGTGCTGGGTGCCGGGGAGCTCGGCGAAGACCACCGTGCGCTTCGACACCTCCCGTAGCCGTTCCACGAAGAGTCGGGCCTGTTCGACGGAGACCAACGTGTCGTTGGTCCCGTGGATGACGAAGAAGTCCGGCGCGTCCGGGGTGATCCGCAGGATCGGGGAGGCGGCTTCGTACGCCTCCGGATCCTGCGCCCAGCTCTTGGCGAAGACCCGCTTGCCGAGGAAGCCGTCGCGCATCGCGATCGCCGACCGCAGGCCCGTGGCCCCGGCCATGTCGTAGACGCCGTAGTGGGGGACCGCGACCTGGACGCCGGTCTCGGCCTCCTCGAACCCGGGTTGATAGGCGGGGTCGTTCGGCGTCAGCGCGGCCAGTGCGGTCAGGTGGCCACCCGCCGAGCCGCCGGTCAGCGCAAGGTAGTTCGGGTCGCCGCCGTACTCACTGATGTTCTCCCGGATCCAGGCGATCGCCTGCTTGACGTCGATGATCTGGGCGGGGAACCGATCGCGTGGCGCCAATCGATAGTTGATCGCGACGCAGACCCAACCCTTGGCAGCCAGGTGCTGCATCAGCGGGACACCCTGCTGTTCCTTGTTGCCGATCGTCCAGGCGCCGCCGTGGATCTGGAGCAGCACCGGGGCGTCGGTGCGGTTCGACTCTGCCGGTAGGTAGAGGTCGAGCTCGTTGCGGCGTCCCGCGGGTCCGTAACTGATTCCGCGGATCACCCGGACGCCGGGCTGGCGCATCCGGAAGGGGTTGACCAGGCTCCGCCACGGGGTTGCCAGCTCCGCCGGGGTGGGCGCAGCGTCGAGTGCGGTCACGTAGTCCGCGCCCAGATCCGTGTCCAGCGCCGAGCTGACCAGGGCTCGGGAACGGCCACTCTCGCGGATCAGTGCACTGAGCCCGAGAGCGCTGGCGCCGGCGAGCAGGTAGCCGAGGCGGCTGCCACGCCCCCGTGCCGTGTTGATCGCGGTGTCGGCTGCGGTGACGCTGAGCAGGTGCGGAGCCAGCTCGGTGGTCAGCCAGCCCGCGGCGAACGAGGGAATCCCGGATCGGACGCCGCGTGCCGGTCGCAGAGCGTTGGCGGTCAGGGCGGCAGTGATCAGTTGACGTCGCAAGTAACCCACGAGTCGGATGCTAGTCATTTTTCCTCAGCCAGAAAAGTAGAACATGTTCTAGGTGTCCGTTATGCTCCCGGCCATGGAACGCCTAAGTGGTCTCGACGCCAGTTTCCTCTACCTGGAGACTCCCGAGCAGTTGATGCACGTCTGCGCTCTTCTGGTGCTCGATCCCGAGACCATGCCCGGGGGCTACTCCTTCGAGGCGATGAAGGCACAGATCAATGAGCGGGTCGGCAATGTCGGCCACTTCACCCGGAAGCTGCGCAAGGTGCCGCTCCGCCTCGACCATCCGGTCTGGGTCGACGACGACCACTTCGACATCGACCGTCACGTCCACCGGATGGCACTGCCGGCGCCGGGTGGCTACGACGAGCTGGTCGAACTGGCCGGCCACCTGGCCGGACTTCCGATGGACCGCAACCGTCCGCTGTGGGAAATGGTGGTCATCGAGGGCTACCTCGATGGCCAGATCGTGGTCTTCTCCAAGATGCACCACGCCACCGTCGACGGCGTCTCGGGCTCCAACCTGATCTCGCACCTGTGCAGCCTCGAGGCGGACGCCGCGCCGCTGGTGGTGGCCGAGCCGCGGACGCCGTCGCGTCACCCCCGCGACCTCGAACTGGTCGGCCGCGCCGTCGTCTCCACGCTGACGAAGCCGTGGCAGGCAGCCAAGCTGCTCGCCCCGACCGGCCAGCTCGTCACCCGGACGGTGGAGCGGGCCCGGCGTGGCGAAGCGATGGCCGCGCCGTTCACGGCTCCGCGGACCTCGTTCAACGGCACCATCACCGGACACCGCAGCGTCGCCTTCGCAGACATGTCGCTGATCGACGTCAAGGCGATCAAGACCGCCACCGGGACCACCGTCAACGACGTCGTGCTGACCGTCGCCGGGGGAGCGCTGCGCCGCTACCTCTCCGAGCGTGGCGAACTACCCGAGACCAGCCTGATGGCGACCGTTCCCGTCTCCGTGCGCGAGAAGTCGGCCCGGGACGGCGGCGCCAACAAGGTCTCCGCGCTCTTCGCCCGCCTGGGCACCGACATCGAGGACCCGATCGAGCGGCTCCAGATGATGTCGGAGGCCAACCGGAAGGCCAAGGAGCACCACCAGGCGATCAGCGCGGACGCGCTCCAGGACTGGGCCGAGTTCGCCGCACCGCGGACGTTCGGGCTCGCGGTCCGGGCCTACGCCGGCCTGCGGCTGGCCGAGCGGCACCCGGTCGTTCACAACCTGGTGATCTCGAACGTGCCCGGTCCGCCGGTCCCGCTCTACTTCAACGGCGCCCGGATCGACGCGCTCTACCCGCTCGGCCCGGTCTTCCACGGCGCCGGCGTCAACGTCACCGTGATGTCGCACGCCGGTGACATCAACGTCGGCGTGATGGCGTGCCGCGAGTCGATGCCGGACGTCTACGAGTTCGTCCAGCACTTCCCCGCGGCACTCGCCGAGCTGAAGGAGCTGGCGCTCAGCTCTTGATCCGCGCCTGCACGGTGTTGAGGGCGTGCGCCATGACGGGGACGAACTCCTCGGCCTGGAGCACGACCGCAGCATGGCCGGCGTGCACCTCGTGCACGGTGGCACCAGGAATCCGGGCAGCGAGTGCGAACTGGCGCTCCGGTGGGATCACCCGATCCTTGGTCGGCACCACGACGGCGGTCGGGACGTCGATCCGCGACACCCACGGACGGGAGTGGTGGCGACCGAGGGCTGCCACGGCCTGGCCCACCGCAAGCGGTGAGGTGCGCCGCATCTCTTCGAGCGCCCACTCGTAGAGGTCCGCCTCGCCGCCCAGTCCGGCTGCGGTTCGGCGGGCCCCGAAGTCGGCGATCCGGGCCGTGATCGGCTTGCGGAAGCCGAACATCGCGGCACCGGTCGCCTGGTGGAAGAGCTTCTCGGTGGTGGTTGACATGAACCGGTCCGTGCTCGCCGCCAGGACCAGGCCGCTGACCCGCTCGCGGTGTTGGCGCCAGACGCGCTGCGCGACGATCGAGCCCATCGAGTAGCCGCCGATGATGGCCTTCTCCAGGCCTTTGGCGTCGAGAAGTGCGGCGACGTCGTCGGCACAGTCGTAGAGGCTGAAGGTGCCTTGGGTGATGCCGCGTCCGTGCGATCGCTGGTCGAGCGTGATCACCCGGTACCGCTTGGTCAAGGTGCTGATCGTGGGGTACCAGGTCAGCAGCCCGGTGGTGGCCAGTGCGTGCAGCAGGACGACGACGGGCGCGTCCGGGGTGGGGCCCGGGTTGTCGCTGACAAAGGTGGCACCGCCGCGGCCGGGGAGCTCCAGCATGGTGCCGTCCGGCACCGGTTCCGGCGGCAGTTCCATCAACCGACGGGCGAATCCAAGCGGCGCTCCCACGCGTCCTCCTCCAGCTATTGAACTTACTAGAACAGGTTACAGATTTCTTGGCGTCAGCGGCCCGTTTCGCCTTGCCAGGCAGCCAATCGGCCCGCCCGGTGGACGGCGCGGAGTCGCCGTTCCGCCTCCTCCTGGAGCTCCGGGCGGGTGAAGATTAAGAAGACGTCACCGGTACGTAGCTGGCTGGTCGCCTGGAGCGGGCTGGTCTCACCGTCGCGAACCAGGAGGGCTGGGGTGGTTCCGGGCGGGAGCCGCAGCTCGGCGATATGGACCCCGTGCAGGAGAGAACCGGGGGTGACGTGGACCTGGAGCAGCTCCGCACCCAGCTGGTAGAGACTCGAGGTACCGACCTTGAGGTCGAGCGATGGGGGCGGCGGACGCTCCGCGGCGGGACCGACCAGACGGGCCGGGATCAAGCGCGAGCTGAAGCGAAGCTGGCCGGCTGCCAGCGGCCCGATCACCGCGAGGATCAGGACGTAGCCCGCGGCCAATGCACCGATCCGAGGGTCGAGCCCTGCGCCCGTCGCCAACGCCGCCAGGATCAGAGAGAACTCGCCGCGGGTCAGCACGGTGAAACCGATCGCGGCCGCCTCGACGCGACCGAAACCGTGGAGCCGTGCCGCGATCACACCGGCGATGGTGGCCAGCAGCACCGTCATCACCACCGCGCTGGCCACCTGCGGGGCGACGCTGACCACGTCGTCGGGGTGGATGCTCAGACCGAAGTGGAAGAAGAAGACGGCGCCGAAGGCGTCGCGCAGAGGATGGGTCAACTGCCGGAGCCGGCCGGCCCGCGTCGTAGCCCCGAGGATCAGACCGACCATGAAGGCGCCGATCGCATCGGAGACGCCCAACAGCTCCGCGAGTCCGGCCATCGCGATGGCGAGCCCGACGAAGACCACCACCACGATCTCCTCGTCCGGCACCGAGATCAGTCGGGAGACCAACCGGGTGCCGTAGCGGGCGATGGCGAAGAGCGCGATCAGGAAGGTGAAGGCCCCGGCGATCCCGACCAGCGCCTCCTGGGCGTTGCCGGCACCGCCGAGGACCGGCTGGAGCAGAGCCAGGTAGAAGGCCAGGAAGATGTCCTCGAGGACAGCGATACCCAAGATGACCTTGGTCTCCGGGTTGGAGAGCCGACGGTTCTCCACAATCACCTTGGTCACAATCGCCGTCGAGGAGATCCCGACGATCCCAGCGATGACGAAGGCGTCGGCAACGCCCCAGCCGAGGGCGAAGCCGTAGACGAGCCCGCCGCCGACGTTGAGGACCAGGTAGATCGTCGCCGCGCTCAGCAGCTTGCGCCCACCCGAGGTGAGCTTGTCCAGAGTGAACTCCAGCCCCAGGTAGAAGAGCAGGAAGACCAGGCCGAGCTTGGCCACCAGGTCCAGGTCGTGGGGCTCAGGAACCAGGACCAGACCCGGTGTGAAGGGGCCGAAGACGAGGCCCGCCACCATGTAGAGCGGGATCGTCGGCACCCCGTAGCGCCCACCGATCCGGGCCAGCAGTCCGCAGATCAGGAGCGCGCTGCCGAGCGCGACGAGGAGGTCGGCAGCGTGAGGCACAGCCCTGATTCTTTCAGATCAGGCGGTGAGGTAGCTCACTTCAACGGTAGAACCGGTGCGCCCCTTGGTGAGTCGCAACTGTCGGGGGATCCGGCTCCGCATCTGATCGACGTGGCTGACGACGCCGACCACCCGGCCCCCTTCCCGTAGCGCGTCCAGGGTGTCCATCACGTCGTCCAACGTCTCGGCGTCGAGGCTGCCGAAGCCCTCGTCGACGAAGAGAGTGTCGAGTTCGGTACCGCCGGCCTCACCGGCAACAACGTCGGCCAGCCCGAGGGCGAGGGCCAAGGAGACGACGAAGGTTTCGCCACCGCTGAGCGTCGCCGGGTCGCGTGCCTCGCCGGACCAGCCGTCACGGACGACCAGGCTCAGACCGCCACGGGATTCGTGGGCCCCGCGCTGTTCGCTGTGTTCGAGCAAGTAGCGGCTGTCGCTCATCCGGCTGAGACGTTCGTTGGCGGCGTCGACGACCTGCGCAAGCCGCCAGGACAGCACATAGGCGGAAAGCCGCATGCGGAGTGCGTTGTTGGTGGACTTGCCCTCCACCATGGCGGCGAGCTCAGCGGCGACCTGGGCTGCCTCACGGCGTGGTGCAAGCGCATCGAAGGTTGCCCGGACCTCGACCGCCAATGCCGCTACCCGTTCGTTCCGGCGGCGGGCGCCGGTGTCGGAGCGGATCGCCTCGGCCTCAGCGACCTGGGCAGCATCGGCGGTAGTCGCCAACTGCGTCAGGTCCGGCGCGGGCGCTGCCAACGCAGCGATCACGTCGGGCAGATCCAGCGTGCCTTGGGCGCTGCGCCGGCGATCCTCGTACTCCGCGATCGCAGCCTCCAACGCACGCACCGCCCCGGCGTCGAGGGCAGCGTCGGCCGCTTCACGCGGGCTCGCGAACCGTTGCGCGGCAGCGGTGGCGCGTAGCTCTGCCTCGGCGCGCTGCACGGAGGCGGTCGCCTCCACCAAGCGTTCGCGATGCCGCATCGCGGTGCTCAGCGCCGTGACCAGCTCGGAACCGAGCCGCTGCTCGGCGCGCAGGGTCGCCAGTAGTCGCGGCTCGTCGGCACGGGCGCCGAGTTGTTGACGCAGGTGGTCGCGTCGCGCCTCGAGGGTGGTACAGGTGGCCACCGCCGCGGTGCGCTGGTTGCTGAGCTCGATCAGCTTCTGCTCCCGAGCCTCCTGCGTGGCGGCCAGACGATCGAGCGCCTGCTGGGTCGTGGGGAGTCGAGCGGCGGCCTGTTCCGCGCGGGCGAGCTCTTCGCCCTTCCCTGCGAGGAGGGCTGCAAGCTCAGCGACCGTGCCATCGCCGGCCGCCTCGGTAAGGCGGGCCACGTCGGCGCTCAGACTCCGGAGCTCACTCTCAGCGGTCGCGCGGGCCAACTCCGCATCGTCCACCAGCGACCGAGCGGCCTTCACCTCATCGGCGGTCGAGGTGCTCGGACTGGTCTGCGCGGGCTCGGGGTGGTCGCCCGACCCACAGACCGGGCAGGCGTCCCCGCTCGCCAACTCCGCCGCCAGCTCCGCAGCCATCCCGTGCAGACGGGACTCCTGGGCCGAGAGCCATGCCTCCTTGACTGCGAAGAGCCGCTCAGTGGCGGCACGTTCGCCGGCCTCGGCACGGGTCAGGTCGGCGCGGCGGAGGACCAAGCGTTCAGCCGCGGCGAGACGCGTGCGCAAGGTGGCGACCTCGCCGGCAAGGAGCTGGGCGCGATCGCTCTCGGCGACGGACTCACGCAGCGCCGCCTCGAGCCGGTTGCGCTCCTCGGGTGCCTCGACGGCTTCGGCCTGGACCCGCTCGATGGCGGCGTCCCGCTCGGCGACCTCGTGGCCCAATGCGGTGATCTGCGGGTTGATCGCGGCGACCTCGCTGGCCAGTGGGACCAGGGTGTCGGCCTCACGGAGCCGTTCCTCGGCGGGCCCGAGGAGCAGCGCGAGTGCGTCGATGTCGTCGAACGGCAGCCCGCCGTCGTCGTGGAGGTAGCCGCTGGCGTAGGCCGTGTCGCGGAGCCGCACAGCGTCGGTGAGCGCGGCGTCCACGGCAGCCTGGTAACGCGACTGCGCCACTGATGCCTCGGTGGCGACCCGGACCAGAGGAAGTACCACGGCCGCGCGCTGCGCCGCCTCGCGGACCTCGACCCGGCGTTCGTGCGCCGCTGTCTCCTGCGCCAGCGCTGCGAGCGTCCGCTCCGCCTCCGCGCCCAACTGCTGACGTCGTGCCAGTTCCCGCGCTTGGATCAGCGCGAGATCCGCATCAGCCCGCCGGGCTGCGGTGTCGGTCAGCATCGTTGCCGCTCGCTGAGCTTCTTGAAGGCTGCGGCCCACCTCGGCGTCGAGCCAGCTCACGGTCTCGCTCACCTCGTCAGGTGCCGCCGTGCCGGCCGCCTCCTCGACCCGACTGATCGCCCGCCCGAGCGCGACCTCGCTGTCACCGACCTCGCGGCGGAGGGCGCGAGCGTGGTCGCGGAGCCAGCGTTCGATCTGCTCGAAACGATCGGTGGCGAAGAGCCGCTGCAGGAGGGCATGACGCTCCTCCGAACGAGCCCGCAGGAAGCCCTGGAACTGGCCCTGAGGGAGCAGCGCGACCTGGCAGAACTGAGCCATGTTCATGCCGAGCAGTCCGGTGATCAGGTGCCCGGTCTCATCGAGCCGGTTCGAGAGCGGTGTCCAGGTGCCGTCGACCAGCTCGGAGCAGACCACGTGGGCCTGCTCGGTGGTCACGCCCGTGCCGCGCTTCTTCGGGCGGGTCCACTGCGGCGAACGGACGAGCCGGAACCTCCGCGCGCGAACGGTGAACTCCAAGGCGACCTCGGGGGCAACCCCCGGGGCGGCCTGGTCACTCCGCAGGCGCTTGGCCGACCCGCGGTCACCGGGGACGTCGCCGTAGAGGGCGAAGCAGACGGCATCGAGGATCGAGGTCTTCCCCGAGCCGGTGGGACCGCTCAACAGGAAGAGGCCGTCGCTGGCCAACTCGTCGAAGTCGACGGCGACACTGTCGGCGAACGGGCCGAAGGCGGTCACCTGGAGCGCGTGGAGCCTCATCAGGAGACCTCGCGGTCGAGATCGCGGTCGTGGGTGCAGGCGTCACAAGCGGCCTGGAGCAAGGCCGCTTCGGGACCGTCTGCAGGAGCGCCACGGAGCTCGGAGATGAAGTCGAGGGCGATCTGGTGGTCGCTGACGCCCGCGCCAGGCTGTCGGTGCAACCGCTCCCGACCGGCCGGGACACTGGGCGCGAAAGAGAGCTGCAACGTGTGCGGGAACCGGGCGCGTAACTGCTCCATCGCGCCGTGCGGGCGGACCGGGTCGGTCAAGGTGACCGCGAGCCAGTCGTCGCGGTGGACGTCGAGTGTGGGGTCGGCGAGCAGCTGCGCCAACTCCCCGGTGAGCTGGTGGAGGCGGCGGGGCACCGGAGCGTCGATGAACTCGGCTCTGACCGCACCGGCCGCATCGAGGTCGACCAACCAGGAGCCCTTTCGGTGCCGGGCCTCGGAGAACGAGTAGGCCAGGGGCGAACCGCTGTACCGGATTCGGTCGCTCAAGGTGGCCCGGCCGTGCAGATGGCCCAACGCCACGTAGTCGATCCCGTCGAAGAGCGAGGTGGGGGCGATGCTCACCCCGCCGACGCTGATGTCGCGCTCGGAATCACTGATCTCCGGGGGAGCGGCTGCGACGTCGGCCACGAAGGCATGCGCCAGTACCACCGAGCGCGTGCCGGGGCTCCGGGTGGCGAGGTCGGCGTTGACCCGGCGCATCGCCTCGCCGAGGACCACCTCATGGGAGCGGCTGGACAACTCCCACGGCTCGCGGAGCAGATCCGGCTCCAGGTAGGGGAGCGCGTGGACCGCGACCGGACCGTGGGCGTCACCGAGCAGAACCGGCGTGCCGACCTGCGAGGCGCGGGTGCGCAGATGGATCCCAGCTGCGTCGATCAGCTCCGAGCCGAAGCCCAACCGTTGCGCGGAGTCGTGGTTGCCACTACTGATCACGACCCTCGCCGCTGTCTTGGAAAGCCGGGTGAAGGCCTCATTGGCGAGCCGGACGGCATCGACCGGCGGAAGCGCACGGTCGTAGATGTCGCCCGAGACGACCACCAGGTCGACCTGCTCGCCGGCGACCACCTCCAACACGTGGTCGACGAAGGCAGCCTGGTGGGTCAGCATGCCTTCGCGGTGGAAGGAACGCCCCAGGTGCCAGTCGGAGGTGTGGAGGATACGCACGTAGGCAATCTATGAGGTGGGTCCGACACAACCGCGCAGTCCACGCCGAGCAGGCGGTGCCGGGCCCATCTCACAGGTGGGTCAGCTGTACTTCTCCACCACAGCCAGGCGCCGACGCAGCTCGTCGGCGGCGTCCACCAGGCGGCGTCGCACGGTGAGGTCCAGACCCGGCTCCGCGATCAGAGCGTCAGCGCGGGTGAGCGCATCCGGCGAGAGGGTGGCGATCGGGAAGAAGGCGTCGGCCACCTCGCCGAGAACCCAGCCGGAATGGACTGCGGGGAGCGCCGCGATCTCGTCGAAGTAGCGGTCCTGGTAGGGCGCTGCATGGGAGAGATCGGTACCCGCCCAGAGGCCCGCACCGATGGCGGCGAGCTCGTAGTTGGTCGCCTCCTCAGCGCCGGTGAACCGGAGCCACGCCCACGCCTTCGCCTCCGGATTCGGCAGGGCCGCGTGCGCCCCGGCCAGGGCCACCGCCGCCTGCGTCGATGGCTCGACCCGGAACTCGGCCGCCAGCTCGGTCTCATCGACCGCACCGAGTACGGCCAACCGATCGATGATCCGCCAGCGCAAAGCCAGGTCCAGCGTGACGCCGTCGGGAAGGCCGATCTCACGCCGCCAACCGTCGAGAAGCTCCACATCGCTGGCCGTCGAGATCAGTCCCTGCATGGCACCCAGCTGGAGGGTTGATCCGGGCTCAGCACTGTCGGCGCGGATCCGGAACGCCTCGTGCAGGCGGGCGCGAGCAGCAGCCGGATCGCGAGTGAGTGGAACCGCCTTCTGCAGCAGCCAGGGCACCAACGAACGGAAGGCATCCTCTACCTGCTCGTCCACCAAGGTCACCGCGGCCAGGTCGATCGCCTGGGCGGGGGAGACCTCCGCGTTGTGCAGAGCGGAGCGCACGTTGTTCCACAGGCCGGCCCGGATCGCGGGCTCGTTCGGTCCGCCGTTGCGCCCGATCAGCACGTCGATCGAGGCCGGGTCGGCGAGCGCCAACGCCCAGGTCTCCTCATCGGGATCCACGACGACGGCCTCCGCGGCCGGGACCGGAGTCTCAGCCGACGTCACCTCGACACTCTCGCGGCGCCAAGTGTCGCCGTCGAGCAGGGCCACACTGAGGGTGTGGTCATGCGGGGGCCGGTCCACGTCGGCAGGCAGGCGGACCAGCGCCCGCAGCGCAGCGTCGTGGTGCAGAGTGTCCGGACCCGCTGTGCGGAGCCAGCCCTCGGTGAAGCTGGTCAGCTCGCCGGCGCCAGCACGCTCCCAGGCACCGAAGAGGTCGGCCATCGTGGCGTTGCCGAAGCGGTGCTGAGTCAGGTGATCGATGACGCCGGCGAAGAAGGTCTCGTCGCCGAGCCGCGCGTTGAGCTGGCGCAGGATGCTGGAGCCCTTGGCGTAGGAGATGCCGTCGAAGTCCTGCAACGCCGCCAGCGCGTCGACCGCGCCGTTCCCGGCCACCGGGTGGGTGCTGGGCCGCTGGTCCGCGATCAGGCCCCACTGACGGCGCGACCAGGAGTTGTGGGTCCAGGCGTCGTCGAACTCGGTGACGTCGGCGGTGACCCGGTTGCCCATGTACTCGGCGAACGACTCGTTGAGCCAGAGGTCGTCCCACCAGCGCGGGGTGGTGATGTTGCCGAACCACTGGTGCGCCATCTCGTGGGCGACTGTGGTGGCGCGTTGGATCCGCTCCCCGCGGGTGACCTTGCTGGTGAAGATCAGCGGATCGCGGAAGGTGACGCAGCCGGGGTTCTCCATCGCCCCGGCGTTGAACTCCGGCACGAAGGCCTGGTGGTAGTTCCCGAACGGATAACGGATCCCGAAGAGCCGGTGGAACTCGTCGAAACACTGCTTGGTGACGGTAAGCAGTTCCTCGGCGTCCCGCTCGAGATGCTCGGCGATCGACTGGCGGGCACTCAGCGCGAGCGGGATGCCGTCGTGCTCGTCCGTGATGAGGTGCCACGGACCGGCCACCAGGGTGACGAAGTAGGTGGATAGCGGTTGGCTCCTCTCGAAGTGCCAGACCCCCGGCTCCACCTGGGTCCCCGGCGCGTTCCCGATCACCGACCACTCCTTCGGCGCGCGAACCTGGAAGGTGTACGGCGCTTTGAGGTCGGGCTGATCGAAGCAGGCGAAGATGCTGGGGGCGGCGTCCATGAAGGACATTCCGTAGACGTAGCGCCGATCGTCGGCGGGGTCGCGGGAGAGGTGGAGCCCTTCGCCGTCGTTGCGGAACGCCATCACTGCCTCGACGACCAACTCGTGCGACCCCTCGCTGAGGTCGAGTGGCAGCCGTCCGTTGCGGACCAGGTCGACGTCCACCGCGACGCCGTCCAGGGTGATCGCGTTGATCGCTCGCGGCGTCAGGTCGAGGAACGTCGTCCCGCGCTTGCTCCGGAACCTGATCCGGGTGCGGGAGGTGAACTCCTCCTCGGCGTCGAGCAGGTCGAGCTGCACCTCGTAGTCGAGCTCGTCGAGAAGTGCGCGACGCGCAATCGACTCGCTGAGCTGGAGCGGCAGTTTCTGGGAGGTCTCGGTAGAAGCCACGAATCCACCCTAGAACCTCCCGCCTATCTGGCAGTCTCTGCGGCGTGAATCTCTTGCCGTTGCAGACCGGACGCCGTTTCATCGTCACCGGCGCCACCAGTGGGTTGGGCCTGGAGCTGAGCCGGGCGTTGGCCAGTTCGGGCGCCGACGTCGTGATGGCGGTCCGGAACGTTTCGAAGGGTGCGGAGGCGGCCGAACGGATCCGACGGACTCGGCCGACAGGGTCGGTCGCCGTCGCGGAGCTCGACCTGAGCGACCTCGCCTCGGTCCGTCGCTTCACCGACTCCTCCGCAGGCTGCGAGGTACTGATCAACAACGCGGGCGTGATGGGCGTGCCGTTCTCCCGCAGCGCGGACGGGCACGAGATGCAGTTCGCGACCAACCACCTGGGTCACTTCGCGTTGACCACGCTGCTGCTGAAGAAGGTCACCGACCGCGTGGTCACCGTCGGCTCCGCGTCGCACCGGACGGGCGAGCTGGTGATCGACGATCTGACCTGGGAGCGACGCGAGTACCACCCGTACCAGGCCTACAGTCAGTCGAAACTGGCGCAGCTCTCCTTCATGGTCGAACTGGGACGGCGGCTGATGGTGTCCGGCGGTGGCGTCCGGTCGCTAGGCGGACACCCTGGCTACACCGCGACGGGCATCCAGTCGGGGACCGGGAACGCCCACTTCACCCGGTTGGCGGCGATCGGGAACGCGATCATCGGGATGCCGCCGTCGAAGGGGGCCCGCTCGATCCTGGCCGCGGCACTCCTCGATCTACCGTCCGGGACCTACCTCGGACCGAACGGCCCCGGTGAACTGTTGGGTCGCCCGGCGCCGGCTCGGCTGGCGGCACAGGCCACCGACCGCTCCCTGGGCGAACAGCTGTGGGAGCGGTCGGCAGCCTTGATCGCCGAGGGGATCAGCTGAGAGTGATCTTGGTGATGTCGACCGGGGTGTTCGGCTTTCCGCCGCCCGCCGGGTGGCTGCCGTCGTCGCCAGCGGCAGCGACCTTCGCGAGCACCTTCAGCCCTGCCTCGTCGACCGAGCCGAAGACCGTGTAGTTCGGAGCGAGCTGGGTGTCGTCGATGACCAGGAAGAACTGCGAGCCGTTGGTGTCGGCGCCGGCGTTGGCCATGGCCAGGGTGCCCGCCGGGTAGGTCTCGTCACCGGTGAGTTCATCGGCGTAGGAGTAGCCCGGGCCACCGCTACCGGTGCCGGTGGGGTCGCCGCACTGGAGCAGCGTGAACCCGGTGCCGGAGGCGAGCCGCGGGCACGGGGTGTCGGTGTAGAAGCCCTGCTTGGTCAACGAGATGAAGGAGTTGACGGTGCAGGGCGCCGACGCGGCGTCCAGCACGATCGGGATGTCCCCGACGGTGGTGGCGATCGTTGCCTTCACCTTGGAGGTCGAGACCGGCGTTGCGGGCGGCGGCTCGACGGGACGTGCGGCGGTTCCGTCGACCACGTAGTCGCAGGCTCCTGCAGCGGAGCCTTCCGTGGTGCCCTCGCCGTCGTCGGACGGTGCGGTCTCGTCGGGGGTCGCGCTCCCGGAGTTGGAGTCCTGGAAGCTGTCGCTCCCGGCGGCGTCCTTGGCGTCTTCGGAGTCGTCCGAGCAGGCGGCGAGTGAGAGCAGGGTGACGGCGGCTAGCGCGGCCAACGATCGCTTAAGCATGGTCGGATCGTAGCGAGAACGACGAAGGGCCCCCGACGGATCGGGGGCCCTTCGTGAATTCTGTGGCTCAAGCCGCCACGGGTGCGCTCGCTGCCGAAGCGAGGGGGACCCAGTGCGCGACCAGGCGCTCCTCCCCGTTGGGCTGAATCTCCACGGTCCAGTGCATCTCCACGTCACTCACCTGCCTCTCTGGGTTCATGGTTTGTTAACCTTTCGTTCACTTTACCCCAGAAGTGGAGGAAGTGCCTCATTTTCGGCGCATTTTCTCGGCGCGTCGGGAGGATGGGCCGCCTTTTTCAGGGGGCGCGGTGGAGGAAACCGGCCCGATTTCAGCGATTCCGGGCCAGCGGGGGAGTGGCGAATCAGTCCACAAGTGATTCGGGCGGCGCTTGACCGAAGAGCACCCGCAACGCGCGCTTCCACCGGTCGAGGACGACCTGTCGTTGTCCGTCGGACGGCGTTCCGGTGAGCAGGGTGGTCATGGTCAACCCGGTCAGCACGTCGATGGTGAACTCGACCAGCGTCGGGGTACGCGGGTCGTCGTAGCCAGGACCGAGTACGTCGACGAAGAGCGTCGCCGTCGCGGTCATCAGCCGGCGCTCGTGGGGGAGGAGCGCTGCCTTGAGATCCGCGTCGGTGCGCGCGGCGACCCAGAGTTCGAGCGCGGCCAGGAACGCCGGACTCCCCAGGTCCAGCCAGACCAGGTCCACCAAGGCTTCCAGGCGGTCGGCATCCTCGGGCAGGGCGAGGGCAGCCAGACGGGTGCTGGCGAGACGCGCTTCGACGACGTGCGCGGTGGCCGCCACCATCAGATCGGCCTTGGTGGGGAAGTGGTGTTGCACCGTGCCGCGGCCCGCTCCGGAGCGTCGCTGGATCTCGGTGACGCTCGTCGCCGCGTAGCCGCTCTCCAGGAGCGAGTCGACCGCCGCCGCCAGGAGCTTCGTCCGGGTGCCGGAGCGGCGCTCGGCCTGGGTGCGGCGAACCGGTTGCGTGGACACCTGCCCAGCCTACCGAATTTCCAGTACGCTCGTACGGTAACTCCCCGCAGGGCACTCGAAAGGCGTTCGATGGACCTCCGTAAGACCCTTGACTCTGTCGTCGGGACGGCCCGCTGGGCTGCGAGCAACCCCGGCGCCCTCGTCGACCTCGCCAAGAACGTGGTCCGCCGCGATGACGCCGACTCCTTCACCGAACCGGCGGCCCCGGGGACCGAACGTCCCACCCCGGAGGGCTTGAGCAGTTACCAGCGTCAGGTGACGGTCTCCGCGCGGAGCGAGCGATCGGCGTCCGCGGTGCGGGGGTTGGTCGGGGATCTGAGCCTCCTGCCGCAGTGGATGACGATCCACGCAGGCTGGCGCGGTCAGCCACCCGCTGTCGCCGTCGCCGGCGCGGAGGTCGCCGAGCAGGTGAAGATCATGGGTGTGCCTGCCGAGATCCGCTGGCGGGTGGTGACGGCGTCCGAGGACCAGATCGGCCTCACCGGAACCGGACCCATGGGGCTCACCATGGGGCTCTGGTTCTCTGTCATCGCCGACCGAGACGGCTCCGTCGTCTGGATCGACGCCGGAATGGGCGGCGATCCGTTGCGCGGACCGATGGGCGGCACCATCGCCCGCACTGTGCGCGACGAGATGGAACGGTCATTGGCTGCCCTGGTCGCACTTGCCGATAACGGCGTCGAGGGGGCCGCGGCGCCTAGCCATGGTCCCGTGCTCCACGAAGCGACCGGCCGGAAACTGGCGCCGCAGACGCCGATCATCGTCGGCGTCGGACAGGTCACCCAGGCGACTCCCGATCTCTCCCGCGAACCCGCCGACCTCGCGGCGGAGGCCGTCCGGCGAGCAGCGACCGACGCGGGCGCGCCCGGGTTGCTCACGGCCGCAGATGGCATCTTCGCGGTGGCCAGTACTTCGTGGACCTACCAGGATCTTGCTGCGTCCGTCGCCACCCGGATCGGCGCACAGCCGAAGGAGACCGTTCAGTCGGCGCGGTTCGGAGGCGACTCCGGCCAGTTGCTGATCAACGCGGCCGGACAGGCGATCGCCGACGGCACCGCCGACGTGATCGTGGTCTGCGGTGCGGAGGCCGGCAACTCGTTCGCCGCGGCACAGAAGCAGGGCACTGCGCTCTCCTGGGAGGAGCAGTCGAGCGCCGTCCGACCGACCCGCGTGCTCGGCAGCGAGAAGGAGGCCAACAACGAGGCCGAGAGCCGGGCCGGACTGATGGCCCCGATCTACGTGTACGGGCTGTTGGAGACGGCGCTGCGCGCCCGGCTGGGCCGGACCAGAACGGCTCACCAGGAGGCGATCACCGGACTCTGGTCGCGCTTCTCCCAGGTCGCGGCGGAGAATCCCCATGCCTGGCAACCGGAGGGGTTCTCCGCCGAGCGGCTCGCCACCAGTGACGCTGACAACCGGATGATCTCCAGCCCCTACTCGAAGTTGCTCTGCGCGAACCTCCAGGTGGACCAGGCGAGCGGGATCATCGTCACCAACGTTGCGACCGCCCAGGCGATGGGGATCGCTCAGGAGAAGTGGGTCTTCCTGCACGCAGGTGCTGCCGCGCACGACGAGTGGTTCGTCAGTGAACGTGGCGACCTCGCGGCCTCGCCTGCGATCAACGCCATCGGCAAGGCCGCACTGACCCAGGCCGGCGTCACCATCGACGAGGTGCGCCACGTCGATCTCTACTCCTGTTTCCCGGTCGCCGTTCAGATCGCGGCTCGCGAACTCGGCCTGCCCCTCGACGATGCCGATCGTCCGCTCTCGTTGACCGGCGGGCTCACCTTCGGCGGCGGTCCGGGGAACAACTACGGCGGGCACGCCGTCGCGACTCTGGTCGATCGGCTCCGCGCCAACCCCGGTGAGGTCGGGCTCTCCACCTCGTTGGGGTGGTACCTCACCAAGCATGCGATCGGGATCTACTCCACGACGCCGCCGAGCCGGCCGTACCGGTCGTTGGCCCCGCTCCCGGAGCCCGTGGCGTCGCGGCGGGCGCTGACTGACGTCGCCGGCGACGCCGTCGTCGAGGCGTACACGGTTCAGTACGGTCGCGACGGCGCCCCGCAGGCGGTCATCGTCAGCGGAATCCAGCCCAGCGGTGATCGGGTTCTGCTGCGTTCCACCGTTGACGACGTCGTTGCGCGCTTCGTCGACGACGACCCGTTGGGCTGGGCACTGAAGGTCACCGACGTGGCGGAGTTCGCAATCGTCGACGACACCGCTCACGAGGTGCCGCCGGCACCCGCGATGCCGGTGTTGCTGGATCGACGTGGCCCGCTCTGGGTGATCACCCTGAACCGTCCGCATCGGCGTAACGCCATCGACCACCCGACCGCACAGTTGTTGGAGCGGATCATCGACTCCTACGAGGCCGACGACGAGGCCCGCGTCGCGATCCTGACGGGCGCCGGTGGCACCTTCTCGGCGGGGATGGATCTCAAGGCGGCTGCGGCTGGACAGTTCCCGCTGACCGAGCGTCGCGGCCCACTGGGGATCACCTCGGCACCGATCAGCAAGCCGCTGATCGCCGCCGTCGAGGGACATGCCCTGGCTGGTGGTTGCGAGCTGGCCCTGGTGGCGGACCTGGTGGTCGCGTCCACCGAGTCGCAGTTCGGTCTGCCCGAGGCCAAGCGGGGACTGGTCGCGGCAGCCGGCGGAGTGATGCGGATGGCCCAACGTCTTCCGCGCAACGTGGCGATGGAGTTGGCGCTGACCGGGAATCCGATGCCCGCGGAGCGGATGGCGGAGCTGGGACTGGTGAACCGCCTGGCAGCGCCCGGCACGGTGCTGGAAGCGGCCATCGCGCTGGCCGACGAGGTGATGGCGAATGCCCCGCTCTCGTTGGCGATCAGCAAACGCATCATCGAGGCCGCGCCTGATTGGTCTGCTGACGAGGGGTTCGCCCTGCAGTCCGAGATGGCGGGAGCGGCGCTCTTCTCCGAGGACGCCGCCGAAGGCGTCGTGGCGTTCGCCGAGGGCCGCGCACCGGTCTGGAAGGGACGCTGATCGGTAGCCGACCAGGACCAGCAGGTGATCCCGGGTACGGGGGTACCGGGATCACCCGCTAGCGCGTCTTTCATCATGCTCCGGTGACGGCACGTTGGCGAGGCCCGCACTGATTTGGCTACCGAGATCCCGAATTTTGAGGGCTAGGCTCACCCCATGATCTCGATCAGCTACGTGGAACTGACCGTGACCGACCTCGCCGAGGCGAAGCGCTTCTATACCGCTGCCTTCGGTTGGAAGTTCAACGACTATGGACCGGGATATGCCGGGATCCAGTCGCCCGACGGAAGCAGCGAGGTCGGGGGCTTGGCGGCAGGAGCGGCGGTCGCGCCGGGCGGCCCACTGGTCCTGCTGGAAGCCGAGGATCTGGCGGCCGCCCGTTCGGCGATCGAGGCGGCCGGCGGGGCTGCCCATGAGCTGATCGACTATCCCGGTGGCCAGCGGTTCGAGTTCACCGATCCGAGCGGCAACCGTCTCGGTGTCTTCCGCAGTGCCCACAGCTGAGCCAGTCGTGCCGGCCTCGATCGCAGCGTCGAACCTGTACCGCGCAGAGCCCACGGGGAGCGCACGCGGGACCGGCGTCCTGGTGCTGGCCGGTTCAAGCGGCCGGTTGGACGTCGGTCGAGCCGACGCCCTGGCTGCTGCCGGGGCGACGGCGTTGGCACTGCGTTGGTTCGGGGGCGAAGGCCAGCCGCCGGTGCCGTGTGAGATCGAGTTGGAGCTCTTCGTCGCCGCACTGGACCTGTTGGCTGCCGACTGCGAACGGTTGGCGATCCTCGGTCTGTCGTACGGCGCTGAGGCGGCACTGCTGACAGCGGTACGCGATTCGCGGGTCAGCACCGTGGTGGCGCTGGCGCCGACCGACGTCGCCTGGGAGGGCCAGCACCAGCATGACGACGACCCACGGCTGAGCAAGTGGACCTGGCGAGGGGAGGGGGTCCCGTTCGTCCCGCTCGACCGGGAGTGGGTGCCGGCGTTGGATCGGCCCGCGTTCGCGCCCCTCTATCTCCAGAGCCGGGCGTCGGCGGGGGCGGACGCCGTCGAGGCGGCTCGGATCCCGGCAGAGACGTTCCGCGGCACGCTGGTCCTGGTGGCGGGGGAGGACGACCAGGTGTGGCCCGGCGCCCAGGCGGCGCGCCGGATCGCAGCGTCGCGTGCCGAGGCCGGACTGGCCACACATGTCGTCATCGACGCCGCCGCGGGACACCCGGTGGTTCTGCCCGGCGAGACGCCGCCCGACCTCCGTCGGGGCTATCAGGTGGGCGGCGACGAGGGCGCGCCTCAGCGCCTCGGGGCCCTGGCATGGCCGGCGATCCGCGAGGCGCTGCACCTGACCTGAGGTCCGCTGAGGCGTAACTTGAGGGCATGACTGCGTTGCTGCGTGAACTGACCGTTGAGGATCTGCCCGTATTGACCGGCGACAACGCGGGCTTCGACTACTTCGGGCCGCGCCCTGCCCGGACCACGGTGCTGCCGCCGAACCTCAATGAGAACGGCGGCTTCGGGGTGCTGGCTCCAGGCGGCGAGCTGGTCGGCAACGTCAGTTGGGTGTGGCAGCGTTGGGGGCCGAACGAGCAGTCGCGCAATCCGATGATCGGCATCTGGCTGGTGCCGACGGCGCGCGGGCGCGGCCTCGGCACCCAGGCGCAGAGCACCCTGGTCGACCTCTTCTTCCGGCACACCACGGTCAACCGGGTCGAGGCGCACACCGACGTCGGCAACGTGGCAGAGCAGCGAGCGTTGGAGAAAGTGGGTTTCACCCAGGACGGCACCATCCGCGGCGCACAGTGGCGCGACGGAGAGTTCCGTGATGGCTTCCTCTACTCGATCCTGCGAAGTGACTGGCTGGGGGAGTGAGAACCAGCGCCGGGGCCCACGTGTGGTGGGGGATCGTCGGTGCGCTCGCCGGGGTAGGAACGGTCGGCATCCTCACCATCGGCGGGCCGCTTCTCGGCCTCGGCCTGGTGATGGCCCTGATCGGGCTCCGGGTTCCGACGTTACGTGCGACCGGTTGGCCGATGGTCCTGGTCGGCGCCGCTATCGGTCCCGGCTATCTCGCCTGGCTCAACCACCAAGGCCCGGGCACGGTCTGCACCACCGAGGGAACCACCCTCACCTGTACCGACCTGTGGAGCCCGTGGCCGTTCGTCGCCGTGGCTGGAGTCCTTGTTGCGGTCGGCGTGTATGTCGCCGTCAACAGCAGCAGAGCTGCACAGAGATGATGAAAAGCTACGAGCCGTCCGCACATGTAGCAACTTGCTACACTGGCTGAGTATTCGATCGGGAGGTCTGCTGATGTCGTCACCCACGATGCCGACGCGATTCGACGCTGGCCTCTTCGAGGCTGCCAAAGTAGCGGGGGGCCAGGCACATCGCAGCGCGGCACAGCAGCTAGCTCACTGGGCGCGCCTCGGGCAGGAGCTTGAGGCGTCGGGAACAATCTCCACCCGCGACGTCGAGCGGGTTCTTGCTGGCCAGCTCGGCTATGACGAGCTGGGGGAGCGCGACCAGGTGGCAGTACGTACCGCCTGGCGTGAGGAGATGGACGACCGGATCGACTCGCTGGATCTTCGGGCAGCATTCGCCGCTCAGGGCCGTACTGATCATGCGGTCGCCGATGCCGACGGCACGGTGCGCCAGATCCCGAACGCGGTCGAGTGACATCGCCCGTTCTGCATCTGCTGGCCGGCTCCAACGGTTCGGGGAAGTCGACCTTTGCCGAACACGTGTTGCTCCCCACCACCCACCTCCCGTTCGTGAACGCAGACCTGATCGCCGAGGAGATCTGGCCGGACGATCGTGAGGCTCAGGCCCTGGGAGCGCTCGAGGTTTCCCGCCTCGCTGCGAAGCGAAGAGAGTTCTTGCTCCGTCGCGGCACGTCGTTCGTGACGGAAACCGTCTTCAGCCACCCCAGCAAGGTGTCGGTGGTGCAGCACGCCCAGGTCTTGGGGTACGCAGTCACTTTGCACGTCATCGTTGTTCCCGAGGAGCTCGCGGTCGCGCGTGTCGCTGATCGCGTGCGAGCTGGGGGACATCAGGTCCCTGAGCAGAAGATCCGCGACAGGTACCGTCGCCTGTTCCCCTTGGTTGCACAGGCCCTTCGTAGCGCCGACTCTGGTGTCGTCTACGACAATTCGAGTCTGGATGAACCCTTCCGGCGGATCGCCCGGTACCGCTATGGACAGATCGTGGGGGAGCCGGTCTGGCCGATCTGGGCACCTGAGACCCTTCGGCTGATGGGCCCTTGATCTCCCGGATTGGCGGCACCAGCTGGCCGATAGCCAGTTATGTCAACTAGGCGCGAGTCGGTTGGCGAGACACCGGGAGAAGGAGCAGAACGATCACGGCGATGCTGGCGGCAGTGATAGCCAGCGGAAGGACGTAGTAGGCAGCGAAGAGGCTCAGCACGGCAGCGCCCAGCGACAGGATGCCCAATGCCCACCGTGCGAACGCGTGGCCCCGGATCATCAGCAGGGCCGCAAGGTCAGCGAGGCCGCGAGCAGCACGACGATGCCCGTAGCTCCGACGATCCACCAGCGAGGATTGTCATAGCCAGAGCCGAAGACTTCCCAGAGCGGCGCACAGAGAACGACGAAGACAATCGCGAGAAGCGCAGTCGCTGCAGCCGTTCCCGATGCGACGATCCACGTGATCACAGCGGCCGCGACAACGGTCGCCGGCATCGGCCGCACCGCGGACGTTCGATCCTCAACCTCAAGCACCCGCAGATTCCACCACAGTTCGGGACGGCCAGCTTGAATGTCTTGCCCTAGGGAGTGCCTGAGTGGGTACAGAAGGCGACCCAGAATCTGCGGTCGCCCGGTGTGCGTTTCATGGCGCCGGGAGGGTTCAGCACCCCGTCTGCGACGATAACTTGACATAATGTCAGTTATCGGCGAAGCCACTGGGTATCAGCCCTCGTGGGCATAGACAGCCACATGTAGGAACGACAGACCTTGTTGCGAAGCGTCCTGTTCATGCGGTGGATCGGCCGCGCCGTCAGACGTCGCTGCTCTTCCACCAGTTGTGAATTGCACGCTGTGCGTCGGCGACCTCGTCGCGCCACAGGAGAAAGGGACCGTGAGTTCGCCCGTGTATCGAGAGTCGGGGAAAATCCTGCCAGGTTCCGTAGCGCCACTGGTCACGCCACCCGTAGTAGCCGATCACGCGAACGCTCAGGATCTCGTCCTTGCGATAGCTGATCTTTGGTTGACCGGGAATCGCTATATGGAGTCCAGCATCGTCGATCCACAATTGACGACGAGCCAAGGACCTCCACTTATGGTACTGCCAGATCCCAGATAAGGGCCAAAGGGCGATTAAGCCAGCGGCCAACAATTCATCGCCTTCGATGATAGCAAGGACTATTACCGGCGACATCGCCAATGCAAGGAGGACCGGCATTCCAAGAAATGCGAAGAACGGCCTTGTTCCTACCGTTTCGGGACTCGGTGCGATCAGTGTTCGTTCCATGCCTGATCACCTTCTTTTGAATTCATAGGGTCGGCTCGTCGACAACAGGATGGCGCCGAACTGGGCGACCAGGCGGTCATCAAGCGTCGGTCAGGGCATTCGTCGGAGAGTCGAGGGTGGCAGCGCGGGCAGCACGGGCGAAGTCAGGATGAACGCGCGTCAGCACGAGGTTTCCTGGGTCTGCCCCGAGTTTGGTTGACACCTGACCTGTGGGGATTCCACCTCACAAGC
>NZ_JBLBWI010000021.1:0-70883 GCF_047308515.1 Nocardioides sp. Bht2
CCTCACCATCCACAACTCCTCAACCAGAGTTGCTTCCACCCCTTGACCCCGCCGCTGTTTTCAGGGGCTTTTCGTCAGGGACTATCGCGTGGGGGCTGTGGATAACGGATCAGCGGACGAGGAGATCCATCAGTCGGTTGAGCTCGGCGGCAGGGTCGCTGGTCAGGCCGCCGTGGACGGGGCTGGGCTGCAGGATGGTGCTGCGCGGGGCCTTCACGAAGCCGAAGCGGGTGCCCATCGGCTGCTCCCCCGCGGTGCCGACGCTGGCATCGCCGGCGCAGACCCGTTCCAGGAAGCTCAGGCCGTCGCAGATCGACTGCGGGTCGATCTCGGGAGCGAAGGCTGCTACCCGGGGCTCGTCACAGTGCCAGGCGAAGCCGAGGAACTCCGCACTCTGGCAGTAGAGAGCGACGCCGACGTTGAGGAACTCCTGGCGTTCGACGCGGGGGACGCAGCGGATCACCACGTACTGGTAGGCGAACTCACTCACGCCGCACCGCCCGGAAGCCACTGCCGGGTGCCGAGGCGGGCCAGCAGGAACTCGACATAGGAGGCCCGCAAGAAGAGCGGGTTGTCGGCTCCGGGGACCGGTTCCAGCCACTCGTCGGGGACGAGTTCGAGGATGTCTTCGAAGACGTCACGGTTGAGCAGTGCACTGATCTCCTCATCGGCGGCGGCGAGGCCACCGACGTGGGCGCGGAGCACATGGTCGGAGACGTCCCACGGCTGATTGGCGAACCGGTTCGCATCGGTGACGCCGTTGCTCCACCCGTGGTGGAAGTAGAGACTCGCGCCATGGTCGATCACCCAGAGTTTCCGGTGCCACAGCAGGAGATTCGGGTTTCGCCAGGAGCGGTCCACGTTCGCGCAGAAGGCGTCGAGCCAGAGAATCTTGGCGGCGTCGGTGTCGTCCTCGGGGAGTTCACCGTCGAAGCCGAAGGAGCCCGGCAGGAAGTCGACGCCGAGGTTGGTGCCGACACTCGCGGAGAGCAGATCCTGGACCTCGTCGTCCGCCTCGTAGCGGGCGATGTCGGCGCGGAGGTCCAAGGAGACGAGACGCGGCGTGCGCAGGCCGATCACCCGCGCCAACTCCCCCACGATCACCTCCGCGACCAACACCTTGAGGCCTTGTCCGGCGCCGCGGAACTTGCAGACGTACGTTCCCAGGTCGTCGGCTTCCACCAGTCCGGGAAGCGATCCACCTTCACGCAAGGGGGTGATGTACCGCGTGACCAAAGCACGTGGGATCAAGAGATGGGGTCCTCCTCCAGCAGCCGACGCCGCTGCTCAACAGGGTTGAACTCGGCCGACGGCCAGTCCAGGTCGAACGACTCCAGTGCTTCGGTGAGCAGCTGGGCAATGGCAAGGTTACGCAACCACTTGCGGTCGCTGGGCACCACGTACCACGGGGCGACATCGGTGTTGGTCCGGCTCAGCGCGATCTCGTAGGCCTGGCGGTAGTCGGCCCACAACGCCCGCTCGTCGATGTCGCCCGGATTGAACTTCCAATACTTGGCAGGATCGTCCAGCCGGGCCAACAGCCGACTCTTCTGCTCCTCGGCAGAGATATGCAACATGCACTTGAGGATCCGCACGCCGCCGGCTGCGAGGCGCTCCTCGAACTCGTTGATCGCGGAGTACCTGCGCTCCACCTCATCGGCGTCGGCCAGCTGGCGGACCCGGCCGATCAGGACGTCCTCATAGTGGGAACGGTCGAAGACACCCACGTAGCCAGGCTCGGGAACGGCCTTCTCGACCCGCCACAGGAAGTCGTGGCTCAACTCCTCGGCGGTCGGCGCTTTGAACGAGGTGATCCGCACACCTTGCGGGTTCACCAGCCCGACGGCCTTCTCGATCACCCCGCCTTTGCCCGAGGTGTCCATCCCCTGCAAGACCAACAGGACACGCTTGGCGTCCGGGTCCCCGCGATGGGAGTAGAGCCGCTCCTGGGCTTCGGCCAGGCGTTTCCCGACCGCGACCAGCTCTTCCTCGGCCGAGCCCTTGTCACCGTCGTATCGGAGCGTGGCACGGGGATCGAGCTGATTCAGGTCGACCTCGCCAGCGGCCAGACGCAACGTGCTCAGAAGTTCCGAAGTGAACGGCATGTGCCCATGCTAGGTCGCCCGTTAAGATCGGCCGACCCTTCTGCGCGCCGCACTTGGAAAGGCCACTATGCGTCTGGCTCCTGTTCTCGTTGTGTTGCTGGCCCTGATCGCCGGTTGTTCCACCACCGATGAAGCAGCTGCCCCACCCATCGTGCCGAAACCCCGCGTCACCGCCGTGCCCGAGGACGGAAAGCCTGCAGGGCCGGCCGAGTGCCGAGGCCCAGAGATGCGCAAGGGCCGTGCCTCCGGGAAGCTCTTCGCGACCTGCGTAACGGCGGCGCTCCGCAAGCACCGGACGGTCCGGCTCTCCGGCGAACAGGTGATCGCGGAGAAGGTCGTCGGCGCGGTCGACGGCAAGCTCCGCTTCGCGCCGAGCCAGGCGATCGACATGACGATCTTCAACGGCGCCGCCGAACTGGTGGTGATCAAGGATCGCGCCTGGATGAAGGACGACAAGGGCTGGATCCGGGCCGGTGGTGGTAGCGCCCGCGCCGAGACTGCCCAGACCCAAGCGGTGTTGTGGCGGGTCTCCACCGCTCTCGACAAGCTGGCCGACTTCTACGGGTCGACCAGTTGGCGCCCCAGCGGCAAGGTCGAGGACGTCAACGGGATCCGGATCCGCGAGTATGTGGGGGCACCGAGGACCCCGGGCGCTGTCGGTGTGCCGACCGAGATCTGGCTCAGCAGGGCCAACCTCCCGGTCCGGATGGTGAGCCACTCCCAGGGCGACGACGGCGCGAGCACCAACACGGTCAGCCTCAGCGACTTCGGTACCGACTTCGAGTTCAAGAAGCCGCAGATCCGTCGCTGACCGCGCTCAGTGGCCGTCGAGCCGCAACGTGCACCCGACGACGGTGGAGCCGTCCGGATCGTCGAACCAGGTCCCGGCGATGAATCCGGCCTTCTCCAAGACCCGCAGCGAGGCGGCGTTGCGGTGATCGGGGGCGGCGAAGACCGCCTGCGCATCGGGGAATCGCTCGCGGCAGCGACTCACCCAGGCTTTGATCGCCCGGGCGCCATAGCCGCGGCCCAGCCACCCGGGTAGCCCGATGGCGTAGTCGATCCCGATCGCCGTCGGGTCCGGGGTGAGCAACGCGTAGTCCGGGTAGGCAGCGAGCGGATAGTCCTGGAGGAAGCCGACCGAGCGCCCGTTGACCTCGATGATCCACAACGTGGTCGGGGTCCGGCCCTCGATCTCAGGTAGGTACTGCTCCCGCACCCGTCCGGGTGTGGGGTCGCCGTCGGCGTGCCACCACCGGGCGACGTGCGGCTGCTGACGCCAGCGGGTCAGATCCGCTAGGTCAGCGGCCGTGGCCAGGCGAACCTGGACCCAGTCGTCCGTCGTCGCTGTCATAGGTCGTCGGGGACCTCAAGATCAGTTGCGTCGAGCTCAGCTGCGTCGAGCTCGCTACGCACCACGGAGAAGCACATCCCGGGAGGGTAACCCTTGCGGGCCAGCATCCCGGCGAGTCGCCGGGTCGCCACCTGGGGGTCGAGACCCCGCATGCTGCGCAGCTTGCGCTGCACCAGCCGCCGGGCAGCAGCCTCTTCGTCGGCAGGATCGATCTCGTCCAAGGCCTCCTTGGCGACCTCGTCAGCGACCCCTTTGCGCCGCAACTCCTGCTGCAACGCGCGACGCGCCAACCCCTTCCCCGGCTGGCGGGAACCGACCCAGAGCCGGGCGAAGGCAGCGTCATCGATCAGACCGACCTCTTCGAACCGGTCGAGCAACCGCGCGGCGAGCTCCTCGGGCACGCCACGCTTCGCCAACTTCTCGGCGAGCTCCTTGCGGCTTCGTGCCTGCCCGGTCAGCTGATCGAGCAGGATCTTGCGGGCCACCGCCTCCTGGTCCGCCTCCGGCTGATCCGCAAGGTCCGGCGGCGGCGGCTTGGGTTCGCGACGCTTGCTGCTCCGGCCCCTGCGCGTGGCCGCACCGTCGCCGGTGTCGCCACGCCCAGCGCCGGAGCGACTCCCCGACCTACGGGTACGACGCTCCGGCTCCGTTGGGGTGGCTGGCACCACCGGACTACTGGAAGCAGTCCAGGCAGCCACCCCGAGCGCAACATCACCTACCCAGTCGGGCGGTGGACCGGCCTGGTCCTTCTCCGGCCATGCCGAAGCTGACATCGGATCAGAAGTCGACGTTGGTCGGCTCAGCCGGCTCGTCGACACTCGGCACCACGCCGAGCTTCTCCAGGATGCGCTTCTCGAGCTCATTGGCGAGGTCGGGGTTGTCGCGCAGGAAGTTACGCGCGTTCTCCTTGCCCTGACCGAGCTGGTCGCCCTCGTAGGTGTACCAAGCACCGGCCTTGCGGACCAGGCCCGCTTCGACACCGACGTCGATCAGACCACCTTCACGGCTGATGCCCTTGCCGTACATGATGTCGAACTCAGCCTGCTTGAACGGCGGAGCGACCTTGTTCTTGACGACCTTGACCCGGGTGCGGTTACCGACCATGTCGGTGCCGTCCTTCAGGGTCTCGATCCGACGCACGTCGAGACGGACCGACGAGTAGAACTTGAGCGCACGACCACCGGTGGTGGTCTCCGGCGAACCGAACATCACGCCGATCTTCTCGCGCAGCTGGTTGATGAAGATCGCGGTGGTGTTGGAGTTGTTGAGCGCACCGGTCATCTTGCGCAACGCCTGGCTCATCAGACGAGCCTGGAGACCCACGTGGCTGTCACCCATCTCGCCTTCGATCTCCGCACGCGGAACAAGCGCGGCCACGGAGTCGATGACGATCAGCGACAAGGCTCCGGAACGGACCAGCATGTCGGCGATCTCCAGCGCCTGCTCACCCGAATCCGGCTGCGACACGAGCAGCGCGTCGGTGTCGACGCCGAGGTTCTTGGCGTACTCCGGGTCGAGCGCGTGCTCGGCGTCGATGAAGGCGACCAGGCCACCGGCGGCCTGGGCGCTGGCCACCGCGTGCAGCGCGACCGTCGTCTTACCGGACGATTCCGGACCGTAGATCTCCACCACACGACCGCGAGGAAGGCCACCGAGCCCCAGCGCGACGTCCAGGGCGATCGACCCGGTCGGGATCACCTCAAGGGGAGCACGGGTCTCATCGCCGAGGCGCATGATCGAACCCTTGCCGAACTGCTTCTCAATGTTGGCGAGCGCGGCGTCGAGCGCCTTTTCGCGGGGGTCTGCAGCCATCGTGGGCTTCCTCTTCTCTCGTTTTGGTCCAGGCACATCTGCGACGGTAGAGCCCACCTCCGACACTCCCTGATCAGGAGTGCCCCACCTGTGGATAAAGGTGAGCTACGTCGTACCTGAGGCATCAGAGTAACCGAACAGATGTTCGATGAGAATCATCGAAGTGCGGCGTGTCGTAACTGGCTGCGCTGCGGCGTCGTTGGGGCCGCAAGCTCAGTTCAACACCGACAGTTCGGGAGGCACCATGCGGATCGCCACGACGGATCCCGACCAGCCATCGCACCTCAGTCACTGGGGTGCCCTCGTCGCGGCGGCGGCCGCTGTCCTGGTGGCGCTCGGGCTCGGTGGCTATCTGCTCTTCGCCCCGGTCTCGACCACCGGCTTGGCGCTCCCCGGCTGGGAGAGCCAAGAGTGTGGGCGCCCCGCCCTCGTCCTCAACGACGGCACTGCGTACGACAGCGGCGAGTACCGGCCGAACCAGAACGCGTTCGACGACGCCTGCCTACGACTCTCCCGAGACCGGGTCCGTCTCGCTGCGGCAGCCGGCCTCAGCGGAGCGCTCGGACTGCTCCCCCTCGCCGTGATCGCCAGAGACCTCTCCCGCGCCGCACCGCGACGCCTCACGGCCAGTCAGCAACCGCGGTAACCCGCGAACCGACCGGCCTGACGGCGTCAGGCCGCGAGCACGTGCCGACGACGGGCGTCTGCGGCATAGGCCGCGCAGGCGGCGACCCCCAGGGCGAGGACGCCGGCGAAGACGTTGAGCCAGCCGTAGCCGCCGACACCGACCAGGACACCGGCCAATCCGCCGGCGGCTGCCGCGGTCAGACCCATCAACAGGTCTGCGGCGCCTTGGACGTCAGGACGCGCCCGGAGCGGGGTGAGTTCGGTCAGCAGGGTGGCCGCGGCGACGGTGGCCATCGACCAGCCGACGCCGAGGGTGAAGAGTCCGAAGAAGATCTGCCACGACGTGCCAGCAGGCGACAGCCCCGCGAAGAGCATCGAGACGACCAGCACCACACCCCCGGCGGCCAGCAGTGGCGCCCGGCCGTAACGGTCCGCAGCCCAGCCCATCACCGGCGAGAAGGCGTACATCCCCAACACGTGCAGACTGACCACCAGGCCGATCACCTTCAACTCGGCACCGCCGTGCTGCATGTGCAGGGGCGTCATGATCATCACCGCCACCATCGCGGCATGGGCGAACGCCATCCCGACAGCTGCCGCACCGATCTCCGGCCGTTCGCGGACGACGTCCCAGGCGGTGCGCCACGAGGTCCCCCGTGCCGCGCCCACCGGTTCGTCGGCGAGTTCTCGTGCCAACAGCAGCGGGTCCGGTCGCAGGGTCAACCACATCACCAGCGCGGCGGCCAGCATCGCGATGCACCCCAGCGCGAACGGCCCCGCCAACTCCGGCACCCGGAGCCACCGGGCCAGTTCCTGCGACGGCCCGGTGAGGTTAGGTCCGGCAACCGCCCCGATCGTCGTCGCCCAGACCACCACCGAGAGCGAGCGTGCCCGGTTGGCGTCGTCGGCGAGGTCGGTGGCGGCATACCGCGCGCCCGAGTTGGCAGCTGTCGTCGCGCCGAGCAGGACCGCACCGGCCAGCAGCAACGCCATCGAGTCGACCTTGGCGGCGACCACGCACAACGCACCGCCGCCCGCACCGATCAGGTAGCCGATCAGCAGACCGAGTCGCCGACCGCGCATCGCCATCAACCGGGCCAGCAGCCAGGAGGCCACCGCGGCGCCGAGCACCTGCGAGGTCTGGGCCAGGCCGGCCTGACTCTCGGATCCAGAGATCTCCTCCGCCAACAGTGAGGCGGTCGCGACCCCGATCGTGATCCCGACCGCGCCGACAGCCTGGGTGGTGGCCAACGACCGCACAGCGCGGCGGTGGGCCTCTTCGCGGATCACTTGTCCCGCAACGGGAGACCGAGGTTCTGCCAGACCGCGAGCCAGACCTCCTTGGGCGCCTCACCGGCGTCCAGAGCCTCGACGGCGGTCCGCGAACCCAACTCGGTCAAGGTGTGCTGTTCGGCCCAGGTGCGCGCATAGCCAGCGCCGAGGGCCGCCTCCATCCGCGCCCAGAACTCCGTGTGCCTCACCCGCGGACATCCCACAGATGGTGCACCACGTCGTGCAGGTGGTACCGGCCGATCGAGGCGACGGTGAACGCGCTGCCGTTGGACCGCAACCCGCTGCGCTCCCACTCCTGCCCGTCAACGGCGGCATAGCGGCCGGCGATCTCTCCCGCGGCATCGATCAACGCGACCTCGACCTCCACCGGGTCCTGCTCGCCATAGCGTTCGGCCAGCGCGGTGGCGTCCTGGTCCCAGTTGGCGAAGGTCGGAACGGCCTCGGTGAGCATCGAACGGACCCGCTCGTTGAAGATCCGATGCACGTCGCGAACGTGCGCGCCGTACTCCAGGGCGGACCAGACATCGGGCTGCTGACGCTGCGCCGCATCGGGTCGCCGAAGCACCGCGCTCCATCGTTCGGTGGTGCTCCGCAGGAGCTCGGCGAACTCGTCGGTCCGCACCGCGTCGGCATCGAATCCGCAATCGGCGCAGGGGCGCTGGAGCACCCACGTCCAGTCCTTGGTGTCAGGTTCGATCGCCACCCCTCCATCCTGTCATCCGAGGAAGTCGGTGCTCAACGCAGTTGGCCGCCAGCCGACCGCGATCGACGGCCACAACCACCCGACTCATCACGTCTAGGCTTTCGCCATGCCCCAGACGTTGTTGCTCCGCGAGGTCCGCCTGGTCCCGATCGCACCGAGCGACGTCGCGGGTGCCGCACCGGTCGATCTCCTCGTCGTCGACGGCCGGGTGGCAGCGGTCGGCCCGGTCCTGGACGTCCCCTCCCCGACGACGGTCGTCGAGGGCGAGGGCCGTTGGTTGATCCCCGGCCTCTGGGACCAGCACGTGCATCTGGGCCAATGGGCCTCGTCCCGCAGACGCCTTGACGTCGCCGCCGTACAGAGTCCTGAAGAACTGCTCGCACTGGTTGCCGGCCGACTCGCAGCGTTCCCGGGCCGCCCGATCGTCACCTGGGGCCATCGGGCCGGTTCCTGGCGTCCGCTCTCGGTGACCGAACTCGACGCCGTTACCGGGGCGACGCCGGTCGGCCTGATCGCCGGGGACGGGCACCAGGCCTGGCTCAACTCGGCAGCGCTGGCCTCGATAGGGCTGCCCTATCGAGACGACGTCGTCCGGGAGGCAGAATGGTTCGACTCGTTCGAGAAGTTCCAAGCCAGCATGGGCGCAGCCGCCACCCCGGCTGATCTCGCTGCCGCACAGCGCGACGCCGCGGCACAGGGCGTCGTCGGACTGGTGGACTTCGAGTTCTCCGGCGGGCCGTTCACCTGGCCGGCCTGGCACGAGGCGGGTGCGACGCTGCTTCGGGTGCGGGCCAGTACCTACCCCGATGGCTTGGAGACGGTGATGGCCTCGGGCCTGGCCAACGGGGACGCGGTGCCCGGCACCGGCGGACTGGTCACGATGGGGCCGCTCAAGGTGATCGGCGACGGCTCCCTCAACACCCGCACCGCCTGGTGCCACCACGCGTACGCGGAGAGCGAGCAGACCACGGGCCCGCACCACGGTGCCCCGAACCTAAGCGACCTCGAACTCACGGGGCTGCTCACCCGTGCCCACCAGCACGGCTTGGAGGCCGCCGTCCATGCGATCGGCGATCAGGCGCTGAGCCACACCCTCGAAGCGTTCTCCCGCACGGGATGCCGCGGGTCGATCGAGCACGTCCAACTCGCCCGGCCAGCCGACCTGCAACGGATGGCGACCCTGGGGATTCGCGCGAGCGTGCAGCCCGCCCACCTACTCGACGACCGCGACCTGAGCATGGCGTTGTGGCCGGAGCGGAGCGCCGACTGCTTCGCCTTCGCCACGATGGCTGAGCTCGGACTCGACCTACGTTTCGGCTCCGATGCCCCGGTCGCGCCGCTGGACCCGTGGCTGGCGATCACTGCCGCGGTCGAGCGCACGGCCGATCAGCGCGGCCCGTGGCATCCCGAGCAGATCCTCGGACGGCGCCAAGCCCTGGCTGCCTCCACCGACGGGCGAGGCATGGTCGCCGTCGGCCACCCCGGCGACCTCGCCCTCCTCGACGCCGACCCGCTGGCGGGCCCCGGTACCCCGGCGGTGGCCGGGACCTGGGTGCAAGGTGCGGCCGTTCACCTCGGCACCAGCATCACCGTGCGCTGAGCGGATCGGCAGCGGTCTAGACTCTTGCCCCATGTCGGCGCGCCCTCGTATGTACATCCATATCGGCCTGCAGAAGACCGGGACCTCTTACCTGCAAGCGTTGCTCTGGGACCACCAGGAGCGACTCTCCGAGACCGGGTTCGCGCTGGTCCCCGGTGAGCGCGACGACAACGACCAGCTGATGCTCTGGGTCTCCGACCGCTATCGGGAGGGTCGTGATCCCGACTCGGTGGTCACCTCCCTCGACAGGTTCCGCGAGGAGATGGCCGCCTGCTCCGCGCCGCAGGTGCTGTACACCAATGAGTCGTTGGCCGATGCGCCGTCGGATCGGATCGCCACCTTCATCGAGGCCTGCGGCGATCGCGAGGTGCACGTGATCATCACCGCGCGCGACCTGGGCCGACTGATCCCCTCGTCGTGGCAGCAACTGATCAAGTCCAGTAGCGGCGTCACCTACGACCGGTTCCTCGCGGAGATGCAGCAGGTTCCCGAGGACCCGACCGGAACCCGGTGGTCGAACCGGCACCTCCCGTTCCTGATCGCCAAGTGGGGCGGGTTGGTCGGCAACGAGAACGTCCACCTGGTCACCGTGCCGCCGGCCGGGTCGTCGACCGAGATCCTGCTCGAGCGCTTCTGCCAGGCGATCGAGATCGACCCCGAGCCGCTGCGCGCGGCCGAGGCCGGTGTCGCCAACCCGGGGCTGGGCACGGTCGCCACCGAGGTCCTGCGTCAGGTCAACATCGCGCTCCCCCAAGAGCTGCGGAAGAGCCGTCGCACCTACGGGTCGGTGGTCAAGCGGTACTTCTCCAACCAGGTGCTGGTCGGCTTCAGTGAGAAGGGCGGACCGCGGATCAAGGTCCCCACCGCCCATCAGGACTGGGTGGTGCAGGTCAGCCACGACCACAACGCGGCGATCGCGGCGAGCGGGTGCCGGGTGATCGGCGACCTGAACGACCTGATTCCGGACGACGCAGCGTTCGCAGACCAGGCGCAGCCGAGCCCCGAAGAGGTCAGCGAACTTGCCGCGGCAGCAATTGCCGAACTCTTGACGGCGCGGATGAAGACCCGTCGAGCACGCGCGCGGGAGACAAAGAAGACCATGCCGACCGAGGTCCCTGCGCCCCCGCTTGTCACCCCCATGACAACTTCGGAGACCGGAACCATCGGGCGTCTGCGTCGCCGCCTGCAACGACGCTAGTCGGTGCGGTCCGACCGACTCCCGGGCCGCGCGAGAACATCTGCTGAGAGCCTCCACGTGTCGGACCGATGAGGGAGGATGGCAGGGTGTCAGAAGCCCTTGCTACCTTCAGCGCCTCCACGCGTGCGTGGTTCGGTGCGGCCTTCGCCGCGCCCACGGCCGCCCAAGAAGGAGCCTGGACGGCGATCGCCGGCGGCAAGCATGCGCTGGTGGTGGCACCGACCGGTTCGGGTAAGACCCTCTCCGCCTTCCTCTGGTCACTCGATCGACTGACCTCGACCCCTGCCCCGGCCGAGCGCAATCAGCGCACCCGGGTGCTCTACGTCTCGCCGCTGAAGGCGCTCGCGGTCGATGTGGAACGCAACCTCCGCGCACCGCTCGCCGGGATCAAGCACACCGCCGACCGGCTCGGCGAGGAGGTACACGACGTCCGGGTCGGGGTCCGCTCCGGTGACACTCCGGCTTCCGAACGGCGCAAGCTGGTCACCACGCCCCCGGACATCCTGATCACCACCCCCGAGTCCCTCTTCCTGATGCTCACCTCGCAGGCGCGCGAGAGTCTGCGCGGCGTCGAGACGGTGATCATCGACGAGGTGCATGCGGTCGCCGGGAGCAAACGCGGAGCGCACCTGGCCCTCTCCTTGGAACGGCTCGATGCGCTGCTTCCCCAGCCCGCACAGCGGATCGGGCTCTCCGCCACCGTGCGCCCGCTCGACGAGGTGGCCCGGTTCCTCGGTGGGAACGCGCCGGTCGAGCTGGTCGCTCCCGCCTCGGAGAAGCGGTGGGACCTTCAGGTGGTCGTCCCTGTTGCCGACATGACCGAGCTCGGCCAGGTCATCGAGGAGATCAGCGAAGGGCCGGCCGCCGGGGCACCTCGCCGTGCGTCGATCTGGCCGCACGTAGAGGAGCGCGTCGCCGATCTGATCGAGGCGCACCGCTCCACCATCGTCTTCGCCAACTCCCGGCGCCTCGCCGAACGGTTGACCGCACGGCTCAACGAGATCGCTGCCGAACGCGCCGGCTTCGAGGTCGGCACCGTGCCCGCTCAGGTGATGGCCCAGTCCGGCAGCACGCTGACCAACACCTCCGCAGTATCGGCACCGCCGATCATCGCCCGCGCCCACCACGGCTCGGTGAGCAAGGAGCAGCGCGCGCTGATCGAGGACGATCTCAAGGCCGGTCGACTGCCCTGCGTGGTCGCCACCAGCAGCCTGGAGCTCGGTATCGACATGGGCGCCGTCGACCTGGTGATCCAGATCGAGTCACCGCCCAGCGTGGCCAGCGCCCTGCAACGGGTCGGTCGTGCCGGGCACCAGGTCGGTGAGGTCTCCCGCGGGGTGCTGTTCCCCAAGCATCGCGGCGATCTGGCCCAGACCGCCGTGGCCGTGGAGCAGATGCGCAGTGGGGCGATCGAGTCGCTGCGGGTACCGGCCAACCCGCTCGATGTGCTGGCCCAGCAGGTGGTCGCCGCCACCTCGATGGAGGCCTGGAACGTCGACGAGCTCTTCGACCTGGTCCGTCGCAGCGCACCGTTCAGCGCGCTGCCGCACTCCGCCTACCTCGCCACCCTCGACCTGCTCAGTGGGCGCTATCCGTCCGACGAGTTCGCCGAGCTGCGCCCCCGCCTGGTCTGGGACCGGGTCACCGGCACCCTGACCGGGCGGCCCGGAGCGCAACGCCTCGCCGTCACCAGCGGCGGCACCATCCCCGACCGCGGCCTCTTCGGCGTCTATCTGGCCGGTGAGCAGGGTGCCGGCAAACGGGTCGGCGAGCTGGACGAGGAGATGGTCTACGAGTCTCGGGTCGGCGATGTCTTCGCGCTCGGTGCCACGAGTTGGCGGATCGAGGACATCACCCACGACCGGGTGCTGGTGACGCCGGCGCCGGGCGTCCCCGGTCGGCTCCCGTTCTGGAAGGGCGACACCTTTGGCCGCCCCGCCGAGCTCGGCGAAGCGATCGGCAGCTTCACCCGCGAACTGGTGGCGATGAAGGGCACCGAGGCCCAGGAACGCACCCGCGCCGCCGGCCTGGACGACTGGGCCGTGGACAACCTGCTCACCTACCTCCAGGAGCAGGTCACCGCGACCGGTGTCCTCCCGAGCGACCGCAGCATCGTGGTCGAACGCTTCCGCGACGAGCTCGGCGACTGGCGCCTGGTGGTGCACTCGCCGTACGGCACCGGCGTCCACGCTCCCTGGGCGCTCGCGATCAACGCCCGGCTCCGCGAGCGGTACGGCGTCGAGGCCTCGGCCGTTGCCTCCGACGACGGCGTGGTGCTCCGGATCCCCGACACCGACGCCGAGCCGCCCGGCGGAGAGGTTGTCGTCTTCGAGCCGGACGAGATCGAGGCTCTGGTCACCACCGAGGTGGGCGGTTCGGCGCTCTTCGCGAGCCGGTTCCGCGAGTGCGCGGCACGTGCCCTCCTGCTCCCCCGCCGAGATCCGAGACGGCGTTCCCCGTTGTGGCAGCAGCGGCAGCGCTCCGCCCAACTGCTCGAAGTGGCCGCCAAGTACCCCTCGTTCCCGATCGTCCTGGAGGCGGTCCGGGAGGTCCTCCAAGACGTCTACGACCTGCCCGGCCTGGTCACCTTGCTGCAACGCATCGAGCGCCGCGAGGTGCGCGTCGTCGACGTCGCCAGCGATCGTCCTTCGCCGTATGCGGCGAGCCTCCTGTTCGGCTACATCGCGCAGTTCGTCTACGAGGGTGACTCCCCCATCGCCGAGCGCCGGGCCGCCGCGCTCAGCCTCGATCAGGGCCTGCTTGCCGAACTCCTGGGCCGCGCCGAGCTCCGTGAACTCCTCGACCCCGAGGTCCTCACCGAGGTCGAACAGGAGCTGCAACGGCTCACCCCGCAGTACCGTGCGCGCGGCGCCGAGGGAGTCGCCGACCTGCTCCGGCTGCTCGGCCCGATGACCACCCCCGAGATCGCCGCCCGGAGCACCGAGGATCCGGAGCCATGGCTGGCCGGCCTGGCCTCAGCACGCCGGATCGTCGAGGTCCGGATGGCCGGCGAGGAGCGGTGGAGCGCGATCGAGGACGTCGCCCGGCTCCGCGACGCGCTCGGTGTTCCGGTCCCACCGGGCACCCCGACCGACTTCACCGAGCCGGTGGCCGATCCGATGGCCGATCTGGTCGCCCGCTTCGCCCGGACCCACGGCCCGTTCACGGCCGATCAGGTCGCCGAGCGTCTCGGATTGGGGCCGGCCGTCGTCCGCCAGACGTTGCGTCGCCTGGCAGGCGCAGGGCGCGTCCTGGAGGGCGAGTTCCGGCCCACCGGTACCGGCGAGGAGTGGTGCGACGCCGAGGTACTCAGGCGGCTCCGACGCCGCTCGTTGGCCAAGCTCCGCCACGAGGTGGAACCGCTCGACCCCGAGGTGCTGGGCCGATTTCTTCCCATCTGGCAACACGTCGGTGGCCGGCTCCGCGGCCTGGACGGCGTGCTCAGTGTGGTGGAGCAGCTCGCCGGGACCCAGATCCCTGCCTCGGCGCTGGAGTCCTTGGTCCTGGCCGCCCGGGTCCGTGACTACGAGCCGGCCATGTTGGACGAGCTCACCGCCTCCGGCGAGATCATCTGGGCGGGCCACGGTTCGCTCCCAGGCAGCGACGGCTGGGTCTCGCTCCACCTCGCCGACCAAGCACCGCTGACCCTGCCGGAGCCGGAGCCGGGTGACCCGACCGCCGTGCAGCGTGCCCTGATCGACGCACTCGAGCCCGGGGGCGCCTGGTTCTTCAACCAACTCGCCACCCAGGTCACTGCCACTCTGGCCGAGCCGATAGGTGAGCGGGAGCTCGCCGATGCGCTGTGGGAGCTCGTCTGGTCGGGCCGGGTAGGCAACGACACGCTCGCTCCGCTACGCGCGCTGACCAGATCCGGCACCCCCAGCCACCGCACCCGCCGTCCGCCGCCTCGGGTACGGAGCGCACTGGCCCGAACCAGGGTGGTCCTGCCGGAGACGGCAGGGCGCTGGTCCCTGCTCCCCGCCCTCGACGTCGACCCGACCCGGCGTGCGCACTCCCGGGCCGAAGCGCTGCTCGAACGCCACGGCGTACTCACTCGAGGTGCCGTGATGAGCGAGCGGATCCCCGGTGGATTCGCAGCCGCCTACCGGGTCTTGCGTGCCTTCGAGGAGACCGGTCGCGCTCGCCGTGGCTACTTCGTGGCCGGGCTGGGTGCAGCACAGTTCGGTACCGCGGGCGCGGTCGACCGGATGCGCACCTTCGCCGAGATCGGCTCCGCTGAGAAGCCTCAAGCGCTCGCCCTGGCTGCTACCGACCCCGCCAACCCCTACGGCGCCGCGCTGGAGTGGCCGAACCGTGACGACTCCGCGGGGCATCGGCCGGGCCGTAAGGCAGGTGCCCTGGTGGTCCTCGTCGACGGCGCCCTGGCGATGTACGTCGAACGCGGCGGTCGCACTCTGCTCACCTTCACCGATGCGCCGACCCTGCTCACCGCGGCCGCCGCCTCGCTCGCTGACGCCGTCCGCACCGGCGCCTTGGGGAAGCTCACCGTCGAACGCGCCGATGGCAGCCAGCTGCTCGGGCGTACCGACGACCCGGTCCGGCAGGCGTTGCTCGACGCCGGCTTCATCACCACCACGAAGGGGTTGCGAATCCGTGCCTGAAGGCGACACCGTTTGGCGAACAGCGCAGGCTCTGGGAGCCGCACTCGTTGGCAGTACCTTGATCCGCAGTGACTTCCGTGTCCCCGAGTTGGCCGAGGTCAACCTCACCGGCGAACGCGTCACTGCCTCGGAGTCCCGTGGGAAGCACCTCCTGCTGCACCTTGGACACCAACGCATCCTGCACACGCACCTGAAGATGGAAGGTGCGTGGCACCTGTACCGTCCGGAGAACCGCTGGCAGCGGCCTGCCTCCCAGGCCCGGGTGGTGTTGCAGAGCCCACGCTGGCTGGCGGTCGGCTTCTCGCTCGGCATCGTCGAGATGTGGCCGAGCGGTGCCGAGTTCCAGAAGCTCGCCTACCTCGGCCCGGACCTGCTCGGCGCCAACTGGGACCTGGAGAAGGCCACCTCCCGCCTGCGGGCCAACCCGGAGCGCCCGATCGCCGAGGCTCTGATCGACCAACGCAATCTCGCTGGGCTGGGCAACCTCTACCGCGCGGAGCTGCTCTTCGTCTCCGGGATCAATCCGACCACACCTGTCGACAAGATCGTCCACCTGGACCGGTTGATCAACAGAGCCAAGAGCATGTTGGAGAGCAACAAGGAGCGCGCCGTCCAGGTGACCACCGGCAATCTGCGACCGGGCTACCGGCACTGGGTCTACGACCGCGCCGGGCAGCCGTGCCGTCGTTGCAAGAAGCCGATCGTGGCAGAACCGATGGGTGAGCCTGGCCGCGAGCGCACCATCTTCTGGTGTCCCACCTGCCAATCGCAGTTCGTCGCGCAGAGCTACTGACGCGCCACCATCAGGCGGCGGAGACCACCACGGCGCTGGGTGCGGGAGTGATCGCCGGAACGCCCAGCAGCGCACGCTCCTCGGCGAGTGCGGCGTCGCTCACCGAGCGGAGCAGGTCGGAGAGAGCCACGTCGAGGGCGTTGCACAAGGAGGCCAACAACTCCGAGGAGGCTTCCTTCTGCCCGCGTTCGATCTCCGAGATGTAGCCGAGACTCACTCGTGCTTCAGCAGAGACCTCGCGCAGGGTCAGGCCACGCTTCATCCGCTCAGCACGGAGTGCGTCACCCAGCAGTCGCCGGAAGAGCGTCATGACCTGTCCTTTCTTCGTACCTGTGGTGACCAACGCTACCGGTTGACCGATTCTTCCCAGGCGCGGACTCCGAATTCGAGCATCGCCAACGCTTCCCGCGCAGCCAGATGACGGACCTGGTCGCGGTCACCGACGAACGTACACTTGCGTGCCTCGACCCCACCAGGGCCGGCCAGCCCGATCCAGACGGTGCCCGGCGGGATCGCCCCCTGCGGCCCCGGACCGGCGACACCGGTTGTCGAGATCGCCCACCTGGTGCCGAACTTGGCACGCACTCCCTCGGCCATCGCCTCGGCACATTCGCCGGAAACCACGCCGATCCCTTCGGTGATCTCGCGCGGGATCCCCAGCACCTCTTCCTTGATCCGGGTGGCGTAGCAGACCACGCCACCCGCATAGACCTCGGAGGCACCGGGGATCCCGGTAATCATCGCGCCGATCAGGCCGCCGGTGATCGACTCAGCCGTGGCGACACTGACGGCGGGAAGTAGCGGGTGCACCTACCCACCCTAGCGGGCCGGTGGCACCGCCCCCGGCAGTGAATCTCATCGGCGGATCCGGAGCATCACCGTTGCCGTCCCTTGCGCAACCGCACGGTCACCGGAGTAACGGAGCACCAGCCGTACCTTGCCGACCCGAACGAACCGGCCCAGTTTCAGCGTCGCGACACCCTTCTTCACCGACGCCTTGATGGTCCGGCCACCGACCTTGACGCTGATCGTGCCGCTCGGCTGCAACCCGGTCGCCCGGACCGCGACCCGTAGCTCCGCCTTGGTCCGGTGCACCCGTACCTTCTTCGGGCTGACCACTCCACGCACCGATGCCTTCGCCTTCTCCACGCGCAGCGTGACGACCGACGAGCTCGAGGCCGCAGCGGTCTCGTCGCCGCGGTAGACCGCCGTCAGCGGATAGCTGCCGGACTCGGTGAACGCCGGGAGCTTGATGGTGGCGACACCACCGGCGTTCAGAGCTCCCGTGGCCAGCACCTTCGCACCGTGGCGCACCTCCACCACACCGGACGGCGTCACCTCGGCCCCGGCGTCGACCCGCACGGTGGCCGTCGTCGCCCGGCCCGCCGTCACCTTCGCAGGGGCGACCTTGAGCGTAGTCGTGGTGTCGACCGGTTCCGTGCCGGACTCACTCAGGTCGAGGCCGACGATGACCGGGTCGTGGTCGGAGGAGCGGTACGGGGTGTCGGCGTGGAAGTCGGTGGCGTGGTAGTTCCACCGGCTGTATTCGAAGAGGATCGACTCGCCCGCGTTGATGTTCCAGACGTCCGACCCGGTGGTGAGCTCAGCAGCAGCCTCGTTCAGCAGGATGTGGTCGAGCGACCCGGAGAGCCCGTCGAAGACGTAGCTCCACTCGTCGGCACCGAACTTCTCGGTCGCGTCGGCGAAGCCAGCCGCGTAGAGCACCTGCAGCGGGTCCTCCTGGGTGTAGGCGTTGAAGTCACCGCCCAACAGGACGGCCTCGACTCCGCTGGTCTGCTGTTGACCGGCGACCCAGTCACGGAGCGCCTCGGCCTGTCGGATCCGGTCGGGGTTGGCGTTGCCCTGACCGGTTCCGTCGTCGGTACCGGAGCCCTTCGACTTGAAGTGATTCACCACATAGAGGAACTGCTTGCCACCGCTCACGGGTTCGAAGACCTGGCCGATCGGCTCCCGGGCGTTGCTGAAGGCGCCCGAGCCGCTGCTCTGGTCGCCGAGCGCCACCGCATCGCCGACCCGCTTCACTGCCGCCGGCTTGTAGATGATCGCGTTGGTGATCACGTCCTGCTCGGCGGCGGCCGGAAGATCGGCAGAGGAGGGGTTGGCAGCCCAGGTCCCGGCGCCTGCGGCCGCGTTGAGCGCCGCGACCAGGCTCTGGGTCGCCTCATCGGGCTGCTCCCCCAGCGCCGCGGAGTTCTCGATCTCCATCAGACCCACCACGTCGGCGTCGAGACTGTTGATCGCCTGGACGATCTTGGCCTGCTGGCGAGCCAGATCGGCCGGGTCCCAGGCGCCGCGCTGGGCGCAGCCGTCGTTGACGTTGTTGCCGTCACCGTCACGGTCCCGGTAGGCGGTGCAGCCGCCCTCACCGACGTTGTCATCGTCGGCGTCACCCAGGGTGGTGAAGTAGTTCAACACGTTGAAGGAGGCGACCTTGAGGTCCGGCTCTCCCTCGGCCGCGATCCGATCCTCGTCCGGAGCATTGGTCCGGACATTGCCGAACGTAACCGGGCTGGTGCTGTTCTGCGGGCCGAGCACCGACGCGGTCGGCTGGAACCGATAGCTCGGTGCGGCCGGCGCTCCGCCCTGGGTGAAGATCACCGGCGCGGTGAAGGTCGCCCGAGCGCCGACGGTGACGGGGTCACTCTGCGAGACGTACGGCGGCGTCAGGTCGCCCTTGTTCGCGAAGTTGGTGGAGGCGCCGTCGTCGAGGGTGATCGCGCGCGCTGCGTTGTCGGCGACCACCGCCGCGATCGCAGCGGCGTCCTGGGCGTCGGCCACCTCGGTCGGCTGGATCAACGGCGTCGTCCCCTGCGCCAGTCCTACTTCGCCGAACCGGGCATCCGCCTGGCCCACCTTCGAGCCGTAGTAGGTGTTGTTGACCGTGAAGTCGCCGCTCGGGCGGTACAGCATGCCCTCCAGCGACTCCTTCTGCGCGTCGCTCGCGGGCCAGATCGCGGTGGTCGTGGGCACGACCGGTGCCGCTGCACCGAGCACCTCGACGGCGGCCGCGTTGGCGATGGTGACCTGGGTGGCGCCTGCGTACTCGTTCACGACACCGGTGACCCGGACCTGCTGGCCCGGAGTGACCGCGACAGCGCCGGCGCTCTGGCGTACGAAGAGCGCCTGGGAGGTGGTGTGGGTGGCCAGGTCGAGCTCGCCGCCGGTGCCCGGCACCTGCAGGTAGAAGCCGAAGAGCCCGCCGCTGGGATAGGCCGCCGTCACCACGCCTTCGGTGATCACCGAAGTGTCTACGTAGGGTGAGACCGCGCCAGTGCCCTGGATCTCGGGGATCGTGCGGGCCACCGGGTCCGGCTCCGGTTCCGGCTCCACCGCTCCACCGGTGCTGGTCGGTGTGGGTGCGGCGACGGAGAGGTCCGCCCCGTTGTTGTCGGTGTCGGTACCGATCGCGGTCCGCGTCACCGCCGCGGTGTTGCTCGGAGCCGGGCCGGCCGCTCCCTCGAACGAGGAGGCGTTGGCGGCAGCGCCGACGAAGTCGATGATCTCAGCCGTCCCCGCCACGTTGCCTGCCGGCGGGTTGAGCGCCTGGGTCCCGTTGGCCAGCCAGACCTGGAATCCACTGCCGCTCATCGCGGCGCTCCCGGTGGCGTCGGGGGTCGGCAGCGCGGTGGTCCCACCGGTCCCGGCGGCCATCTGCACCAGATAGTGGCTCTTGGCGGGGACGCTGCCGGTCAGCGCAGTGACCGAGCCGGCTGCTGCGGTACCCGTCGCGCTGCGGTACTGGATCGAGAGACCACTGACGCTGATCGCGGCGTCCGTGGGGTTGTAGAGCTCGACGAAGTCATGGGTGTACGTGGCGCCGCTGTTGCCGCCACCGCCGTAGGCCTCACTGATCACCAGGCCGGATGCGTCGGTGGCGGCCTGAGCGCTGGGTAGGACCAGACCGGTGAGGGCGGTGCTGGCCACTGCCAACGCCGCCAATGAGGCGAATCTGCGCTGTGAAGACATGCGGGTTCCTCCGAGAACGAACGTGCGAGTTTGTGTCAGGACAGGGACGCTCCCGAACGTTTCGCCCCCAAATCCGCCGGATTCGGGGGCGAAACGTCAGGGACTATCGGTCAGCGGCGGACGCGGAAGGTGACCTTCTTGGTGGCACCCTTGAGGTTCGCGTCGCCGCGGTAGGTGATCCGGACGTTGACCTTGCCGGTCTTCTTGAACTTGCCGAGCTTCACGGTGGCCTTGCCGTTGCGCAGGGTCACGGTGCGGGTCTTGCCGGCGAACTTGATCTGGACCTTGCCGGTCGCCTTGCTGGCGCCGCGGACCTCGACCTTGAGCTTCACCGTGGTCCGCTTGGCGCGGATCTTCTTCGGGGTGACGCTGGCCCGGATGGTGGAGGCCGTCTTGGGTGCGACCGGCACCCAGAAGCGCACCGTGGTGCCGGTGGTGTCACCGGTGAAGGTCACCGGGATCTGCGAGCCGCGCGCGGCGGACGCCGGGACCTTGACGGCAAGGGTGGCCTGGCCGACTTCGTCGCCGATCACGTCGTCCGAGGTGGTGGTGATCGCGACGCTGGTCGGAGCGCCGCCGGCCACGCTGAGCGATCCGGTGGCGTCCACCTGGTCGCCGAGTGCGGTGTAGGAGAGCGACGAGAGCGCGACCTGTGCGGTCTCGCCGGGCTGGTAGGCCGCCTTGTTCGGGCTCACGCCGACCGCGTGCTGGGTGAAGTCCGGCGTGAGCGGCTCCGCGCGACCGTCCAGGTAGTCGACCATCGCCTGCAGGTCGGTGACCCCGGTGTCCTTCTTGTTGGTGCCGGAGGCCAGCGTGGTGAAGTTGTCACCGCCGGAGGCGAGGAAGGAGTTCACCGTCACCGCATACGTCGCATTCGGCGAGAGGGCGACGCCGTCCAGCCAGATCCGGGTGATCCGCGCACCCTTGGCCTTCGCCGGGTCATAGGTGTAGGTGAAGCCCTCAGAGACGCCGAGGCGCAGGAACGGACGCGACGCTCCGGCCGGCTGCCACTGCTCCTCCAGCACCGCCTTGATCTGGGCGCCGGTCAGCTCCATCCGGACCAGGGTGTTCGCGAACGGCTGGACGTCGGCTGCCTGGCGGTAGGTGAGCCTGCCGGCGGTGCCGACCATGTCCTTGCGCAGGCCGCCGGGGTTCATGAAGGCGATCTGCGCGCCGCCCAGCGCGGCGGGGGTCTGTGCCCGCTGCACCTCCGCGACCAGGTTGCCCAGGGTCGACTCGCGGCCACGGTTGTCCGAGCTGCTGCTGGTGAGCGGACGCCGGAACGGCCCCGCGATGTCACCGATCTCGACGGCGCCCTTGACGTCGGCCGACGCCTTGGCTGCGTCCACGATCGCCTTGGTCGGCTCATCCACCGGGTAGTTCGGCGGGTAGGTGTCGGGCGCCGGCGGCACGCCGGGAACCTTGGTGGTGAGCGGCAGCAGCTTCGAGGTCACCCCGACCAGCGAGTCGCTCGCGGTGTCATAGGAGAAGTTGAGCTGGTTCAGGTTGTAGCCGTACTGACCGGCCGACACCACCGGGCGCCCGTTGATGGTGTGGTTGTAGGCCAGGTGGGTGTGCCCGGAGACGATGGCGTCGACGTCTGCATCGACGCCGTTGACGATCTTGCCGAAGTCGGAGGCCGGATCCTGTGCGGACTCGATGGCTGTGGTCGCCGCGCCCTCGTGGACCAGCAGGACGACGATGTCGACGCCGTCGGCAGTCAGGGCGTCCGCTTCGGCGTTGACCGCCGCGGCGATGTCGGTCGCCTCGATGTCAGCGATCCCGGCTGGTGCGACCAGTTCATCGAGGTGTTCGGTGACCGCGCCGATGAACCCGACCTGGACCTCCTCAGGCGTACCGGAGCCGAAGGTCTGCACCCAGGAGGGCTCCAACCCGTCGGCCTGGCTGCCGTCGACCTTCTTCTTCACGTTGGCACCGATGTACTGCCACTCGGCGCCGCCGAACGGGTTGGTGGTCGCGTCGTAGGGCGCCATCACGCGGTTCACCAGGTCGTCGTAGCCCTGGTCGAACTCGTGGTTGCCGACGGCGGACACGTCAAGCCCGGCCTCGTTGAGGGCATCGATGGTCGGCTTGTCGTGGTTGATGAACGACTCGAACGTCGAAGCACCGATCAGGTCGCCGGCTGCGGCGAATACCGTGTTCGGGTTCTCGGTGCGGAGTTGCTTGACTGCGCCGGCGATCACCGCTGCCCCGGCCTCGGCCGAGTTCGCCGAGATCCGGCCGTGGAAGTCGTTGATACCCAGCACCTGGACGTCGACGACGTCCTCGGGTGCTGCGTGGGCGGGGCCTGCCGCGACTGCGGCGAGCCCTCCGATACTCAGAGCGATGGCGGCCGCTCCGGCCGCCGTCCTGCGTTGGATGACGAACATCTGGACTGATTCTCCCTACCCGCTCGGGACCGTATGGGCCCTGTCGGCGCCGGGACCAGCCCACCTGCTGAAGGTGTGCTGGTGCCGGCCCGAGAGCATCGGGAAGGTGAAGACAGTGCTGCCGAGGTCGCGAAACACCACAAGCCTGCGGTACGCCGCAAAAAAGACATTTACCCGAGACACCGGATCGGCTGACGCCGCCAGGATCTCAGCACGCTAGTCCGCTACCGGACCGGCGGGAACCCCCAGACGGTTACGAACTGGTCTCAGAGGGCGCGGTGAGCGCACCGCGCTGACGCCACGCGTCGCGGAAGAACTCGTAGCCCGACCAGAGCGTCATCGCCACCGCGCCTGCCAACAACACGTGGCTGGCGTAGTAGAGGACCTCACCCGGAACGTCCAACCAACCGTCGACCTGCATGAACGGGAGCACCAGACCACCGAGCGCCACCGCCTGCAGCGCAGTCTTGATCTTGCCGCTCTGGGCAGCCGCGATCACCACGTTCTTCATGATCGAGAGGCGCAGCAGGGTGACGCTCCACTCGCGGAGCAGGACCAGGATGGTCACCCACCACCAGATGTCGCCGGTGATGGAGAGACCGATGAAGGCCATTCCGGTGATCGCCTTGTCCGCGATCGGGTCGGCGATCTTGCCGAAGTTGGTGATCAGGCCACGGGCCCGGGCGATGTCACCGTCGATCTTGTCGGTGATCATCGCGACCGCGAAGAGAGCGAAGGCGACCAGGCGCCAGGTGACGGAGTCGCCGCCGTCGTGCAACAGCGCCCAGCCGAAGAAGGGCACCATCACGATCCGCAGCGTGGTCAGCGCATTGGGCAGGTTCCAATTGCTGACCTTGACCCCGTCCGTCACTGGCCCCCCTCGAGCTCGGCGATCAGGTCGACCCCTTCGGTCTCGATCACCTGAGCCCGCAGGATAGCGCCGACGGCAGTACCCGCGGGGACGTTCAGCACCGTCGTCGTGCCGTCGACCTCCGGGCCCTGGTGGGCAGCGCGCCCCTCAGCCTCGTCGCCGTCGACGTGCTCGACGAGGACCTCGACGGTCTCGCCGATCCGCTCCTCGGCGCGCTGCGCGTTGAGCTCCTCGACCAGGGCGGTCAGATGGGCGGTCCGCTCGCGGATCTCGTCGTCGTCCAACTTGCCGGGCAGGGTCTCCGCCTCGGTGCCGTCCTCGTCGGAGTATCCGAAGACGCCGGTGACGTCGAGGCGCGCCGCTTCGAGGAAGTCACAGAGGGTCTGGAACTCCTCCTCGGTCTCGCCGGGGAATCCGACGATCACGTTCGAGCGCACTCCGGCGGTCGGAGCCAGGGTGCGGATCTGCTCGAGCAGGCCGAGGAAGCTCTCCGGGTCGCCGAAGCGGCGCATCCGGCGCAGCACCGTCGCCGAAGCGTGCTGGAACGAGAGGTCGAAGTAGGGCACCACACCAGGGGTCTGCGCGATCGCCTGGATCAGACCGGGGCGGGTCTCGGCAGGCTGCAGGTAGGAGACCCGGACCCGGGCCAGCCCGTCGATGGCCGCCAACTCGGGGAGCATCGTCTCCAGGAGCCGGAGGTCGCCGAGGTCCTTGCCGTAGGAGGTCGAGTTCTCACTGACCAGGAAGAGTTCGCGGACGCCCTGCTCAGCGAGCCACTGGGCCTCTTGCAGAACGTCCGAGGGCCGCCGGCTGACGAACGAGCCACGGAAGCTGGGGATCGCACAGAACGAGCAACGGCGGTCACAGCCGCTGGCCAGCTTCAGCGAAGCTGTCGGGCTGGTGTCCAGCCGACGACGCACGGTGCGCGGGCCCGACGCCGGGCCGTTGGTACCGATCTCCTCGGCCGAGGCGTGGCCCGGCACGCTGATCGTCGTGCTGGTCCGCTCAGCCGGGCTGATCGGGAGCAGCTTGCGCCGATCCTGCGGGGTATGCGGGTGCAACTGCTCCCCCGCCACCACGGCACGGAGCCGGGCCGCGATCTCGGGGTAGTCGTCGAAACCGAGGACCGCATCCGCCTCGGGCAACGACTCCGCGAGGTCCTTGCCGTAGCGCTCCGCCAGACAGCCGACCGCGACGACCGCCTTGGTCCGGCCACCCTGCTTCAGGTCGGCCGCCTCGAGGAGGGTGTCGACCGAGTCCTTCTTGGCCGCCTCCACGAATCCGCAGGTGTTCACCACCACCGTGTCGGCATCGGCTGGATCGTCGACGAGCGCGAAGCCATCGGCGGCCAAGCGGCCTGCCAGCTCCTCGGAGTCGACTTCGTTACGGGCACATCCGAGGGTCACCATCGCCACGGACAGCAGTCCGGAGGCGGAATCGGTTTGAGGAGTCGTCATGGCTGTAGTGAATTATGCCGTGCCGACCCCACCAAGGCCGATTCCGCGCCGGTTCAGCGTGCCGAACGGTAGATCTTGGTCACCTTCTTGCCGGCTGCGCCGACCTTGCCCCGGTCGACGCCGTCGACCATCACCGTGACCGCACTGCCGTCGTCCACCTTGACCTTGAACGGCGGCGTGACGTCGAGTCGGTGCACGTCGCCGGCCGCCACGTCGTCGGCGAAGACGACCCGGCCCTTGGCGTTGATCACCTTGAGCGACGTCGACGAGGTGGCGGTGATCTTGGCCGTCACGTTCGCGACGCTCGCCTGCTCACCGGCGGGCTGCGAGCTCGATCCGTTACTGAGCGACGCGGCCGGGTTCTGCACGTCAGGGTCGCGGTCCATCGCCAACCGGGCGATCGACCAGGCCAGGACGACGGCCATCACTGCGGCCACCAGGACCGACCAGTTCGGGCCGCCACGGGTGGAGCGGATACCCCCGGTACCCGTGGCCAGTTCGGCGGTGAAGACCCGGCGCGGGTCGATCGGCGCGTCCGCGTAGGTCGCGTCGTAGCTCGCCAGCAGCGGCTCGACGTCGACGCCCAGCACCCGGCACAGCGTGCGCAGGTGCCCACGGGCGTAGAAGTCGCCGCCGCAGGGCTGGAAGTCGTCGACCTCGATCGCCTCGATCACGTGCGGACGGATCCGGGTCCGCTCCGCGAGCGCGTCGACGCTGAGGCCCAGTCGGGCGCGAGCCGCAGCCAACTCGGGGCCGATGATCGGGTCGGCTACCGGCTCGGTGGCGACAACATCGTCGAAGACCAGCGGCTCGGCGGCGGGCACCAGCAACGGCCGGGCTGCCTGCGGCATCTCGGTGACCAGGCTGACCGAACCCGGACGCCGAAGTTCCCGGCCCTCGGTGATCAGCTCGTCGTCGGCTACCGAAGCCTGACTGTGCACCTCGGCGCGGCGCGCGGAGCGGAGTTCGCGCACCGGCTCCAGCCCAGCGGTCTCGGGCTCAACGTCGGTGTCCGTGTCGGCTGCGAGGTCGGTCTCGGTGACGTCGACGTCCAGCGCCGCAACAGGTTCCTCAGCGACCGGCTGCTCGGCTACGTAGACCGGCGCTGCCGCGACTGGAGCCAGGCGGATCTCGTCGGTGTCCGCGAAGAGGTCGGCGGCCGGCGCCTCGCGCTCCGGGCCGCGACCCTCAGAACCGTTGTCAGCAAGGGCATCAACTTCGTCGGCCTCGTCGGCGATAAGGACCGCAGCAGGTGCCGGACGCACCTCGGTGACCTGCGCCTGCGCCCCGGCCAGCACCCGAAGGCTGGTCGTCAGATCCTCACTGAGCTGCGGTACCCGGGTCGCCAGGCTCAGCGGAACCACGAACTCGGCGCCGTGCAGTCGGCGGTTCAGCCAGACCTGACGCCGTCCCGATGCGTCGAGCTCGGCAACCACGGCGTCGGCATCGTGCGGCACGAGGATCAACCGTCCGTCGCGCAGCAGACCGCCGCGGGGGCTGTGCTCGATCTCGGCCAACTCCTGCCAGGGCAGACCGGTCCACGCGCGGCCCAGTCGCAGTCGGACACCCTGGCCGTCGGCGACCAGCAGCGGGGTGCGGGCGTCGAAGAAATTCGCGAGCCAGTAGGCACCCATCGCGGCAGAGGCGGCGAAGAGCGCCCAGTCGGCGATGGCGCCGGTCTCCGTGGCCCTACCCAGCCAGGCGATCGCCACAGCGGAGGCGATGGCGCCGACGAACGCCGAGAGCCCACCGTTACGGCGGACCTCAACGGCCTCGGTCGAGACGTACTCTGCTGCGCTCACATCTCCCCCTGCAACGTTGCGATGACACTGTCCAACTCGTCGGGCTTGATCAGTACGTCGCGGGCCTTGGAGCCCTCGCTGGGGCCGACCACGCCACGGCTCTCCATGATGTCCATCAGGCGCCCTGCCTTGGCGAACCCGACGCGCAGCTTGCGCTGCAGCATCGAGGTCGAACCGAACTGGGTCGAGACGACCAGCTCGACGGCCTGGATGACCAGGTCGAGGTCGTCGCCGATGTCGTCGTCCAGGTCGCGCTTCGCAGCGGCGGGCGCGGTGACCTCTTCGACATAGGTCGGCTCGAGCTGGGTGCGGCACATCGCCACCACAGCAGCGATCTCGGCCTCGGTGACCCAGGATCCTTGGACCCGGATCGGCTTGCTCTCGCCCATCGGCAGGAAAAGACCGTCACCCTGACCGACCAGCTTCTCGGCACCGGGCTGGTCGAGGATGACGCGACTGTCGCCGAGCGACGAGGTCGCGAACGCCAACCGGGACGGGACGTTGGCCTTGATCAGACCGGTGACCACGTCGACCGACGGGCGCTGGGTCGCCAGCACCAGGTGGATACCAGCGGCACGGGCCAGCTGGGTGATCCGGACGACCGCGTCCTCGACGTCACGCGGGGCGACCATCATCAGGTCGGCAAGCTCGTCGACCACGACCAGCAGGTAGGGATAGGGTGTCAGCACCCGTTCGCTACCCGGCGGGACCTCGACCTTGCCGGCCCGGACCGCCTTGTTGAAGTCGTCGACGTGACGGAACCCGAAGTTGGCCAGGTCGTCGTAACGCAGGTCCATCTCGCGCACCACCCACGCCAGCGCTTCCGCGGCCTTCTTCGGGTTGGTGATGATCGGCGTGATCAGGTGCGGGATGCCTTCGTAGGCGTTGAGCTCCACCCGCTTGGGGTCGACCATGATCATCCGCACCTCATCCGGCGTCGAGCGCATCAGGATCGAGGTGATCATCGAGTTGATGAAGCTGGACTTACCCGAACCGGTGGCACCGGCCACCAACAGGTGCGGCATCTTCGCCAGGTTGGCGACGACGAACCCGCCCTCGACGTTCTTGCCGAGGCCGACCACCATCGGGTGGTGGTTGTTGCGTGCGGTATTCGAGCGGAGCACGTCACCGAGGGAGACGATCTCCTTGTCCGCGTTGGGGATCTCGACACCGACCGCCGACTTGCCGGGGATCGGGCTGAGGATCCGGACATCGGCAGAGGCCACCGCGTAGGCGATGTTCTTCTGGATGTTGGTGATCTTCTCGACCTTCACACCGGGCCCGAGCTCGACCTCGTAGCGGGTCACGGTCGGACCGCGGGTGTAACCGGTCACCTGGGCGTCGATGTTGAACTCGCCCAGGACCTGGGTCAGTCGGTCCACCACGGCGTCGTTGGCAGGAGAGGTCTTCTTGGGCGCAGAGCCCGGCTTGAGCAGGTCGCTCTGCGGAAGCGAGTAGGCGATGTCGCCCGAGAGCGCCAACTGCTCGACCCGCTGCGGCAGTTCTGCGTGCGGCGGCGGGGCCAGCTCCGGCTTGGCCGGCGGCACGATCGACGGCGGCGCAACCGGCGTCGGGGCAGCGGCGGCAGGCGTCGCGGCGCTGCCGGCAGCCTTGCTCGGCGGCGTCGTGAAGTCGGCGTCGTAGTCGAACGGCGCGTCGTCGACGTCGGCGATGTCGGTCTCGACCGCCTTGCCACGCTTGCGCTTCTTGATCTCGCGATCCTCGACCAACGCCGAGTCGTAGGCAGGGTCGCCCATCTCGGGATCGATCTCCACCGGCTCCGAGGCCTTGCCGCGCGACCGCTTGGGGCGCTCCTCGTCGTCGTAGTGATGGTCGTAGCCCATCACCCGATCGCGGAACTCAGCGAGCCGTTCGGGGATCAGGTAGACCGGGGTCGAGGAGATGACCAGGACACCGAAGAGGGAGACCAGGGCCAGCAGGGGGATCACGACGTACGGCGTCCGGAGCAGGTCCAGCAACAGGCTGGAGATGACGAACCCGACAGCACCGCCGGCCTGCTGGAGCTCTTCGGTGTCTCCCATGACCGGGCGCGGGCTGCCGTTGGCGATGTGCACGATGCCGAGGATGCCGAAGCAGAAGGCCGTCCAGCCGATCACCTGACGGCCGGCCGGGCCGTTGCGTTCCGGGTCACGCATGTTGCGCCAGCCCACGTAGACCAACAGCATCGGGACGAACCAGGCGAGCTTGCCGAGCGAACCGGCGACCGCGGTCCGGGTCCCGTCCATCACGCCACCGGGCAACCGCCACCAGACCGCCGCGGCGACGACGACGGCCAGACCACAGAGGAAGAGCCCGACGCCGTCACGGCGCTGCTCGGGCTCGATCTCGCGGGCACTGTGGCCGATCGAGCGCGCAATCGCACCCAAGCCGTGGGCCAAGCCCATCCAGATAGCGACGATGCCGCGCGCGATCGCTGTGAAGAAGCGCGCGAAGGGCCCGGGGCCGTTGCGTACTGCCCGTGGAGCCGGACGGCTCTTGGGTGCGCTCTTGCCTCGGGTGCTGGTGGACTTCTTGGTTGCAGTACTCCGTGATCGGGTGCTCGAACCAGACCCGGATGCTTTCGCTCGGGTCGTGCTCTTGCTCCGCGACCCCGGCGGGGAAGACGTACGGGTCGCCATGCTGGCGACTCTAAGCGAAAGTCACCACCGTCTCAGGGACCACACAAGTGCGTGTCGCTCACTCCAGTAGCAGAACGCACTCCCCCGCCTCACCGATGAACTTTTCGCGCAGGGCCGTTACCGACTTGTTTCTTTCGGGCCTAGACCCGATGGACAACAAACCCTAGTGTGCTGGAGGTCACACCTTTGGTTGTGATCACCTCTCGGATCTCTCGGAAGGCTCACCATGCGATTCCTCAGGCAGGGCTTTGCCCTGACCCTGGTGGGCGCTGGCCTTGTTGCTGTGCCAGCCCTCACCGCCGCCAGTTCCACAGCGGCCCCCGATGACTCCACCCTCGTGGAGCAGATGCGCAAGAACGCCGACACCCCCGCCGTCGTCCAACGCGAGGCGGCGACCGGAGCGATCGGCTTCATCCGAGCCACCAACGGTGGCGACCTCCTGCCCGGTAACGACAGCGGCCCCGCCGCCAAGGCCGACGCGTACCTCAGCAAGTACGCCCAGGCCTTCGGTGCACCGCGTGGTCAACTCAAGCGCGAAGCCATCACCAAGACCGCACACGGCACCGTCGTCGACTACACCCAGAGCTATCAGGGTGTCCCCGTCTTCGGTTCCCTGCTGCGCGCCCACCTCGATGACGCCGGCAACCTCACCAGCGTCAACGGCGAGGCCGTCCCGGACCTCAAGCTCGACGTCACCCCGCGCTTCTCGAAGGATCAGGCCTCGGCGAGCGCGGTGAGCCTGGTCAAGACAGACCCGACCGGCGACGCCTCGGCCAAGGTGAACACCGCCGGCCTCAAGGCGAAGACCGCCGAGCTGATGGTCTACCGCACCGGCCTGGTCAAGGGCGAACGCGGCACGAACGAGCTCGCCTGGCGCGTCGAGGTGACCAACGAGAAGAACATCCGCGACGTGCTCTTCATCGACGCGATGACGAACAAGCCGCTCAACCGGTACTCGATGATCCACAACTCCCTCGACCGTGCCCTCTACGAGGCCGACGAGGAGCGCAACCTCACGCAGGTGTGGGGCGAGGGCGACGAGTTCCCCGGTGCCCTGAACCAGGACCAGCAGAATCTGGTGCTCTCCGCGGGCGAGGCCTACTGGTTCTTCAAGAACACCTTCAACCGTGACTCCTACGACGGTGAGGGCGCGCGGATGAACACGGTCAACAACGACCCCGCCATCCAGTGCCCGAACGCCAACTGGAACGGCGTCACCACCAACTACTGCGACGGCGTCACCTCCGACGACGTGGTGGCACACGAGTGGGGTCACGCCTACACCGAGTACACGCACGGGCTGATCTACCAGTGGCAGGCCGGCGCTCTGAACGAGTCGTACTCGGACGTGTGGGGCGAGACGATCGACCTGATCAACAAGCGCGAGGACGAGGGCGAGGGCGATCTCTACAAGAAGCGTCCGGTCAACACCTGCTCGACCCACTCCCCCGGCGTCCCGCTGCTGACGATCACCGCTCCGGCGTCGATCGCCCGCGACTGCCTGACCGCCGGCGCGTCGTTCGGTAAGCAGTTGGACCGCACCGGGATCACCGGCGAGGTGGTGGCCCCGACCGATGCCGCCGAGACCGACGGCACCACCACCGACGGCTGCTCGGCCTACGACCAGGACGTCACCGGCAAGATCGTGATCGTCGACCGTGGCCTCTGTGCCTTCACCGACAAGGCGGCGCGCGCCACCGAGGAGGGCGCCGCGGCGCTGATCATCGGCAACCGGGACAACTCGGCGATCGGCATGTCGGGTGACGACACCACGCTGGTGACCACGGTCTCGATCGGCCTGGACAATCGCGAAGCGATCCGCAGCGCCTTGGCCGGCGGCCAGAAGGTCACGGTCAAGATGCGGGACGTGGCCGACGAGCGCGTCGACTCCTACCGTTGGCTGCTCAGCGAGAAGTCGACCGCCTTCGGCGGGGCGATCCGCGACATGTGGAACCCGACCTGTCACGGTGACCCGGGCAAGGTCTCGGACGCCGAGTACAAGTGCAGCACCGACGACAACGGCGGCGTGCACGGCAACTCGGGAGTGCCGAACCACGGCTACGCACTGCTGGTCGATGGCGGCACCTTCAACGGCGTCACCGTCAACGGCATCGGCCTGGACAAGGCGGCGAACATCTACTTCACCGCGATGAACGAGTACCAGACGCCGGTCAGCGGCTTCCCCGACCATGCGGAAGCACTGGATGCGTCCTGTGCCCAGCTCACCGGCAAGCGGATCTACCAGATCAGCACGAAGGCGAACGACCGCCAGGCGTTCAACGGCACGATCACCGCCGGCGACTGTGCTCAGGTGCGGGCGATGGCGAAGGCCGTCGAACTGCGCAAGGACCCGGCTCAGTGCAACTTCAAGCCGCTGCTCTCCGAGCCTGCCGGCTCACCTTGTGGTTCGGGTTTCAAGACCCGCGTCGCATGGAGCGAGGACTTCGAGGACGGACTTGAGGGCTGGACCCAGAGCGCAGAGTTCCCCGACCCCGCGGAGGACTACAAGACCTTCCCGTGGGAGGCGAACCGCGAGGCGCCCGAGCACGACTCCTGGGCGGCCTACGCTCCGGACCCGCCGAAGTACGGCGACTGCATCCCCGGCAGCGATGACTACTCCAGCGCCGCATCGCTGGAGAGCCCGGAGATCACCGTCCCCGAGGGCACCAAGCCGCTCTTCTCGTTCGACCACTACGTGGCCACCGAGCTGGGCTTCGACGGCGGCCTGGTCCGGGCCAGCGTCAACGGCGCCGACTTCGCTCCGGTGCCGGAGGCCGCGTACCTGGTCAACGGCCCGAACGACACGATGGCAGCAGCTCCCAACAACACCAGCCCGTTGGCCGGGCAGCCCGGGTTCACCGGCACCGACGGCAACGAGTTGAACGGCAGCTGGGGCACCACCCGGATCGACGTCGCGGCGCTGGGCGCCAACGCGGGCGACACGGTGAAGTTCGCCTTCGTGATGGGCCGCGACGGCTGCAACGGCTTCGACGGCTGGTACGTCGACGACGTCCAGCTGACGGTCTGTGACGAGCTGCCCCCGCCGGTCGCCTCGAAGGTCAAGGCGACGGCGAAGCCGGTCAAGATCAAGAAGGCCGGCAAGTCGAAGGTCACCGTGAAGGTGACGGCGACCGGGACCACGCCGACCGGCAAGGTCACGATCATGCTGAAGTCCAAGACCCTGGCCAAGGGCACGCTCAGCAAGGGCAAGGTCGTGCTCACCATCAAGGGCAAGCAACTGAAGGTGGGCAAGAACAAGCTCACCGTGAAGTACGCCGGCTCCTCGACGGTGAAGGCCGGCAGCACCAAGGTCACCATCACCCGCAAGAGGGGCTAGCAACCCACCGCAGTACCTGCACCGCACAGGACCGGCGGGTCGAGGCATCAGCCTCGGCCCGCCGGTCTGCGTCCGCGAAGGTCGAGCCCCGGAGGTCCAGCCCGGGAGGCCCGGAGGTCGAGCCTGTCGAGCCCGGGAAACTGATCTCGACAAGCTCGATCACCGGGTCAGAGGTCGAGCCTGTCGAGACCCCAACGCTGATCTCGACAAGCTCGATCACCGGACTCGACAGGCTCGATCACCGGATGGGAGATCACACGACGGCGGCGAGCCAGGGCACCACGATGAAGGCGGTCGGGAGCAGCAGCACCGCAACGGCGGCGGTCAGCAGGGTCGCGGCCTGGACGCGGCGCGGACGGTCCTCGGCGAGCAGTTCGACCCGGGCCAGCAGATGCGATCCGCCGACGCCGAGCGCGGCCTGCGGCGCACGTCCTTCGGCCAACGCCACCAGCGCCCGGCCCAACGGCAGGGAACCGCTGTGCCGGACGGCGGAGCGGTCCGCGATCACCTCCACCAGCAACTGCACCTCGCGCATCGCAGCCGCACTGGAGACCCAGGCCGGGAACGCCTCACGCAGGGCGCTGAACGCCTCCAGCACCAGGTCGTGGCGGGCTCTGAGATGTGAACGCTCGTGGGCGAGCACGGCCCCGAACTCCTCGTCGGTGAGGACACCCTGCGCACCAGCGCTGACCACGATCCGGTTCTGGCCGAAGCCCGGCACGCAGTACGCGACCGGCAGGTCGTGCTCGATCACCCGGAGGTGACCACTGCGCTCCCCGACCAGGTCCAACTGTTCGCGGTGCCGACGCCGGACCGCCCGCAGCGAGGTGCCGACCCGGTGCGCACTGAGCAGCATCCGCCCGGCGACCAGGACGGTCAGCGCCAGCGCAGCCAGGCCGAGCCAGGCGTTGATCGCGCCATGCTGGGTGAAGAGCGCCAGACCGGCACCGATCGCCGCCAGCACACCGGCCGCGGCGATCGCCTGCCACAGCAGCATCGCCGCCAGGGGCGTACGACGCAGCTGCGGCACCCGCGCCAGCAGCGCGGGAACCGGGCCGGCCAGCGCGATCGCCAGGCCGGCAAGGAGGATCGGGGTCATCTCAGCGCCGTTCGAGCTCCGCCAGCGCCTGGCGCAGCGCGTCGATGTCGTCGTCGGTGGCGACACCGACGAAGGCAGCCAGCGCAGTGCGCCGATCGTGCTCGGCGAACTCGTCGAGGGTCCCGCGCATCAGTTCGGCAGTCATCTCACCGCGACTGGACCGGGCCCGGTACGTGTAGGCACGGCCGTTGCGCAACTGCTCGACCATCCCCTTGCGGGCCAGGCGATCCATCACGGTCATCACGGTGGTGTACGCGATGTCGCGGTCGTCGGCGAGGAGCGCGTGCACCTCACGAACCGTGAGCAGTTCGCCGTCTTCGGCGTTCCACAACACGTCCATCACGGCGCGTTCGAGATCGCCGATCTTCTTCCGGGAGGTGAGCATGCCCTCATTGTACCTACGAATCCTTACGTACTACTCTCCGTAGTAGCTACTACACTTCGTAGTAAGACCACCGGAGAGGCAGAGCCATGGAAGTCGTCGACATCGCACGCTGGCAGTTCGGCATCATCACTGTCTACCACTTCCTCTTCGTTCCGGTCACGATCGGCCTCTCCCTGATCGTCGCGGTCTTCCAGACGATGTGGTTGCGCTCGAAGAACCCCGACCACCTCCGGCTCACCAAATTCTTCGGCAAGCTCTTCCTGATCAACTTCGCGATCGGCCTGGTCACCGGCATCGTCCAGGAGTTCCAGTTCGGGATGAACTGGTCGGACTACTCGCGCTTCGTCGGTGACGTCTTCGGTGCGCCGCTGGCGATCGAGGGGCTCCTCGCCTTCTTCCTCGAGTCGACCTTCCTCGGTCTCTGGATCTTCGGCTGGGACAAGCTGCCCCGTGCGCTGCACGCCAGCTGTATGTGGTTGGTCCACATCGGCACCCTCTTCTCGTCGTACTTCATCCTGGCCGCGAACTCCTGGATGCAGCACCCGGTCGGCCACACCTACAACGCCGAGACCGGCCGCGCCGAACTCGTCGACTTCTGGGCCGTGATGTTCAACAAGGTCCAGATCTGGGCCTTCCCACACGTCATCACCGCCGCCTACCTGACCGGTGGCGCCTTCGTCCTCGGCATCTCGGCCTGGCTCTACCTGCGCAAGCGCACCGCTGAGGCGGACCGCCCGATGTACCTGACCGGTGCCCGGGTCGGCGCCTGGTTCGTGCTGATCGCCGGCCTCGGCGTCGCGATCACCGGTGACCTGCAGGGCAAGATCATGACCGAGGTCCAGCCGATGAAGATGGCGGCCGCCGAAGGACTCTACGAGACGTCGGACAGTTGCGCTCCGTTCTCGGTCTTTACCATCGGTACGCCCGACGGCAAGGAGGAGAAGTTCGCGGTCACCGTGCCTTGTCTGCTCTCGTTCCTGGGCACCGGTACCTTCGACGGCAAGGTCGAGGGCATCAACCCACTCCGTGAGAAGTACCGCGAGACCTATGGCCAGGACCCGGGTGCCGCGTACTACCACCCCGACGACTACGTGCCGGTCATCCCGGTCACCTACTGGTCGTTCCGCTTCATGATCGGACTGGGCATGGCCGCTGCCGGCGGCGCGGCACTCCTGCTCTGGCTGACCCGCAAGGGCCGACGCCCGGCCAGCAGGTGGTGGGGCGTGATGGCACTGTCGCTGCCGGTGATGGCGATCTTCGCCAACAGCTTCGGCTGGATCTTCACCGAGATGGGCCGCCAGCCCTGGGTGGTCTACGGCCTGATGACCGTCGACAACGCGGTCTCCCCCGGCGTCAGCACCACCGAGGCCTGGATCTCACTGCTCACCCTGACCGGCCTGTACGCGGTACTGGCCGTGATCGAGGTGAAGTTGCTGATCACCTACGCCCGGAAGGGCGCCGACCCCTACGTCGAGCCACCGAACCCCACCCTGCGTGGCGGAGACGATGCGGACGACGACGCTCCCCTGACCTTCGCCTACTGATCGACGGCCCGGAGAAAAGAGACAGACATGGAACTCACCACACTCTGGTTCATCGTGATCGCCTTCCTCTGGATCGGCTACTTCGCACTCGAAGGGTTCGACTTCGGCGTCGGCATGCTGATGCCGGTGCTGGCCAAGAACAACACCGAGCGGCGCGTCATGATCAACACCATCGGCCCGGTCTGGGATGGCAACGAGGTCTGGGTCCTGGTCGCCGGCGGCGCCACCTTCGCCGCCTTCCCCGAGTGGTACGCCACGCTGTTCAGCGGCTTCTATCTGCCGCTGCTGCTGATCCTGGTCGCCCTCATCGTGCGGAACCTCGCCTTCGAGTACCGGCACAAGCGGGACGACGCCCGCTGGCAGGCCAACTGGGACAATGCGATCATCTTCGGTTCGCTGGTTCCGGCCTTCCTCTGGGGTGTCGCCTTCGCCAACATCGTCGGCGGGGTCCCGATCGACGCCGAGAAGGAGTTCACCGGCACCCTGTTCACCCTGCTGAACCCGTTCGGTCTCCTGGGCGGTGTGGTGACCACGTTGCTCTTCGCCACCCACGGCGCGATGTTCGTCGCGCTGAAGACCGTCGGCGACATCAGGCACCGGGCCCGCGCCCTGGCGATCAAACTCGGCGTCGCCGCAGCAGTCGTCGCCGTCGGCTTCATGGTGTGGACCCAGATCGACACCGGTGACGCGTCGTCGGCCATCGCCTTCGTCGCCGCAGCGCTCGCCCTTGTCGGCGCCCTCGCTGCGGCCGCCAAGGGGCGCGAGGGATGGGCCTTCGTCGGCACCTTCCTCACCATCGTGCTCGCCGTCGCCGGTCTCTTCCTGGCGCTCTTCCCGGACGTGATGCCGTCGAGCACCGACGCCGCGTTCTCGCTGACCACCACGAACGCAGCGGCGACGGCCTACACGCTCAAGGTGATGACCTGGGTGGCCGTCTTCTTCACCCCGATCGTGATCGGCTACCAGGCCTGGAGCTACTGGGTCTTCCGGAAGCGGATCGGCACCCACCACATCCCCACCGAGACGCTGGAGCACGTGGCGTGAAACCGCTCGACCCCCGGGTACTTCCCCACCTGAAGCCGGCCCGTGGCGCCCTGGCTGCCGTCGTCGGCGGCAACGTGGTGGCGGGAGTCCTGGTGGTCGCGCAGGCCTTCACCGGCGCCGCCCTGGTCGCCGAACTACTCGCCGCGCCGTCGCAGGACGGTTGGCACGCCGCGGCGTTCGGGTTCGCCGCCGTCACCGTCCTGCGGGCCATCGTCGGCTTCGGCGTCGACTCGGCGGCGGCCCGGGCTGCCACCACGGTCGGCGCCCGGCTGCGCCAACTGGTCCTCCGCGCGGTGCTGGACACCCCGGCCACCGAGCTGACCAGTCGGCGCAGCGGTGAACTGGCCACGCTCGCCACCCGCGGCGTCACTGCCGTCGAGCCCTACCTCACCCGTTACCTACCCACACTGGTCCTCGCCGCCGTCCTCCCCGCGCTGACGGTGCTCGCGATCGCCACCCAGGACATCTGGAGCGCGCTGATCGTGATCGCCACCCTGCCGTTGGTGCCGATCTTCGCGATCCTGATCGGGTTGAGCACCAAGGAACAGGCCGACAAGCAGTGGCGGGCGCTCGGCACGTTGGCGGGCCATTTCCTCGACGTGGTTCGCGGGCTGCCGACGCTGGTCACCCACCGTCGCGCCCAGGCACAGGTGCCGCGGATCCATGCCGTCACCCAGCGCTACCGCAAGGCGAACACCGAGACGCTCAAGCTGGCCTTCGCCTCCTCCGCGGCCCTGGAGCTGATCGCCACCATCTCGGTGGCGTTGGTGGCCGTCGTGGTCGGTCTGCGTCTTGCCGCCGGTGGGCTCGACCTGCAGACCGCGCTCACCGTGCTGCTGCTCGCCCCTGAGGCCTACTGGCCGCTGCGCCGGGTCGGCGCCGAGTTCCACTCCGCCGCCGAAGGCACCGCGACCTTCGAGCAGATCGACACCCTGCTGGGCCCGGACGCCGCGGCCCCCGCCATCGACTTCGAGATCCGCAAGCCGATCGAGGCCGAGCCGGTCCCGATCCACATCGACAACCTCACCCTCAGTTGGCCCGGACGGGACGAACCCGTCGTACGGGGGCTGACGGCGACCATCCCGGCGCGCGGGATCACCGCCATCGTCGGCCCCTCGGGCTGCGGCAAGAGCACGCTGCTGCAGGCGCTCCTCGGCGAGCTTCCGGTCGCCGGGGGCGGTTTCGACCGCGGCGGCCTCGACGACGATCAATGGCAACGCTCGGTGGCCCAGGTCCCCCAACGGCCCTGGATCGTCCCCGACACGGTGGCCACGAACCTGCGGATCGCGGTGCCCCACGCCACCGACAACGACCTCTGGGACGTGCTGGCCGCCGTCGACCTGGCCTCCTTGGTCGCCGGGCTTCCCGCGCGGTTGGAGACCCCGCTCGGCGAGGAGGGGCTCGGCCTGTCGGCCGGACAGCGGGCCCGGCTCGCCCTGGCCCGGGTGCTGCTTGCGGACCGGCCCTACGTCCTTCTCGACGAGCCGACCGCGCACCTCGACGACGAGACCGAGCAGGTGATGATCGAGATCCTGAAGGCGATCTCCGAGACCCGCACGGTGATCGTGGTGGCACACCGCGACTCGGTCGTCGCGGCCGCCGACCAGGTGATCGCGCTCAACGGCCCGGACGCCCCGGACGCCGTCACACCGGACCGGGCACCGGCCCGGCTCCCGGAGCCGCTGGCAGCGACCAGCCCGGTCCCGCAAAGCCCCGAACCCGACGCTCCGAGCCGGGCCCGTTGGCTGTGGGCACTGCTGCTCGGGACCCTCGCCTCGGCCTCCGGTGTCGCGTTGACGGCGACCGCGGGCTGGCTGATCGCGCGCAGTGCCGAACAGCCGCCGGTGATGATGCTGACCGTGGCGATCGTCGGCGTCCGCACCTTCGGGCTCGCCCGGCCCGCACTCCGCTACGCCGAGCGCCTGCTCTCCCACGATGTCGCGCTCCGGGTCCTGGCCGAACGGCGCAGCGCCGTCTACGCCGCCCTGATCCCGCTGGTCCCGGCCCGCCTCGGGCGGAGCAGCGACGTCCTCACCGGGATCGTCGACGACGTCGACGCCGAGCTCGATGACCGGCTCCGGGTGCGGCTCCCGCTGGTCACCTGGCTCGGTGTCGCTGCCCTGGCCTTACTCACCGCCTTCCTGATCCTCCCCGCCGCGACCCTGCCGATCGCCGCGGTCAGCCTCGGTGGCGGGGCGATCGCCTGGCTCGCCGGTCGGCTCGGCGCCCAGCACTACGAGCCCCGGTTCGTAGCGGCCCGCGGCGAGATCGGCCGGCGTTCCACGGAGCTGATCGACTCGGCCCGGCAGCTCGTGCTCTGGCAGGCCGACCGGCAGGCACTGGCGGACGTGGACGCTGCCGGCGACCGGCTGAGCACAGCCTCCGCCGGCTCGGCCCGCAGCACCGCCGCCGGCCGTGCCCTGGCGCTGACGGTGGCCGGCCTCGGTGTCGTCGCCGTCGCGCTGCTCGGCGCCCCGGCGCTGGCCGACGGCGAGGTCTCCGGCCCGCTGCTCGCGCTGCTCCTGCTGCTGCCGCTCGCGTTGGCCGACGTCACCGCTCCGCTCGCCGACACCGGGGCGCTCAGCGTCCGGACCCGCGCCGCCCGGGATCGCGTCGACGCCCTGTTCTCCACTCCCCCGGCCGTCACCGACCCGGCCACCCCCCGGGCGCTGCCAGCAGGACCGGGCGAGGTGACACTGGCCGGAGTCAGCGCCGAGTGGATCGACGGCACGCCCGCGCTCGCCGCCGTCGACCTCGAGCTGACGCCGGGCCGGTGGGTCGGGGTCACCGGTCCGTCGGGGAGCGGCAAGAGCACCCTGGCGATGGTTCTGGCCCGTTTCCTGCTGCCGGTCGACGGCAGCGCGCGGCTCAACGGAACCGACTATGCCGAGCTCACCGGCGACGACCTGCGACGTGTGGTCGGCGTCGTGGACGACGACCCGTACCTGTTCGCCTCGACAGTTGCGGAGAACATCCGCCTCGCCGCGCCGGAGGCCGACGACCTCACCGTGGAGCTGGCGATCCGCTCGGTCCACCTCGGCCCTTGGCTCGACGCGCTCCCCCAGGGGCTGGCGACCAGGATCGGCGACGGCGGGCGTGCGGTCTCCGGCGGTGAACGGGCCCGCCTCGGACTCGCTCGCGCCGCGCTGGCCCAGCATCCGGTACTGGTTCTCGACGAGCCGACCGCTCACCTGGACACCGCCACCGCGCAAGCCGTGGCCCGCGACATCCTGGCCACCCGCCAAGGACGGTCGTTGGTGTGGATTACCCACGATCAGGTCGGCCTCGCCGCGATGGACGAGATCCTCACGCTCGACGCCGATGCGCGGCAGAAGGTCCGGTAACGCGTAAGTGGCGGCTGGCTCCCAGTATCGGGGAGCCAGCCGCCACCTAGGTCGAGCTGGTGGGCCCAGCCTCAGGACTCGACGACGACCGGGACGATCATCGGGCGTCGGCGGTGGGTGTTGGAGACCCAACGGCCGATCACGCGGCGCACCTGCTGCTGGAGCTGGTGGGTGTCCTTGACGCCGTCCGCCAGGGCACGATCGAGCGCATCGATGATCGGCTGCTTGATCGCGTCGAACGTGGTGTCGTCCTCGGCGAAGCCGCGGGCGTGGATCTCCGGGCCGGCCGCCACCTTGCCGGTGACCGAGTCGATCACCACGATGACCGAGATGAAGCCCTCCTCGCCGAGGATCCGGCGATCCTTCAGCGACGCTTCGGTGATGTCGCCCACCGACTGGCCGTCGACGAAGACGTAGCCGCACGACACCTTGCCGGTGATCTCGGCCTTGCCGTCGATCAGGTCGACGACCACGCCGTCCTCCGCGATGACGACGTTCTGCACGCCGGTCGCCTTGGCCAGCTCACCGTTGGCGAGCAGGTGCCGGATCTCGCCGTGCACCGGCATCACGTTGCGCGGCTTGACGATGTTGTAGCAGTAGAGCAGCTCACCGGCCGAGGCGTGGCCCGAGACGTGGACCAGCGCGTTGCCCTTGTGGACCACCCGTGCGCCCCAACGTGCCAGACCGTTGATCACCCGGTAGACGGCGTTCTCGTTGCCGGGGATCAGCGACGAGGCGAGGATGACGGTGTCGCCCTCCTCGATGTGTACGAAGTGGTGGCTGCGCTGGGCGATCCGGCTCAGCGCCGACATCGGCTCGCCCTGCGAACCCGTGGAGATCAGCACCTGCTTCTCGGGTGCCAACGCTGCCAGTTCCTTCGCGTCGACCAGCACCCCCGGCGGCACGTTGAGGTAGCCGAGGTCACGGGCCACCGCCATGTTGCGGACCATGGAGCGGCCGACGTAGGCCACCTTGCGCCCGTGCTCGACGGCGGCGTCCAGGATCTGCTGGACACGGTGGATGTGCGAGGCGAAGCAGGCCACGATGATCCGCTGGTCGCTCTCGTGGAAGACCCGGTCGAGCACCGGAGAGATCGATTTCTCCGTGGTCGTGAAGCCAGGAACCTCGGAGTTGGTGGAGTCGGTGAGGAAGAGGTCGACGCCCTCCTCACCGAGCCGCGCGAAGGCGCGCAGGTCGGTGATCCGACCGTCCAGCGGCAGCTGGTCCATCTTGAAGTCGCCGGTGTGCAGCACCATCCCGGCGCCGGTACGGATGGCGACCGCCAACGCGTCCGGGATCGAGTGGTTCACCGCGACGAACTCGAGGTCGAAGGGACCGAACGCGATCCGTTCCCCCTCCTTGACCACATGGTGCACGGTCTCCTTGAGGCGGTGCTCCCGGAGCTTGGACCCGAGCAGGGCGAGGGTGAGCTCAGAGCCCACCAGCGGGATGTTGGAGCGTTCCCGCAGCAGGTAGGGGGTGGCCCCGATGTGGTCCTCGTGGCCGTGCGTGAGCACCAGCGCCTCGACGTCGTCGAGACGGTCACGGATGGACTCGAAGTCGGGCAGGATCAGGTCGACGCCGGGGTGGTGGTCCTCAGGGAAGAGGACGCCGCAGTCGACGATCAGCAGACGGCCGTCGTACTCGAAGACGGTCATGTTCCGACCGACATCTCCGAGCCCTCCGAGCGGGGTGACCCGCAGGCCGCCGGGGGCCAGCGGACCTGGAGCGGTCAGTTCAGGATGGGTGTGGCTCATCTACTCCTCAGATCAGGCCGGACGCGGCCAGCCCCGCACGAAGCGCGGCGTACTCCTCGTCGTCGAGTGGAACGAGCGGGCTGCGCACGTTCCGGTTGTTGATGACACCGAGCAACTGCAGCGTCGCCTTTGCCGTGGTGGCTCCATAGTTGGGGACGCCCATGATGGCGTCCGTCGCGGGGAGCAGCCGCGTGAAGATCTCGCGTGCGCCGTCGATGTCGCCGGCGAACCAGCCGTCGAACATCGCCTTGATCTGGTTGCCGGCCGCGTGGCCGACCACCGAGACGACGCCGCAGGCGCCGTGGGCCAGGAAGCCGAGGCTGTTGGCGTCGTCACCGGAGTAGACGGCCAGGCCAAGTTCGGTCTTGATCCGCAGCGCGCGGACCATGTCACCGACGGCGTCCTTGACCGCGATCACCTTGTCCCATTCGGCTGCCTGGGCGTAGGTGTCGAAGGCGATCGTGGTGCCGGTCCGGCTGGGCACGTCGTAGAGCATGACCGGCAGTTCGCTGGCGTCCACGACCTGACGGAAGTGGTGCAGCAGGCCCTTCTGGCTGGGCTTGTTGTAGTACGGGGTGACCAGCAGGACGGCGTCAGCACCGTTCTTCTCGGCCTGCTTGGCCAACTCGACGGAGTGCACCGTGGTGTTGGTGCCGACACCGGCAACCAGTTTGATGCTCGGGCCGACCGCGGCCCGGACCGCGGCGAGGATCTCGCCGTCCTCCTCGATCGAGGTGGTCGGCGACTCACCGGTGGTGCCGGAGACGACCAAACCGTCGTGGCCGTTGGCCACCAGGTGGGCGGCGATCGCGGAGGTGCCGTCGAAGTCGACGGAGCCATCCTCGTGGAACGCGGTGGCCATAGCGGTGAGCACGCGACCGAAGGGCGCCTCGGGTGCAACTGACGTCATAAGGTGAAGGTTATCGCTCCGTCTTGGCGAGGTGTGGCATGACCTCGGTAGCGATCAGTTCCAAGTGCTCCAGATCGGCCAGATCGAGGACCTGGAGATAGATCCGCTGAGCGCCCGCCGCTGCGTAGGCGTTGATCTTCTCGACCACCTCTGCGGGGGTACCGGCGAGGCCGTTCTCCCGGAGTTCGGCGACCTCACGCCCGATCCGGCCGGCCCGCCGGGCGATCTCGGCCTCGTCGCGGCCGACGCAGACCACGAGCGCGTTGGACCAGATCAATTCGTCGGGGTCGCGGCCGATCTCGGTGCAGGCTGCCCGGACCCGGGCGAACTGGTCCCGGGTGGTCTCCAGGGAGACGAAGGGCAGATTGAACTCGTCGGCATAGCGGGCGGCGAGGGCCGGCGTCCGCTTCTTGCCGAGGCCGCCGATCAACACGGGCGGGTGCGGGTCCTGAACCGGCTTCGGCAGCGCCAGGGAGTCAGTCAGGGTGTAGTGCTCGCCGGCGAAGTCGTAGCGCTCCCCCAGCGGCGTCCGCCACAGACCGGTGATCACGGCGAGTTGCTCGGAGAAGCGGTCGAACCGCTCCTTGGTGCTCGGGAACGGGATGCCGTACTGGGTGTGCTCGGCCTCGAACCAGCCGGCACCGATACCCAGTTCGATCCTGCCGCCGCTCATCTGGTCGACGTTCGCGACCTGGATCGCGAGCACCCCCGGGTGCCGGAAGGTGGCCGAGGTCATCATCGTGCCGAGCCGGATGGTCTCGGTGTCGCGGGCCAGTCCGGCCAACGTGGTCCAGGCGTCGCTCGGCCCGGGAAGACCGTCGGTGCCCATCCCCAGATAGTGGTCGGAACGGAAGAACGCGCCGAACCCGAGGCTCTCTGCGGCCTGCGCGACGGCGAGCAGGTCGTCGTAGGTGGCGCCTTGCTGGGGTTCGGTGAAGATCCGGAGTTCCATGGCCTCCACCTTGCCACCTCGGACAATCCGCCCGAACCCCGGTCCAGCGCGTCAATGTGACCTCAGCGCGCAGTTTCGGAACGAAACGCGACGCTGAGGTCACATTGAGGCTACTTGCGCTTGACGTGTACCCAGCTGATCGCGTTGCTGGGCGCGAGCTTGCTGGTCGCCGCCGGGGTGAAGTAGGCCTCGACGCCGATCTTGCCGGGGCTCTTCTGCTTCGGCAGCTTGATGGTGATCACGCCCTTCTTCGAGGCGTAGAGGTTGACCTTCTTCACCGTGGTGCCGTTGATCCGGAAGGTGACCGTGCCGGTCGGAATGACCTTCTCCGCACCGGTCACCGTCACCGTGACACGGAACTTCTTGCGGACCTTGACCGGCTTGGCGATCTTGAGCTTGGTGGCGCTGGTCCCGGTGACCGTCGGCTCCGGCGTCTCCGGCTCCGGCTCGGTCACCTCACCCGGCACGTAGACCGCGGCGGGGTTGCCGATGGTCGAGAACCAGCCCCGGGCCTTGGCGATGTCGTCGGTGAAGGCCCGTGAGAGCAGCAGCAACAGACGCGCCTTGGTGCCCTGCAGGTCACCACCGGCGATGACGCCGTTCCCCGATCCGGTGACGTTGCCGGTGCCGGTCCGGGTGGTGGAGACGAACCAGACCCCGTTGCCGATCGCCGCCGTACGAGCTGCGCCCATCGTGCCGCTCAGTCCGCCGGCTCCGGTGCCCATAGTGACGATCCCCTTGGCCCCGTCATTGACGAAGCCCTCGATCATCGAGCCGCTCGCCTCCTGGTAGGCATAGGCGATCTCGACCTTGGGCAGGTCCGCCGGGGTGATCGTCGAGACGTCGAACGGCGTCGCCCACCCGTCGCCGTCACACCGCCCGAGGCGAGCGGGTGCGTGGTTGAGCACGGTGGCGCCTTCGTCGATGTACCCGAGCGGTCCGTTGGACGGCGAGCCGAAGGTGTCCATCCGGGTGGTGTTGGTCTTGCGCACCTCACGCGCGGCGTGGATCTCGTCGTTGAGCATCAGGACGGTGCCGAAACAGTAGGTCCGCTGACCCGCCGCCAACTTCACCGCGTTGTAGAGGTTCGCGGGACCTTCGGTGCCGATCACCGGCTTGTCGCCGGGCGTCTCGCCTGCCGCCCACGGTCGCATCGCACCGGTGATCACCACCGGCTTCTTGCTCTGCACCGTGAGGTCGAGCCAATAGGCGAACTCCTCCATCGTGTCGGTACCCGTGGTCACCACCACGCCGTCGGAGGTCTTGAGCGCCTCCTCGACGGCCATGGTCAGCTCCCGGTACTTCTCGATCGTGTAGCTGCTGGAACCGCCGTTGCCGAACTGGACCGCGTCGACGTCGGCGACGCCGTTGAGTTCCGGCCGCAACTGGTCGAGGAGGTCGCTCATCAGGTAGGTGCCGGCTCGGTAGGAGCCGAACGTGTCACGCCCGTTCGCCTTGCCGGCAAGGGTTCCGCCGGTCGCGACCACCGTCACCTTGGCCGCACCCGGTGCCGCCGCGGCCTGCGCGACAGCCTTCTGGTAGGTCGGGCTGCTGACCACGACCTGGGTCTCGGGTGAGGCGGTCGCACCAGTGCTTGCGCCGACCGCCAGGACCGCGAGGCCGAGTCCGGTCACGGCCGCCGCCGAGACCGCGCGCATGCTGTTCTTCTTCGTCATCTCAGTCACCATCTCGCTGGGCCGCTCAGGCGCCCGGGTTGGAGGAGTCGGGGTTGCCGATCTCGGCGAACCAGGTCTTGGCCTGGTTGAAGTCGGTCGTGAAGGCCCGCGACAGCAACAACAGCAGCCGCGCCTTCGGCCCTTGCAGGTCACCGCCGCCGATGATTCCGTTGCCCCCGCCGGAGGCCGTGCCGGTTCCGGTGCGCGAGGTGGTCACGAACCAGACGCCGTCGTTGACGGCGGCAGTTCGAGCAGCGCCCATGGTGCCGCTGAGCCCGCCGGTCCCCGTGCCCATCGTGACGATCCCCTTGGCGCCGGCCGCTGCCGCGGAGGTGATGCCCGCACCGCTTGCGCCCTGGTAGGCAAAGGCGATCTCGACCTTCGGGAGGTCGCTCGGGGCGATCTCGGAGACGTCGAACGGGGTGAACCAGTCGTCGGTGTCGCAAGTGTTCACCCGGGCCGGCGCACGCCGCAGCGTCGTCGATCCCTGGTCGATCCAGCCGGCCGGGCCGAGCAGCGGCGTCTCGAAGGTGTTCATCCGGGTCGCGTTGCCCTTACGCACCTCACGGGCGGTGTGGATCTCGTCGTTGAGCATCAGGACGGTGCCGAAACAGTAGGTCTGCTGACCGGCGGCGAGCTTGACCGCGTTGTAGAGGTTGGCCGGACCGTCGGTGCCGATCACCGGCTGGTCGGACGCCGTCGCGCCTGCCGCCCACGGTCGCATCGCGCCGGTGATCACCACCGGCTTCTTGCTCTGCACCGTGAGGTCGAGCCAGTAGGCGAACTCCTCCATCGTGTCGGTTCCGGTGGTGACCACGACGCCGTCAGCGGTCTCCAGAGCGGTCTCGACGGCGAGAGTCAGCTCTCGGTACTTCTCGATCGTGTAGCTGCCGGAACCACCGTTGCCGAACTGCACCGAGTCGACGGTGCCGAGTGCATCCAACTCAGGGCGCAGTACGTCGAGCATGTCAGCGACCGGGTAGGTGCCGGCCCGGTAGGAGCCGAACGTGTCACGCCCGTTCGCCTTACCGGCAAGGGTTCCGCCGGTCGCGACCACGGTCACCTTGGCCTCGCCCGGCGCAGCCGCCGCCTGGGCGACCGCCTGCTGATAGCCGACGCTCTCGATCTGCACGGACGCCGTCGAATCGGCCCCCGGCCCCTCGCCCCCGGTCTGAGTGAGCACCACCGCACAGGTCGCCCCCACCGCAGCCGCAGCGACGGCCGTCCGGCCCTTGTGCAGCCATAGCTGAGCGCGCGGATTCTTCACATCCATCTTCCCTCCAGGTCCTCGATCTCCCCGATGAAAGGAACCTAGGAAGCGAAGATCACCGCGTTGCGCCAACGACGATTCGACAACGTAACGCGGCCCGGAGATTTGTTACGTCTGTGCTCAATGTGACCTCAGCGCGCGGTTTGGGCACGAAACCGCGCGCTGAGGTCACATTGAGCGCAACAAAGGGAGCACGTTGAACTCGAGCATCGGCGCGAGATCGTCGTACGCGCCGTCCAGGGCGGTCCAGCGCAACTCGGCGATCTCGGCGGCAGCGGCCGGCTCCCCCGACAACTCCGCACGGAACACCGTCGAGTGCAGGAGGTGGCCGGGCTCGTTGGCGGCCTCGGAGGTGAACTCGCCGAGCAGTTCGAGGTCGCGAAGTTCGAGGCCTACCTCTTCCTTCGTCTCGCGCACGGCACAGTCGAGCGGCGTCTCGCCGGCCTCCGGCTTGCCGCCGACCAGCATGAACTTCGAGGTACCGCGCTTGCGGACGGTGAGCACCGCGCCGTCCCGGACCAGAGCGACAGCTGAGACGACGATGGTAGGGGCCACGGCTCCAGTCTCGGCCATGTCCGAGCTCACTGATCCAGCGCCCTGTCCAGGAGCTCGTGGGCCTCGGCCGCCGAGAGTCCCAGCGCACGCACGGCACCTGCATACGCAGCAGCGGCCTCGCGTGCTGCGCGCGCAGAACCCGCGCCCAACACCACGGTGCCGGCCCGACCCCGGGTCGCCACCACGCCGAGGAGCTCCAACTCCTTGTAGGCACGGGCCACCGTGTTCGCGGCCAGGCCCAGCTCGGTGGCCAAGGAACGCACCGGCGGAAGCTTCTCCCCCGGTGCCAGCCTGCCGGCGTCGACCGCTGCGGTGATCTGCTCCTTCACCTGCTCGAACGGTGGCGTCGACGACGTCGGGTCGATCCGCAGCCTCATCGCCGCTGCCACCACACCCAGTCCAGCGGCGGATCCAGTTCGGGGTGCGACTCCCGGCGGGTCTCGACCCACTCGTCGGCCGCGAACTCCGGGTAGAACACGTCACCCACGGCGTCGTCGTGTAGCTCGGTCAGCACCTGATGGGTGGCGATCGGCAACGCTAGTTCGTAGATCTGCGCCCCACCCGCGACGAAGACCTCGGCGTCGCCAGCCAGCCCGATCGCCTGCTCCAACGTGTGAACGACGTCGACGCCCTCGGCCCGCCAGTCGGCGTCACGGGTCAGCACGATGGTCCGGCGACCGGGCAACGGGCGCCCGATCGAGTCGTAGGTGAGTCGGCCCATGATCAGGGTGTGCCCGATCGTGGTGTTCTTGAAGTGTGCGAAATCCTCGCGGCTGCGCCACGGGATGACCAGACCGTCGCCGATCACCCGGTTCCGCGCGTACGCCGCGATCAGGGTGATGCTCATACCGCGATCGGCGCCTTGATCCCCGGGTGCGGGTCGTAGCCGCGGACCTCGAGATGCTCCAGGTCGAAGGCGTCGATCTCGGTGACCGACTCGTCGAGCCAGAGCGTCGGCAACGCCCGCGGCTCACGGGTGAGTTGCAACCGGGCCTGCTCGAAGTGGTTGGAGTACAGGTGCGCATCGCCCAAGGTGTGCACGAACTCGCCGACCCGCAACCCGGTCACCTGGGCCACCATGTGGGTCAGCAACGCGTAGGAGGCGATGTTGAACGGGACGCCGAGGAAGACGTCAGCGCTGCGCTGATAGAGCTGGCACGACAACCGCGCCGGGCCGTCGTCGTCGGCAGGCGCGACGTAGAACTGAAACATGGTGTGGCACGGCGGCAGCGCCATCTCGTCGACGTCGGCCACGTTCCAGGCCGAGACGATGTGGCGGCGCGAGTCGGGGTTGCGGCGGATGCCGTCGATCAGCTTCTTGATCTGATCGACGTGGCTGCCGTCCGGCGTCGGCCAGGAGCGCCACTGGTAGCCGTAGACCGGGCCGAGGTTGCCGTCGGCGTCCGCCCACTCGTCCCAGATCGAGACGCCTCGGTCCTGGAGCCACTTCACGTTCGTATCGCCGCGCAGGAACCACAGCAGCTCCGCGAAGACCGAACGGGTGTGGATCTTCTTCGTGGTGACCAGTGGGAAGCCTTCGGTCAGGTCGAACCGCATCTGGTGCCCGAAGATGCTGCGGGTACCGGTGCCGGTGCGGTCGCTCTTGTCGACACCGTCGCTGAGGATCTTCTGGACCAGCTCGAGATAGGCCTGCACGGACCGCAGCCTATCCGCTCACCGGGTCCGTGGCAGTCTTGCCGCCGTGAGCGCGCCGATCATCCTCGTCCTGGTGGCGGCGCTCGTCGCCTGGACGCCGAGCTGGCGACGGCTGCGACACGTGGTGACCGCCGTCCACGAAGGTGGGCATGCTCTGGTCGCGGTCCTCACCGGACGGCGGCTCGGCCCGATCCGCCTGCACCGCGACGCCTCCGGCCTGACCACCCACCGCGGCCTGGCCAGCGGCCCTGGACTGAGCCTGACGACAGCTGCTGGCTATCCGGCGCCCGCGCTGACCGGCCTCGGCGCCGCAGCGTTGATCGACCGAGGCTGGCCGTTGGCCGTGCTCTGGACGGCCCTGGTCGCCACCGTCCTGTTGATGCTGCACGTCCGCAACCTCTTCGGCTGGGCCCTGCTGGTGCTGGTGGCCGGTGCGTTGGCGGCTGCCACCCGCTGGCTGGACGGCGACGGGCAGAGCTGGTGCGCCCAGGTGCTGGCCTGGCTACTGCTGCTCGGCGCGCCCCGAACCGTGTGGGAGCTCCAACTGCATCGCCGTCGGCACCGCGACTACGGGTCGGACGCCGATCAGCTGGCCCGGCAGACGCGAGTACCGGCGATCATCTGGGTCACCCTCTTCGCGGCGATCGCCCTCGGCGCGCTGGCGGGCGGCGGCTACCTGCTGCTGCGCCCGCTGAGTTGAACTCGCGAGCTACGCCCGCAGCACCGGTTGGCGAGCTAGGCCCGCAGTGACATCGGCCCATAGACGAGGTCGTCGTTCTCCAGCAGCGAGACCGACTCGACGCCACCGTCGAGCAGCTCGGGGAAGTACTCCCCCAACCACGACTCGGCGTCGGCCTGGTTCTCGAAGAGCTGGTCGAGCAACTCCTCGGCGGAGGGTCGGGTGACCGCACCGGCCTCGTCGAACATCTCCCACCGGAACGGCAGCTTGATCTTGCTGAGGTCGGCGGAGTCCGCGAAGTTCGGCGTGTGATCGGGAGCCATGCGCTCAGCCTAGGCGACCGCCACGCCATCGGGTCCGAGACCCGCCACTAGGGTTGCGGCCATGGCAGTGAGGCTGATCGGTACCGGCGCGGCGGACGGTTGGCCCACCCCGTTCTGCAGCTGCGCGTCCTGCACGGCTGAGCGAAGTGCGGGCCGGGTCCGGGCTCAGGCAGCAGCGCTCGTTGACGGCCAGGTGCTGCTCGACTGTGCACCGAGCACACCTCTCGCCGCAGAACGCCTCGGCATCTCACTCGCCGACGTCCGGCTGATCCTGCACACCCACCAGCACACCGACCACTTCAGCCCCGCCACGCTGATGTACCGCTCCTGGGTCACCGCAGCGCCGTTGCTGGTCGTCGGGCCGGCCGACGTCGTCGAGACCGCCCGGCACTGGGTGGCCCCCGACGCCGACGTCTCGTTCCAGGTGGTCGCTCCTGGCGACACGGTGCGGTACGACGGCTTCACCGTGCGCGTCCTCGAAGCCGACCACCGCACCGGTCTGGGCCTCGACGGTGCCGCCGAGTGCGTGCTCTACGACCTGACCACTCCGCGCGGCGAGCGGATCCTCTACGCCACCGACACCGGGCCGCTCCCCGACGCCGCCCTCGACGCGACCCGGGACGCCGACTTCGATCTGGTCCTGTTGGAGGAGAGCTTCGGCGATCGGGTCGACCACGGCACCCGGCACCTCGATCTCGCGACTTTCCCCGACCAACTCCGTCGGCTCCGGGCCGTCGGCGCGATCACCGACCGCACCCGCGTCGTCGCCACCCACCTCTCGCACCACAATCCTCCGACGCCTGAGCTGGCGCGCAGGTTGGCGGACTGGGGCGCGGAGGTGCACGACGACGGCGCCACCCTGCTGGCACCCGACGGGGTTGCGGTGGCCGGGCCGCTGACGGTGCGGACGCTGGTGCTGGGCGGGGCCCGCTCCGGCAAGTCTGTCGAGGCCGAACGCCTGTTGGCGGACCGGTCCGAGGTGCACTACCTGGCAACCTCCTACCCACCCGGCGACGACGCCGAGTGGGTGCAGCGGGTCGACCTGCATCAGCGCCGCCGGCCGGCGAACTGGACCACCGTCGAGACCCTCGACCTGGTGCAGCACCTCAGCGCCGACGGGCCGCCGTTGTTGATCGACTGCCTCACCCTGTGGCTGACCCGGATCATGGACCGTCACGACGGCTGGGACGACGGCGCCTGGGCGACCGGCGGCGAAGCTGCGGTCCGAGCCGAGATGGCCGAGTTGGCCACCGCCTGGGCGGCCACCGCACGACGCGTCGTCGCGGTCAGCAATGAGGTCGGGCAGGGCGTCGTCCCGAACGGGTCCGGCTCCCGACGGTTCCGCGACGAGATGGGCAGGCTCAACTCCATGATCGCCTCGGTCACCGAGGATGTCCGCTGGTGCGTGGCGGGAAAGGTGCAGCGTCTGTGAACGCGCTCTGGTTGATGCTCGGCACGCTGACCCGGATCCCGGTGCCACCGCCGAAGAAGGTGGACCCCCGGGTCGCCGGTTGGTCGTTGGCGCTGGCCCCGGTCGGCGGCGCTCTACTGGCCTCACTGTTGATCGTGCCGTGGTGGCTGGTCGGCGGCCTCGGCGTCGGATCACCACCGTTCGTGGTGGCGGTGCTGGCCGTCGGCGCGCTGGCCGCATTGACCCGGGCGATGCATCTCGACGGTCTCGCCGACACCGCCGACGGGCTTGGCTCCGGACGCTCGGGCGAGGCCGCGCTGGCGATCATGAAGCAGTCCGACATCGGACCGTTCGGCGTAGCGACCCTGCTCTTCACGCTGCTGCTTCAGGTCGCCGCGCTCGCGCAACTGCTTGCGATCGGTCCGCAACTCGCCGCCGCGACGCTGCTGGCCGCGCTGGTCGTCAGCCGGTTCATGCTCGCGCTGCTCGGTACCAACGCCTTCCCACCGGCCCGGCGTGACGGCCTCGGTCACGCGGTGGCGGCGAGCGTCACGCCTGCGTTGTTGGCTCTCGCCACGGCGGTGGCGGCCGGCCTCGTCGCTGCCGGGCTCGCAGCGACCATCGGGTACGGCGACCTCGGCAACAGTTGGAGTGGGGGCGACTCGAACGACACCCTGCTCCGGTTGGCTCTCGGCGCCGGCGCTGGTCTGCTGACCGGTCTCTGGATCGCCGTCACTGCGCGCAAGCGGTTCGGCGGCGTCACCGGGGATGTCTACGGCGCCGTCGTCGAGACGACCGCGACGACGGTTCTGGTCGTGGTCGCGATCGCCTCGTACTGACGCAGGTTTGCTGACGGCTGGGCGCGTAAGCCTGCCGGTTCGGCCGCGTGTTGCTGACCGTTCGGCGCGTACGCCTGACGGCTCGGCGCGTACGCCTGACGGCTGGGCGCGTATGCCTGACGGCTCGGCGGTCAGGACTTGCGGACGGAGGTGTCCACGAACGGCGGCTTGACCACGGTGAAGACCTCCTGGCGGCCGCGGATGTCCACGCTGACCTCAGCGCCGTCGGCGACGAAATCCGGGAGGATCGCCAGACCGATGCCCTTGCGGAGCGTCGGTGAGAAGGTGCCCGAGGTGATCTCGCCGAGCGGAACGTCCGGCGTCAGCAGCACCCGCATCCCGGGGCGCGGGATACCGCGGCCGGTGGCGATCAGGCCACGCAGGTTCCGCTTCGGGCCCTCAGCCGCCTTAGCGGCGAGCAGAACCTCACGGCCCCAGAAGGCAGGCTTCTTCCAGCCCACAGCCCAGCCGACGCGACCTTCGATCGGCGTCGTGTCGGGACCGATGTCCTGGCCGTGCAGGGGGTAGCCCATCTCGGTACGCAGGGTGTCGCGCGCGCCCAGGCCGCACGGGGTGATCCCGAACTCGGCGCCAGCGGCCAGGACGGCGTCCCACAACGCGGTCGCGGTGTCGTTGGCGACGATCAGCTCGTAGCCGCGCTCACCGGTGTAGCCGGTCCGGCAGACCACCACACCGGTCTCGTTGAAGGTGCCTTCGACGAAGGTCATGTAGTCATGGCCGACCGGCAGGCCGACAGCGGCCAGCGTCTCGTCGGACTTCGGGCCCTGGATCGCGAAGACGGCGTAGTCGCGGTGATGGTCGGTGATCGTCACGCCCTCGGGCAGCGCGGCGGCGAGCCGGCGGACCACCTCGGCGGTGTTGGCGGCGTTCGGCACCAGCAGGACGCGGTCGTCAGTGTGGAAGTAGACGATCAGATCGTCGACGATGCCGCCGGTCTCGTCGTCACAGCAGAGCGTGTACTGGGCCTGGCCGTGCGCGATGCGGCCGAGGTCGTTGGTCAGCGTGGAGTTGATGAACTCCGCCGCGCCGGGGCCGTTGACGACCGCTTTACCCAGGTGGCTGACGTCGAAGACGCCGACGCCCTCACGGACTGCAGCATGCTCCTTCACGACGCCGGTGGCGTACTCGAGGGGCATCGACCATCCACCGAACTCCGAGAACTTGGCCCCGAGCTCCACGTGACGTTCGTGGATCGGCGAGGTCAACAAGGATGCGTTGTCGCTCATGGCGGGAACTTATCCCACGAGAGGCGCGTGATGTGCACGGCGACCACTCACCCGGCGGATGAACCTGGGCACAGCGCCCGGACTACAGTCACAGGGTGACGTCCTACACCCTGCGTAATGCATCGCCTGCCAAGACCCGTGCCGACGCCGTCGTCGTCGGCATCGTGAAGACCGCGAAGGGCTTGGCCCCGGCCCAAGGCGCCGAAGAGATCGGTACCGCCTACGGACGCAAGCTGCGTCCGCTGCTCTCCTCGCTCGGCTTCGCCGGCAAGGTCGGCGAAGTGGTCAAGGTTCCCACCAACGACACCGTCAACACCCCGCTGTTGATCCTGGTCGGACTCGGCGACGAGGCCGACGTGACCCCGGCTGTGGTCCGCCGCGCGGCGGGTGCCGCGGTGCGCGTGGTCAGCAACGCCGCCTCACTCGCGATCGCCCTTCCCGCCCAGACCCCGGAGCTGCTGCGCGCTGTCGCCGAAGGCGCCCGGTTGGGTGCCTACACCTTCACCGAGTTCAAGCGCGACTCCGCGCCGTCGACGCCGGGTGTCGCCGAGGTCGTCGTGCTCAGCTCGATCGCCCGCCAGAACGAGGCGATCGACGCCTTCGCTGCCGCCGAACTGGTCGCCGACGCGGTCAACAGCACCCGTCGCTGGGTCAACCTGCCGGCCAACGAGCTCAACCCGCCGTCGTTCGCGGACGCCGTCCGCGAGGCCCACGCCGAGCTCACCAAGGGCAAGGGCGCCCCCTCGATCGGCTTGGAGATCTGGGACGAGGAGAGGTTGGCCGCCGACGGCTGTGGCGGCATCCTCGGTGTCGGTGGCGGCTCCACCACTCCGCCGCGCCTGGTGAAGCTGACCTGGTCGCCGGAGGGCGCCACCACGCACCTCGCCCTGGTCGGTAAAGGGATCACCTACGACACCGGCGGATACACGATCAAGCCGGCCGGCTCGATGACCACGATGAAGGAGGACATGGCCGGTGCGGCCACCGTGATCAACACGCTCTTCCTGGTCGCGAAGCTCGGGTTGCCGGTGAAGCTGACCGCATGGGCACCGATGGCCGAGAACATGGTCTCGGGCCACGCGATGCGTCCCGGCGACGTGCTCAGCATCCACGGCGGCACCACCGTCGAGGTCTCCAACACCGACGCCGAAGGCCGCCTGATCCTGGCCGACGCGCTGGTGATGGCGGCGAACGAGAAGCCGGACGCCATCGTCGACATCGCCACCCTGACCGGCGCGATGGTGGTCGCCCTGGGCGACAAGCTGGCCGGTGTGCTCGGCAGCGACGAGGTCGTCGCGGCCCTGAAGAGTGCTTCGGAGACGGCCGGCGAGGGTCTGTGGCCGATGCCGATCCCCGAGGAGATGTACGAGCGGGTACACAGCAGCAAGGTCGCCGACCTCGCCCAGCACGACTGGGTCCGTTGGGGCGGCGGCCTCTACGCGGCGGCGTTCCTGCGTGAGTTCACCGACGGCGTGCCGTGGGGCCACCTCGACATCGCCGGGCCGGCGTTCAACACCGGCGGACCGTACGGCCACCAGCCGAGCGGTGGCACCGGATTCGGACTGACCACTCTCCTGGAGTTCGTCCGCGCCCACGCAGCCCAGTAACCCCCGCCGAGGGCGCACGAATAGCAATCGAGATTGCCCATTTGTGCGCCCTCGCTGGCTATTGGTGCGCCCTCGGCAGCTATTGGTGCGCCGTCGGGGTCAGGGGTTGCGGCCTTCCTTCTGCCGCTTGTTCCAGTCCCGCATCCGCTGCGGGATACCCACGACGGCGGCGTCGTAGGACGGGACCTGATGCTTGTTGGCGAAGTTGTGCGCCCACTGCACCGACGGGACCCGGCGTCGGGTCCACTCGCCGTCGTGGGCCACCAGCAGCAGCGTCACGTCGCTGACGGCGGTGCGCGGCTCGACGAAACCCTCGACCCCGCGGCGCGTCGTCACGAAGTTGTGCAAGTGCTGTTCGTCAGCAGCATCTGACGCGCGCACGGTCGTCGAACCGGTGCGCGCGGCGTCTCCTGACGGGCGGCGCATGCCGGTGCGCCGGAAGCGATCAAACAGTCCCATGTGCACAGTCTGACTCATCCATGCCAGCGCCCCCTGCCCCACGTTCTCCCTCGATGGTGCAAAGATGGGCATCGTGTCCGATGTAGCGGCGGTTGCGGAGAGCCAGTCCGACCCCGAGGTATTCGACGTAGTCGTCCTCGGCGCTGGCTCAGGTGGATATGCCTGTGCGTTGCGTGCGGCCCAACTCGGGCTCACCGTCGCGCTGGTCGAGCGGGACAAGCTCGGCGGTACCTGTCTGCACGTGGGCTGCGTGCCGACCAAGGCGTTGCTCCATGCCGCCGAGGTCGCCGACTCGGCGCGCCACGCCGCCCAGTTCGGTGTCCGGGCGAGCCTCGAGGGCATCGACATGGCAGGCGTCAACAGCTACAAGGACGGCGTCGTCTCGCGGCTCTACAAGGGCCTCACCGGTCTGGTGAACTCACGCGGGATCACCGTCGTCAACGGCACCGGCCGGCTCACCTCCCCCACCACGGTCGAGGTCGACGGCACCACGCTCCACGGACGCAACGTCGTCCTGGCATCGGGCTCCTACTCCCGTTCGCTGCCCGGCCTCGAGGTCGACGGCGAACGCGTCCTGACCAGCGAACACGCCCTCACCCTGGACCGGGTCCCGGCCTCGGTCATCGTTCTCGGCGGCGGCGTGATCGGCGCCGAGTTCGCCAGCGTCTGGAACTCCTTCGGCGCCGAGGTCACCATCGTCGAAGCACTCCCCCGGTTGGTCCCCGCTGAGGACGAAGCCAGCTCCAAGGCACTGGAGCGGGCGTTCCGCAAGCGCAAGATCAAGGCACTAACCAACACCCGTTTCGAGTCGGTCGAGCGGACCGAGACCGGCGTCGCCGTCACCGCCGGCGGTCAGCGTCTGGAGGCGGAGCTGCTGCTCGTCGCGGTCGGCCGTGGGCCGAGCACCGACGGCCTGGGTTACGCCGAAGCGGGGGTCGCGATGGAGCGCGGCTTCGTGCTCGCCGACGACCACTGCCGGACCAACGTGCCGGGCGTCTTCGCCGTCGGCGACATCGTGCCCGGCCTGCAGCTCGCCCACCGCGGCTTCGCCCAGGGCATCTTCGTGGCCGAACAGATCGCCGGGTTGGCCCCGCAGCCGATCGACGAGTCCGGCATTCCGCGCGTCACCTACAGCGACCCCGAGATCGCCTCGGTCGGCCTCTCCCAGGCCGATGCCGAAGAGCGTTGGGGCGGCGATCAGGTGGAGGCGCTCACCTATGACCTCGGCGGCAACGGCAAGTCTCAGATCCTGAAGACCCAGGGTTTCGTGAAGCTTGTTCGCCGCAAGGACGGCCCGGTAGTCGGCGTTCACCTCGTCGGTGCCCGGGTCGGCGAACTGATCGGGGAAGCCCAGCTGATCTACAACTGGGAAGCGCACGCCGAAGACGTGGCACCGCTGATCCACGCACACCCCACCCAGAACGAAGCTCTCGGCGAAGCCCACCTGGCCCTAGCCGGTAAGCCGCTGCACGCACACTCCTGATAGACCTTGCACTTGTTAGACCACGAGCCCAAAAGGACACCCATGGCCAGCGAAGTCACCCTCCCCGAACTCGGCGAATCCGTTACTGAAGGCACCGTCACCCGGTGGCTCAAGCAGGTCGGCGATACCGTCGCCGTCGACGAGCCGCTGCTGGAGGTCTCGACCGACAAGGTCGACACCGAGATCCCTTCTCCCATCGCCGGCACCCTGCTGGAGATTCGCGCCGCTGAAGACGACACCGTCGAGGTCGGCGCTGTCCTCGCGGTGATCGGTGACGCCGGCGAGGGTGGTGCCCCCGCTGCTGCGACCGAGGCGCCCGCCGAGGAGCCCGCGCCCGCCGCTGAGGCCCCGGCTGCTCCGGCTGCCCCCGAGGCCCCGGCCGCGCCCGCCGCTGCTGAGGCCCCCGCCGCTCCGGCTGCGCCCGCTGCTTCCGGTGGCGCTGCCTCCGGTACCTCGGTGACCCTGCCCGAACTGGGTGAGTCGGTGACCGAGGGCACCGTGACCCGTTGGCTCAAGCAGGTCGGTGACGACGTCGCCGTCGACGAGCCGCTGCTCGAGGTCTCCACCGACAAGGTCGACACCGAGATCCCGTCGCCGGTCGCCGGCAAGCTGCTGGAGATCAAGGTCGCCGAGGACGAGACCGTCGAGGTCGGTGCCGAGCTCGCCGTGATCGGTGACGGCTCCGCCGCTCCGGCCGCACCCGCAGCTCCGGCAGCGCCCGCCCAGGAGGCCCCGGCCGCTCCCGCAGCACCTGCTGCGCCCGCCGCACCGGCGCCGGCTGCCGCTCCGGCTGCAGCCCCGGCTCCGGCAGCAGCGCCCGCTCCCGCGGCCGCACCCGCTCCGGCCCCCGCTGCAGCCCCGGCCCCCGCTGCCGCACCCGCCCCGGCGTCGGCTCCTGCCGCAGCCGCTGCCGCCGTCAGCGGTGAGGCCGGCTACGTGACCCCACTGGTCCGCAAGCTCGCCTCGCAGCACGGTGTCGACCTGAGCACCGTCGAGGGTTCCGGCGTTGGTGGCCGGATCCGTAAGCAGGACGTTCTCGACGCCGCGAAGTCGGCCGAGGCTCCCGCCGCCGCACCGGCTGCTGCCGCCAAGGCCGCCGCCCCCGTCACCCCGTCGCCGCTGCGTGGCAAGACCGAGAAGATGAGCCGCCTGCGCAAGGTGATCGCCAAGCGGATGATCGAGTCGCTGCAGACCTCCGCCCAGCTGACCCAGGTGGTCGAGGTCGACGTCACCAACATCGGTCGCCTGCGCGACGAGGTGAAGAAGGACTTCGCAGCACGCGAGGGCGTCAAGCTCTCGTACTTCCCGTTCTTCGCCAAGGCCACGATCGACGCGCTCAAGCAGCACCCCGCCTTGAACGCACAGGCTGACGTCGAGGCCGGCGAGATCACCTACTTCGACGCCGAGCACCTGGCGATCGCCGTCGACACCGAGCGCGGTCTGCTCAGCCCCGTGATCCACAACGCCGGTGACCTCAACGTGGCCGGTCTGGCCCGCAAGATCGCCGACATCGCGGACCGCACCCGCAACAACAAGGTCACCCCGGACGAGCTCTCCGGCGGTACCTTCACGCTGACCAACACCGGCAGCGTGGGTGCGCTCTTCGACACCCCGATCATCAACCAGCCGCAGGTCGCGATCCTCGGCACCGGCACCGTGGTGAAGCGCGCCGTGGTGATCGACGACGCGAACCTGGGCGAGACGATCGCGGTCCGCCAGATGGTCTACCTCTCGCTGACCTACGACCACCGGATCATCGACGGCGCCGACGCCGCTCGGTTCCTGCAGGACGTCAAGGGTCGCCTCGAGGCCGGCGTCTTCGAGGTCTGAGATGCGAGTGGTGGCGGCAGGCGCGAGCGGTCTTCTGGGCCGTTCGCTCTGCCGTCACCTGACCGAACAAGGGCACCAGGTCACCCGCCTGGTGCGTCGTGAAGCCGGCGCAGGTGAGTCCCGTTGGGATCCCTACGCCGGCTTCGTCGACTTCGGGTTGATCGCCGACGCCGACGCGGTGGTCAACCTGGCGGGGTCGCCCACCGCCGGCAACCCGCACTCGAAGAAGTGGGCCACCGAGCTCCGGAACAGCCGGGTCACCACGACCGCGGTCCTTGCCGAAGCGATCGCCCAGGCGCCCACCCCGCCGGCTTTCCTGGCGGGCAACGGCATCTCCTTCTACGGCGACCACGGGACCGACGAGGTCAGCGAGAGCAGCGACTCGCGCGGCGACGCGCTCCTCACCCAGGTCACTCGCCAATGGCAGGCCGCAACGGTGGCCGCAAGTGACGCCGGAGCCCGGGTCTGCGTGCTGCGCACGGCCCCGGTGATGGACGCCGGCGCACCGCCACTGGGTCCGCTGCGCCAGCTTGCCCGGCTCGGCCTCAGCACCCGGCTCGGCTCCGGACGTCAGTACTTCCCGATGATCTCGTTGCGGGACTGGGTCGGCGGCGTCAGCTTCGCGTTGGCCCATGACGTCAGCGGTCCGATCAACCTCTGCTGCCCGGTGACGCCGACCAACGGCGAGTTCACCCGTGCCCTGGCCGACGCGGTCCACCGTCCGGCGTTCCTCGCGGTTCCGGCTCCGGTGATCAAGGTGGCCGCGGGCGCGATGGCGCCCGAGGTGCTCGGTTCGCTCCGGGCCGTCCCCGCCGCTCTGCTGGAGGCCGGCTACCGCTTCCAGGACACCGACGCGCGCGACGTCATCGCGGCCGGTCTCAGCGGCTCCTGACCCTCGCCCCGACCGCGTCGACCCGGGCCACCCGCCAGAGCTGCCCGTCGCGGCGCACCAGGACCACGCGACGACGATCCACCTGGTCGCGCGGCAAGGCCACCTCACGGTTGTCGGGACCGACGACGACCCCACCGGCACTCCGTTCGTCGACGACGATCACCAGCCGCCGGTCCGCGCGGGCATGGACCCGGATAGCCACCACCTGGCTGGTCATCCCCACCACCGAGAGACCCCGCTGGCGGTAGTCGGACCACAGCCGCACGTCGGCGCGAGCCGCCACAGCCGAGGCGTAGAGCGCACGGAGCTCGGTGATCTCGTCCGAGGCCCAAGCCGCGCTGCGCCGTCGGCTCCAGGCGGCGAAGAGCCGCAGCGCCATCGCCTCGCGCCCGCGGATCACCGAAGGTGGAGCAGGCGTTGTGGGTGGGGCAGCGGCCGCCGGTCCTGGCGGCTGCTCAACGTGACGCAGGGCCGGTGCGGAACGGTCCGCCGCTCCCCCGCCGTCGGTGCGGCGCTGAGGCTCCCCGACCAGTGCGATGAGTACCACCGCCACCCCGAGAACCAGGCCTATGGCCACCCCGAGAATCGTCATCCGTCGCGTCGTCATCGACCTACTGTGGAGTAGATCCGCACGACCCGCATCCGGCCGTCCACAGCCTTTCTGTGCAGGCGTAAAGTCCAGATCGTGACCCTTGAATTCCGCAACGCCGGTCTCGGCGAAGAGGCCATCGACTACCTCGCCGCCTGGGAGCTCCAGCGTGGGGTGCACGCCCAGGTCGTCGACGGTTCCGACCCGGTGGTTCTGCTTCTGGAACACCCGCCGGTCTACACCGCCGGCAAGCGCACCGACCCGCACGAGCGGCCCGCCGACCCGGGCGGCGCGCAGGTGATCGACGTCGACCGCGGCGGGAAGATCACCTTCCACGGTCCCGGACAGCTCGTCGGCTATCCGATCGTGAAGCTGCCCGACGCCGTCAAGGTGGTCGATTACGTGCGCCGCGTCGAGGAAGCCCTGATCGCGGTCTGCGCCGATTTCGGCGTCGCCACCGCTCGGGTTCCGGGTCGCAGCGGTGTCTGGTTGCAGGCCGATTCCCGCGGCCCGGAGCGGAAGATCGCCGCGATCGGGATCCGGGTCAGCCGCGGCGTCACCATGCACGGCTTCTCCCTGAACTGCGACGTCGACCTGGCCTGGTACGACCGGTTCGTGCCGTGCGGGATCGCCGACGCCGGCGTCACCACTCTCTCGGCCGAGGTCGGCCGTCGGGTCGGCGTCGAGGAGGTCCTGCCTTCGGTCCGCACCCACCTTGCCGACCTTCTCGCCTGGAACGACTACCAGGCCACGCCGGACTACGAGCCGCGCCCCGAGCCGCCACGGATCAGCCTGATCGCGCCGTCCGCCCAGCGCTGACCGGACGTTCCGCTCCGATTCGCTGACTCGGCCGAACCTTTGGCGCGTCCCACCGCGTCAGAGGTGAGGAGACTGCAAAGATCTCCGGAACAGCCATGAGCGAAGGGGCGCAACGTTGAGCGAGTTGGTCATCGAGACCCACGGCCTGCGGAAGACATTCAAGAGTCGCGGGCAGACACGAGTAGCGGTCGGAGGTCTCGATCTCGCAGTCCCGGCGGGCGGGGTGCACGGCTTCCTGGGGCCGAACGGCTCCGGGAAGACCACCACCATCAGGATGCTGCTCGGACTGGCCAGTGCAACGTCGGGCGAGATGCGGCTCTTCGGTACCCCGGTGCCGGAACGCCTCCCCGAGGTGATCGGCCGGATCGGCGCGGTGGTGGAGTCCCCCAAGTTCGCACCGAACTTCTCGGGTCGCCAGAATCTGTTGCTGCTCTCGCGATCCATCGGTGAGCCCGACAGCCGGGTCGACGAGGCGCTGGCCCAGGTCTCGTTGACAGGCCGCGACAAGGAGCACTTCCGCGGCTACTCGCTCGGCATGAAGCAGCGCCTGGCGATCGCTGCGACGCTGTTGAAGAAGCCCGACCTCCTGATCCTCGACGAGCCGACCAACGGCCTCGACCCGGCCGGTATCCACGAGATCCGCGAGACGATCCGCGAACTCGGCGCCTCCGGCGTCACCGTGCTGCTGAGCTCGCACATCCTGGCCGAGGTCCAGCAGGTCTGTGACTCGGTGACCATCATCGGCAACGGCCGGATGCTGGCTTCGGGCAACGTCACCGACCTGATCGCCGGCGTCCCCACCTGGCGAGTGGTCGCCCCCGATCTGGCCGTCGCACAGGCCGTCCTCGGCGACGCCGGCCTGACCGCCCGCATCGACGACGACGCGCTGGTCGTCGAGACCGAGGCGGACTCCGCCGAGATCACCCGCGCGCTCGCGGGGGCCGGGATCCACCTGCAGGAGTTGACCCCGGTCCGCCGCGACCTGGAGTCGGTCTTCCTCCAACTGACCGGTGCCGATGCCCTCGGCGTAGGTACCAGCACGGGAACGGCGGCCGCCTGATGAAGAACCTGATCCAGGTGGAACTGACCCGCCTGCGTTGGCGACGCGCCGCCATCGTCATGTTCCTGGTCGCGATCGTGGCGCCGTTGCTGATCGCCTCCGCGGTGTTGTGGGAGACCCGACCGATCAGCGACGCCGACATCGCCGACGCCAAGCAGGAGGCCGAGCAATCGGCAGCGATGTGGCGCGACAACTACGAACGGTGCGTCTCCCATCCCGAGGACTTCGACCAGGCCCCGGGCGATGACCTCGCCCAGCGTTGTCAGGAGTGGACCGGGTACTCCCCGGACCAGACCATGGACTGGCGGGACTGGATCTACCGGCCGGCGCTGGACCTGAAAGCACAGATCGACGAGTCCGGTAGCGCCATCGCAGCGATCCTGGTCATCGCCGCCGTCCTGATCGGCACCACCTTCGTCGGTGCCGACTGGGCGTCCGGGTCGATGAGCAACCAACTCCTCTTCGAGCCACGACGGCGCCGGATCTGGTGGGCGAAGGCGATCGCCGTCGCCGTCGGCGGTGCCGTGTTGAGCCTGGTCGGGATGGCCCTGTACTGGGCGCTGCTCGGTGCCGGAGCTGCGTGGCGCGACCTCAGCACCCCGGCGGGCCTATGGCGCGACGTTGCCGGGCTCGCCGGCCGCACCGCGATCCTTGCCGCTGCTGGCGCGGTGGCCGGCTATGCGCTCACCATGCTCTTCCGGAGCACGGTGGCCACGCTGGGTGTCGTGGTGGTGATCACCGGACTGAGCTCGCTGATCATCGGTCTGATGCCGATCGACGACCCGATCCAGTGGCAACCGACGATGCATGCGCTCGCCTTCCTGCAGGACGGGTTCACCTATGACTTCTACCCCACCGACTGTTACGACGCCGGCTGCAACGGCTCTGAGCGCACCATCTCGATGCTGCGCGGCACTCTCTTCCTCGGCGCCCTGGTGCTCGCCGCGGTCGGCGCCTCGTTGACCGCGTTCCGGCGCCGCGACGTCCCCTGATCGACGGCGACCCGGCGTCCATCTCGCGCCGCTGGCGGATTGAGGTCGATCACCGCCAGCGGCGTAGAGTGGGCGCCGTGACGCAAGCGCCGCAGACCCAGCAGCCCAGCTCGCAAGCTACCTCCCCCGCAGCACCCAACGCGGAAGGCCGCAAGTTGTTGCGGCTGGAGGTTCGCAACGCGCAGACCCCCATCGAACGCAAGCCCGAGTGGATCAAGACCCGGGCCAAGATGGGGCCTGAATACAAGTCCCTGCAGAACCTGGTGAAGTCCGAAGGACTGCACACGGTCTGCCAGGAAGCCGGCTGTCCCAACATCTTCGAATGTTGGGAAGACCGCGAGGCGACCTTCCTGATCGGCGGCGACCAGTGCACCCGGCGCTGCGACTTCTGCCAGATCGACACCGGCAAGCCGCAGCCCCTGGACCGCGACGAGCCGCGCCGGGTCGCCGAGTCCGTGCAGAAGATGCAGCTGCGCTACGCCACCATCACCGGCGTCGCCCGCGACGACCTCCCCGACGGCGGCGCCTGGCTCTACGCCGAGACGGTCCGTGCGATCCACGAACTCAACCCCGACACCGGCGTCGAGAACCTGGTCCCCGACTTCAACGGCGAACCCGACCTGCTCGCCGAGGTCTTCGAGTCCCGGCCCGAGGTGCTCGCCCACAACGTCGAGACGGTTCCCCGGATCTTCAAGCGGATCCGGCCCGCGTTCCGCTACGAGCGCTCCCTCGACGTGATCACCCAGGCCCGCAAGTTCGGCCTGGTCACCAAGTCCAACCTGATCCTCGGCATGGGCGAGACCCGCGACGAGGTCTCCCAGGCACTCCGCGACCTCCACGACGCCGGCTGCGAACTGATCACCGTCACCCAGTACCTGCGGCCCTCATTGCGCCACCACCCGGTGGAGCGTTGGGTGAAGCCCGAGGAGTTCGTCGAGCTCGCCGCCGAGGCCGAGGAGATCGGCTTCGCCGGCGTCCTGTCCGGCCCGCTCGTTCGGTCCTCCTACCGCGCCGGACGCCTGTACCGTCAGGCCTTGGAGCGCCGCACCCTCACCGAGGCGTGAGCCGCGTTCGCACCGCACCCCCACGTTGAAGATCCTTTGTTGAAAGAGCAGTGATGTCGACTCCGACCCCAACTGAGCAGTTGAACCGCCGTCAGCAGTTGATGCAGACCTACCGGATGGCGAAGAAGACCGACCGTCTGCTGAGCCTCTGGATGCTCGGCGCCTTCATCGTCGGTGCCGCGATCGGTTTCGCGCTCTTCTCCTTCCTGCCCGGCCCGATCTGGCTCTTCCCCGTTCTCGGTGGACTGCTGATCGGCTTCCTGCTGATGATGATCATCTTCGGACGGCGTGCCCAGAACGCCGCCTACCGGCAGATGGACGGCCAGCGTGGTGCCGCCGCGGCTGCGCTCAGCATGTTGCGTCGGGGTTGGAAGGTCGACTCCGCGATCGCCGTCACCAAGCAGCAGGACGTCGTGCACCGGGTGATCGGCCCGCCCGGCATCGTCCTGGTCGCCGAGGGCAACCCGAACCGGATCAAGGGCCTGCTGCTCACCGAGCGTCGCAAGCACGAGCGGGTCGTCGCCGACACCCCGATCCACGAGGTCGTCTGCGGCAACGGCGAGGGCGAGGTCCCGCTGCCGAAGCTGGTCAAGCACGTCACCAAGCTCGGCAAGGGGCTCAAGGGTCCGGCCCTTACCGACGTCCTCTTCCGGCTCAAGGCGCTCGACGCCAACCGGTCCGCAGTACCGCTGCCGAAGGGCCCGGTGCCGACCAGCATGAAGGGTCAGCGCGGCAACCTGCGCGGCCGCTGAGCACACGCTCTCACCAGACAACGCAACGAGGCGATGGGATTCGATCCCATCGCCTCGTTGCGTTGTGTGCTGTTGCGTTGCCTGGACCGCGCAGGTCAGCGGCCGGTGGCCGGCATCTCCGTGACCTGGTTGGCCGGCGGAGCCTTGATCGAGACCGGGGTGCCCCAGTCGGTCAGGTTCATCTCCATCGTGCCGGCGCCCTTGAGGTCGGCGTTCATCTTGGTGAAGCGGCCGTCGCCGTCGAGCCAGACGTCGTAGGTCATCGTCTTCGGCAGCTGAGCGGTGTCACCGGTGCCCAGCATGTTGTTGAGCGCCTCGACGTTGGCGACCACCAGGTAGTGGGTGGTGTCGACGCCGTTGATCGACTCCGAGCCCTTGTTGGTCACCGACTTCACGCCCTGGGTGAAGGCCTGCAGGGACTTACGCATGTCGAGCGCGCCGAGGTTGCCACCGGCGGCGCCACCGAGGGCGTCCTTGAGCGACATCTTCATCCACTTGCCGGCGCCGGCGCCGCCTGCGGCAGGAAGCTTCATGTACATGGCGTCGTCGACCATGATCGCTTCCATGTCGCCCATCTGACCCATCTTCATCTTCATCTGGGTGGCGGGCTGCTTCTGGGAGTAGTCCAGAGCGCCGGTGGCGTCGATGGTCATGCCCTGGGCGGTCATCTTCATGGTGAACTTCGCGCTGGTGGACTTCTCCAGGCCAGCCGCGACCAGGTCGGTGAACTCCTTGGGCTCGAGGTCGCCGGACTGGGCCGGCGTCGGGTCGCTCTCCTCAGTCGCCGTGCTGGGCGTGGCGTCGGTGCTTGCCGCCGTGCTCGGCTCCTGGCTCGACGTCTGGGAGGTGGACTCCTTCTTGCTGCCGGAGGAGTCGTCGTCATCGCCGTTGCACGCGGCCAGCGCCAGCACGACCACCGGAGTGATCGCAGCGGCGGCAAGGCGGCGGCGGGTTTGCTTGATACGCATGCCCGTCAACATAACCAACGGGTGGGCAGCTCAAACCCGGATTCGGCTATTTGCGGCGAGCCTGCAGGCTGCTCAGCGTGGCGGTGGCCGACTTCGCGACCATGTCGTGCAGGCCACGACCGTCGGGCCGGAAGACCAGCGGCGGGATCACCAGCGCGACCATCACCTGGCGGATCAGGCAGTGCAGCAGGTTGACCGGGCGGCCCGACCCGTCGACGTTGACGACGCGGAGGCGGCAGATCAGCTTGCCGAAGGAGGCGCCGGTCAACGCGGTGAAGAGCGCGGATTCGAGGACGAAGACGCCGAGGACGTAGAACTCCGCCATCGGGTTCTCGCTCCACCCGTCGACGCCGAGGAAGGCGATGACCACCAGGGTCGAGGCGATCCAGTCGATGAGCAGGGCCAGGACGCGCTGGGCCCACGAGGCAGTCTGTTCCACGCCCAGCAGCCTATCCGGCGCTCGGTCGTCGGAGCGGGCGTGGGCGGGCCAACGTGACCCAGCGCACCGGCGTCCGGTAGGTCGGTAACGTGTTACACGACCGAAACCGAGCGGATACGGTCGAGAAACTGCTGCTGTCTAGGTTCAGGGCAGGCCTGGTGCATGCCGCACCGGGAGTCTCGATCCGCACTGATTGCGGTCGGAGCCGGGAACGGCCCGACGCGGCTTAGGAGGACGAATGTTCGCCAACAGCGACGAGCTGTTCAAGTTCATCAAGGATGAGAGCGTCGAGATGATCGACGTCCGTTTCTGCGACCTGCCCGGGATCATGCAGCACTTCACGGTGCCGGTCTCGTCGTTCGATCAGTCGGTCTTCGAGGACGGCTTGAGCTTCGACGGCTCGTCGATCCGCGGTTTCCAGGCGATCAACGAGTCCGACATGTCGCTGTTCCCCGATGTCACCACCGCCTACTTGGACCCGTTCCGCGAGGCGAAGACGCTGATCATCAATTTCTTCATCCACGATCCGATCACCGGCGAGGCCTACAGTCGCGATCCACGCAACATCGCGCGCAAGGCACTGGCGTACCTGGATTCGACCGGGATCGCCGACACCGCGTTCTTCGCTCCCGAGGCCGAGTTCTACATCTTCGACCAGGTCCGTTACTCGACCGGTGTCAACGAGAGCTACTACCACATCGATTCGGTCGAGGGCTGGTGGAATTCGGGCAAGGAGGGCGACAACCTGGGCTACAAGACCCGCCTCAAGGGTGGGTACTTCCCGGTCGCTCCCTACGACCACTACACCGACCTGCGCGACGTGATGGTGAAGAACCTCGAGGCGTCCGGGCTGCTGGTCGAGCGGGCCCACCACGAGGTCGGCACGGCGGGTCAGGCGGAGATCAACTACCGCTTCGACACCCTGCTCAAGGCCGCGGACGACGTGATGAAGTTCAAGTACATCATCAAGAACACCGCGTGGGAGGCCGGCAAGTCGGTCACCTTCATGCCGAAGCCGATCTTCGGCGACAACGGTTCTGGGATGCACGTGCACTCCTCGTTGTGGAAGGGCGGCGACCCGCTGTTCTACGACGAGGCCGGCTACGGCGGGCTGTCGGACCTGGCACGGTGGTACATCGGCGGCATCCTCAAGCACGCACCGAGCCTGCTGGCCTTCACCAACCCGACGGTGAACTCGTTCCACCGGCTGGTGCCCGGCTACGAAGCGCCGATCTCGCTGGTCTACTCCTCGCGCAACCGTTCGGCGTCGATCCGGATCCCGCTGACCGGCGCGAACCCGAAGGCCAAGCGCGTCGAAGCCCGCTTCCCCGACCCGTCCGCCAACCCGTACCTGGCGTTCGCCGCCCTCATGCTGGCCGGCGTCGACGGCATCAAGAACAAGATCGAACCCGCCGCCCCGATCGACAAGGACATCTACGAGCTCCCGCCGGAGGAGATGGCCGACATCGACCAGGTGCCCACCTCACTCGACGCCGTCCTGGAGGCCCTGGAGGCCGACCACGACTACCTCACCGTCGGCGACGTCTTCACCCCCGACCTGATCGAGACCTGGATCTCCTACAAGCGCGAGCATGAGATCGCCCCGGTGCAGCTGCGCCCGCACCCGCATGAGTTCGAGCTGTACTACGACATCTGATCCAAGGGTTTTCACTCTCTTGCGTTAGTCGTCGAAAATCGCGCCTGACCTGCGGAAACGTCTTTCAACGTCTCGCAGCGTCAGACGCTATTTTCCGTTGTCGCGCGTACCCAGTGCACCCCAAGTTTGGTTTCAACCACCTCGCGAGGGTCGGCGCACCTAGGGACCAAGAGCCTCTCCATCCACTCCCCCGACGAGCTGATTGCGGCCATCCCGCACATGCTTGGCGTCAAGCCACAAGAGTCGATCGTCTTCATCCCGATCCGCTCCGACCTCCCCGCCGCCAGCATTGACCTCCCGACCACGCCACGAGCCGAAGAGCTGGCGTGGCGCTCGATCCGCGATGGGATGTCTCGCTAGGCGCGGCCCGGTGCTGCCGTTGGCATCGTCTGCTTCACGGCCGACCGGGAGCAGGCTGACCGCGTCGGCCGCGAGTTCGCCGAGCAACTCGACACCATCAGCATCGACACCCACCTCCCGCTGTGGGCAGACGAAATCCGCTGGGCCGACCTCGTTACCGGCGACAGGGGACTCCAGACCGACGACGCCCGTGAGCGCGTGGCCACCATGACCGTCCTCGCCGGCCGACCCCAACCAGCACCCACCTGCGACTCCCTCGCCCAGCCACTCGTCGGTGACCGGGAGCCCGTGACCGCATTGCCGGACGAGACCCGAGCCAACACCACTGCGAGCACCGTCCACACCGAGGGGCGCTGGGCGGTGAGTCGTGTGCAGCAGTTCCAACGCGACGGTGTGCGCCTGGACGACGCGACACCGCCAGGATCATGGCCATCGAAGCCATCCCGATCCGCGACCAGCACTGGCTCGACATGAACCGAGGCAACGCCGTCTCCCACGTCGCGATGTGGACCGACATGACCAAGCGCGCCCCCGATGAGGTGCGCACGGCCCCGCATCTCTGCTGGCCGTCGGAAGCTGGCTCACCGGGGACGGTGCCATGGCTTGGTGCGCACTCGACCAAGTACCCGACGGGAAGCCCTATGCCCTCGCGAACCTCGTCGCTGCGGCCATCAGGAGCGGGATGCACCCACGAGAATGGGAAGCCGCGAAATCCATGCCGGGGCACGATGTGGACCTTGCCGCCGCTCCTGCTCGGATCCCGAGTATGCATCTCAGCCCCGCTCGTCGCGCACACGAACTGTGAGGCGATTCCGTGAAGATCATCTACCCGATCGGCCGCCTTGAGCGCCTGCTCGCTCGCACACTGAGCAGCCACAGACGCTCGCGGCGCCCACAGCCGCGTGTCGACCTTGTGTACGGTCAGTCCATCGAGTTGAAGCAGGCTTGAATCGCGACGCCAACGCTTCGCGGGTTGCCAGCACATCAAGGTCCCCCGCTTCCTCAGCAAGCAACTTCGCGAGGCGCTTCGGCCAGAGCGCATGAACGCCCCCGGAGGTGAAGGAACCGCCAATGAGCGGCCAGTCCGCCTCCGCGAAGCAGAGCACGCCGGTGACAGGGAAATCACCGACGACGTCGCGAACGAGGTGACCTGCTTCAGCACACCATCGACCAGTTTAGTGCAGTCCCAGCGCCGAACCAGCACCTTCTCGACACGGGACCGCAGGATGCCACGTTCGATCTTCAGAGACGGTCTGCCCTTGTATCGCTTGGCGTCGATAGCCCAGACGCCTGCACGTGTAATGGCGATGTGATCGATGTTCGCCTTCGTGCCAGGGAACGTCGGTCATGCAGGACAGCGCTGGACTCCGAAACAAGAGAATCGAGCCGGGCGCCCAGGCGCTCCTCGCCGACCGCTCCCGTGGCCCACGCCTTCGTGCTCAGCTTCTCCTCAGACAACGCAACTGCGACGCCACCGAGCTTTCTCCACTTCAGGCGCAGACGCCCCTCGTCCTTCGCCTCTCGTACTCACGCCGAGCGGACGATCCCGCGAAGCCGCCGTCTTCGATATCTACGACGGGCGCGGTCGCCGCTGCGGCCGCATGACCCTCGGGGTCTGCCGAGGCCAGCACTGGACACTACACGCAGCGAACAGTCTTGGTGGAGCGTACGTAGATCGCTTCGCCCGGGTGGGCAGGTCGGTCCCATAGATTCGACACACCCCGGGGTATCGAAGCTTCATCCGTTTTGTCGTCAGGCATCGAGGCTCATGGAAGGTCGCCTTGCCATTCCTTGACCACCCGGTCGATGTGGTCGGGTAGGTCCGCCAACTTGTCGGCATCGGCCCAGGTACTGATGAAATTCGGGTCGTCGCTCTTCGGTGGATTCTCGACGTCGCGGACCCGAACAGCAATGGGGACCCCGGTGCTGACGCCAGTAACGAGAGCGTGCTGCTGAGCGAGACTCGGCAACTGGTCAAGAAGCGCCCGGGAACTGAGCGCCGTCGCGTGCCGGAGCAAGCTTTGGTCGGCCTCATGGGTGAGGCGGTGGGCTATGACAGTGCCGCACTGAGCTACGACGGTCTCGCTGAGTTCGCTCGGTCACTGGCTCGCGAGAAGTAGGGATAGCCTGAACTTGCGCCCCTCCTTGGCGATCCGCTCGAAGACCGGGGCGGACCGTCCAGATCCGCCCCCAGGTTCTTGGCGCAGGAATGAACCTGTGTGCTCTTCGAGCACTAGGAGAAGTGGATGCTCGGCGCGAGGCTGGCTACGCACTGCGAAATCAAAGAGGATGCGGCCGAGCAGCGCCGTCACGTTCTCCAACACGTCGTTGGCAATGAGGCTGAGGTCGAAGATCGTGACGGACGGCCCGGAACCGTGCGTCGCGCTTTGGGACTGGGGATTCGTGCCGGCCTCGCGGGGTCGCCTCCGGTCGGGTCCACTCCCATCAGGGCCTTCAGGTACGCACCGAGGGGATCGTCGTGCTCCTCGATCCTCGTTATGAAGTCGTACCTGCCATCTGCGAGAGGCCGGATCAGGCGCATCTGAAGGGTCGCAACATAGCCGGCGATACGACTATGGGTCTGCCCCGAGTTTGGTTGACACCTGACCTGTGGGGATTCCACCTCACAAG
>NZ_JBLBWI010000022.1:0-57654 GCF_047308515.1 Nocardioides sp. Bht2
AGACGCGGCCTGACTACCGCACACCCCGAGTGTCAACCAGACCGGGGGCAGACCCTCCAGTCCTGCTCATGTGCGGTAGCCATGGACCGGATCTTCGCATGAGGCTACGACACAAACCAGTGATCTGACTTGCCCACCGACTGGGTTGCACTTCGGGGGCTAACTGGCAGCGGTTGTCGTCTCGGTTTCGGACGATGACTCGAGGTCGATCGGGGTGGGGTAGCCCAGTGCGGAATGGTGGCGCTGGCGGTTGTGGAAGATCTCGGTGTACTCGAAGATCGCGTTAGCGAGCTCGACCCTGGTCTTCCACTTCTTACGGATCAACAGCTCGATCTGCATCGAGGCCAGAACGTCTCCATCATGGCGCTGTCCAGGCCGTCGCCCACTGTGCCGAACGAGGGCAGTAGGCCAGCGGACTTGATCTCCTCCCCGAACACCCACGCGTGGATTGATTCCCGTGAACGGCGTGCGCGATCCCGCCCGGCATTGGCAGGCGGTTCCGGATGGCCATGACGAGCGCGTTGACCGTCAGCGTCGAGTTCTTCTTGGAATTGATCGCCCAGCCCACGATCCGACGGCTGTACCCATCGAGTACCGCTGAGCAGTACACCCCCTCCCAGGTCCGGTGTTGGGTGCTGTCGGTGGCGCACAGCTCGTTGGGGCGGATGCGGTGGATTTCCGGTTCACCACATTATCGGCCGTAGCCACGCCACGTAGCCGTTTCACCCGTGCCGGGCCGGGAGCGCGTAGATGCCTGCCGGATTCATGAACTGCCAGACAGTGCCACGTGGGCGTGGGTGCCTCGTGCGCGCACACCGTGATACGCGTTATCCATGGTCAGTTCGGCGTGGATCCGGCGATAGCCGTAGGCGTCGCGGGATGCGACATGGACTTCGCGAATCAGCCCGGGCAGCCATTCGCGTCGAAGCCGTGTTGGGCTGGTCGGGGTCTGCTTGTGTTTGTGGTAGTTCTGCGTCGTGACGCCCAGCACGCGGCAGCGAGGATCGGCTCGACGCCGGTGGATGCGAGGTGATCGATTACCGGGTAGAGCCTTTTGGGCGGGGTCGGTCCTCCCCTATGCACTTCGCTGGATTAACGCACGAGTCGAGTTCTAGCGTTCCTTGATCCGGCGACGTTCCCCTTGTAGTTGTGCTGACTGAGCGGGTGGCGAGTCCGTCGATCTGCGCCTTGAGTCCATTTCTGTTCATCTAACGCTTCTCGATGCTGCACGAGACTCCTAGAAGTCTCATCTCGCCCTCGATCCGGCGCCGATGATCTCCATGCGGGACACATCCAGGAGCAAACTTTCCCCTAGTGTCTGCGTCGCCCAGGCGGGAGGTCGGCGCATCGCACCAATTGTTTGGATCGGCCGCGTGGGCCTGCGCGCCGCCTCGCCGACACGCCCGAACTGGGGCGAGCTCGGTCGCGGCAGTTCAAGCTTCGAAGTCATCATGGTGAGGACTTTCGGCAACTCGATCAGCCCGCTGGGAGGGCCCAGTAGTGAAGCCGCCGCGCAGAGGGAGCGTTCACTTGGAGACTGGCTCGCCACGTGATTGCACCGTCGTCGCGAGTTCGCGCTGGGGCGTCCCGGCCTGATCCGGTGCGGAGTGAGGAATCTCTCGACCCGGGACTCTCCGGCACGGCCCGTCACGATCTCAAGACAGGTCGGCGACCTTTCGAACCTAGTACAGGCTCGTACCTAGACCGGCGTCTGGCTTTCCAGAAACTCAGACGCCGTAGAACCCGGACAATCAGATCTGCCCCGCGCAGAAGAGAACCGCCGCGCCTCTGGACCCAGGAAGCACAGCGGCTTTCGAAGAAGACAGGCGCACGGTTGGCTGCGCACTCAGCTGTTCAGGGTGTCCGCCTTCTCCAAGGTTTCCTCAACATTGGGCGTGAGCTTGGTCAGTCCGAGTTCATTGAGCACTGCGCGATAGATGGCACGGGGCTCATGCGAGTTGCCCAGCTTTTGCCGGTAGCTTGCAATGCGTTGCGCCAACTCGGCTGGGGGTACGTCGTGGACGCTGCGGCCTCCCAGCGGCCGGACACGAACGGCAGGTTGATCCGGTAGGCGGTAGGTGCGTGGCTTGACCCCGGTCTCACCGAGAGGGTTCTCCTCAACAAGCTGTCCGCGTCGGACGGCCGTCGCGATCGCGCTGTTGAGTACGCGTGCGATCTTGCTGCCGACCTTCTGACCGCCGTGCGCCCTTACATAGGTGGAATGCAGCCACGCACCCCGGACCGGGCCCTCCACTGCCACGACCTCGACCAGGGAGTTGATGATCTCCACGACCGACGCGCCGTCGGTCGTTACTGTTGTGCCGCGGTATCCGTCATAACGCAACTCCACCACGTCGGACACTGTGCCCTCGGGGTTACTGTTTGCCGCAACGCCCCGCTGCTCAAGCAGGCCACCGCCCGCGTACGGGCCTCCCGCTGCCGGGCTTTGCCCGGCAGGAGGATGGACGTCGAGGGTTGGTGACTGCATTGCGGAGTTGGAGCGTGACTCGAGTAGCGAAGTGTCGCTGCGGGCACTCGCTACATGGTTTCGGCTGACGGCGAGGTGTTCCGCCCATGCGCTCTTTTCGCTCACGTCCTCCGACCATTCGTCTGCGTCGTAGAGGTCGTCCAGGTCAGCCTCCGTTTCGGCGGCGTACGACGTGACCCTCTGGGCCAAGATGTTCGACGCAGGCACAGTGCCAGGACCCATCGGCTCCGTGGTCAGTTCCTCAAGCAGCGGCCAAAGGCCAGCCAACGCTGCGTCAGGGTCGAGGTAGTAGTCCGACTCGCGGATGCGGAAGAATGTCCATCCGCACCGTTCGAGGTCGCGCTGGCGTGCCAGATCTCGGTAGTAGGCGTCGGGGCCGTGCCATTGGTCGCCGTCGCACTCAATAGCGAGGTTGCCGTTGACGCCGACGACCACGAGGTCGATGCGGTACCCCTGGTCCGGGTATTGGGCGATGACGGAGTAACCGCGTCCGTGAACCCGGTTGAAGACCCGTTGCTCGAAGAGTGAGTCGAACGGTTCGACGCGGACATCGTCAGGCACCGCGGACTGCAGGATCCGCTCATCCGGGCTGCTGGCCCTGGCCTCGACGTTGGTGACGTAGTCCAGGAGCGCGTGGCGCATGTCCTCGGGGTTCCCCAGATCGCTGAGAAGCAGGCTGTGGAACAACCACATCTGGTCCTTGGCGCGAGAGACCGCAACGTTGTAGCGCTGGACGTACATCTCCATGGTCAGGGAGCCGACCCTCTTGCCCGGTTCGGCTGTCTTGACCATCGACAAGAACATGACGTCACGCTCCGAGCCTTGGAAGTCGGCCGCGTCACCGCACCGCAGTTGTCGCGCAGCCCAGTCCTCAGGGCTAACGGCCAGCATCAAGCGAGTCTCGATCGCCTTGGCCTGCTCCTTGCCCATCAAGGAGATGACTCCGAACGTCTTGCCCTCGTAGGCAGGGTCACGCAGGCACGCGATCAACTGAGCCACGAGAGCGTCGGCCTCAGCCGGGTTGGTCTTGCCCTTCTCGTAGCCCTCGGAAACGTGGACGCTGCGGATCGGGGCCAATGCGCCGGCGGTGCGTTGACGCACCGGCAGCAAGCGAATGTTCTCGGGCTCGTAGGCGACCTTGTTGGAGAAACCGATGATCTCCGGGACACAGCGGCGGTGCTCGATGAGGGTGATCTTGCCGCCGAAGCGCATGTCGGCCTCGTCGAAGTAGCTGCGCTGGGGATCTTGCCAGGAGGCCTTGAATTTGTTGTTGCGCAAGTACTGATCTGCCAGATTCCGCAACTGCTGCTGGTCGACGCCGACTGCGGTAGGGGAGACCTGCTTGTCGTCACCGATGACCACGATCTTGGGGGCCAGATACTGCAGGAATGAGGCCTCCAAGCCGGCCTGCGATGCCTCGTCGACGACGATGACGTCGAACATGTTGCTTTCGATGCGGAACTGCTCAGCAATCCGGTAGATCGGCATGATCCACACTGGTACCGATGACCTGCACTCATCGAGCGCCTGCTTGATTTCTTGTCGTCGCTTTGTAGCGTACTTGCCGGTGCCCTTGCCGAGTCGCTTGACGAGTGACGAGTACTGGCTCAAGAAGGCCTTGGCAGTACCTGTCATCCGCGACTCTTCGACCGCGTGCGACCATGCACGAGCCGCGGCGAGCGCAGAGATCTCCTGGCGCAGCTGATTCTCGAGCAGGTCCAGATGCCGGTGCAACGCGTTCGCGTCCAGCCGCTCCTGTTGCTGAGCCCAGGCTGAGGCTGCCGCCCAACGCCACGACGCATCCAGATGCGCGAGATGTTGGGGCCACTGTGGGGCGTGGGGGTCCGCAGTCACGGCGGCAACCAGGGCCGGCGCCGCGGCCTCAAGGCGGGTCCCGATCTCGTCGCGACGCTGAATGCGGGAGCGGACGTCGTGCAGATGCGTCAAGCGGGCGTGAGCGCTCGCGTAGGCGTTGCGGTCGCGAGCCGCGACCGCGTCACGCATCGCGGCGGTGACAGGGGCCGCGTCCTCCCACTGAACTTCAGCCTCCAGGGTGCGCGACAACCCCTCCAAGGGACGGCGGAACTGGTCGAGCTCATCTGCGGTTGTGGCTGCGTCGACCAGGTCGGCGTACGCACTCACCGCCTCCAGGTCGGCCCAGTTGGGTGCGCTCAGGCCGTGCTGCTTGACCCAGTCCTCGGTTTCGGCGAGCTTGGCTGCGGTGGCTAGAACCGCGCCGAGCTGCTCGAGCTCGGTTTTGTGCCATTGCAAACGTTCACTGAGCGTGTCCTCAGCAGGAATCTCGACGTTCGCCGGCCATGCCTGATCCAACGCATCCAGGACGCGGGTGGCGTGAACGTGGTTCAAGAACGCGCGCACATTCTGCGGTGTCGTGGCCACGATCTGGTTGACGCGAACACTGTCGAAGAACGCTTGGGACTGCTTGACGACCTTCGCGGTCCTGAAGCCGACCTTCGGCGTTCCGTCGGGCTGCGTCTTGATCTCTCCACCGCCGTCGAGGTAGGCCAGCAACGCCTCAGCGATCAGCACGAGCGTTCCGAAGTCACCGCCAGCGAGCTCGACGCGGGTGAGGGGACCCAGCTCGCTGACATGGGGGTGGGCTTGCGTTACAAGCTGGTGAACCTGCTCAGCGCGCGCCTGCCACGAACTGCCGCGACCGGTCCGAACGTCACGGAAGGCGTCCGCGACCCACCCTTCGCTACGGTCCTCGACCTCACCCAGTAGCTTGGCCAAGTCACTGGTGCGGCTGTGCAGGGCTTCCCGAATTGCGGGATCGAGCTCCGCCACCACGGCGTACAGCGGGTGCTCGCGCACCGCATCATGCGCCTGTGAGTGTAACGAGGCGTCCCCTTCCCTGGCTGCGAGGCTAGCGAAGTGCTCGACACTCGGGACCTGTTCAAGTGCGGGGAAACGTCGCTGAGCCTCAGCGCCGTCTGCGGCCACGTCTGCATCGCGCAACAGCGCAAGCCACTGGATGGCCTCGGTGTCGGTAAGAGGCACCGCGTCCTGAGGCGCGACGTCGAGGTACTCACCGACCCAGCCGTGTACGTCGCGGGTCTCTGCGATCTGCCGTGCGATCGCAGCCACGGAACCCTGGTAGGCGCCGAAGGACGTCGGTGTCGTGACGGCCTCGCGTGATTGGCGTAACTGAGTATAGGTCTCGGCGCGTTCACGTCGCAGCCGGTCGATCACTGCCAGGTGGCGGGCGATTTCTTCGCTCGAGGCCTTCGAGTCGTGCTCGTTGCTCATGCGTGTGATCGTGTCTACGGCGACGCGGAGATCCGCCATCTCAGTTTGTGAACTGCCCACGACCGCGACGCTGAGGGGCCGGATCTCCTCGGGAAGCTTGTCTCGGACCTCATGCAACGCCCGGTCAGTGTGTGCGGTGACCAGGACTCGCTTGCCTTGAGCCAGCAGGTGAGAGAGCAACGCTGCCGCTGTGTGAGTCTTGCCGGTTCCTGGCGGACCCTGCACGACGACTTGGGCTTTGTGGTCGATAGCGGTGATCACTTGCAGTTGCCGCTCGTTGACCGGCAACGGCAAGAAGATCTCGTTGTCGATCTCCACGATGCCACCAGGGGTCTCATCCGGGGTGCTGGTCGGCCGGTGGTCCGGATCCACCAGCGGGAGAAGGCCGGGAGGAACTTCACCCATCGACTCGAGTTGTTCACCGATCGTTTGGAAGATCTCCAGCAGCCCGCGCTGAGAACGGCGGCGCAGCACGAGGGCAGGGGAGAAGGTGGCGCGCAACTCCGACGTTGGTTTGGCGGAGCGCCTCTCATCCAGGTATGCACCGTTGCTGTCGAGGGCGTGAGCAAACCTCACCATCTCAGCCTTGATGCCGGTGCGATCAAGTGGGTGTCCCTCGTACGCAAGGGTGGCCGCGCGAAGCCCGCTTACCTGAGCGGTCACCAGCGCCGGGTCGAGCATGTCCAGCTCGACCGACAGCGCTCGCGAACCCGTGTCGTGGAGCGCGCTGAGCCGTCCGGTCGTCTCGTCGAACTCCAATGTGACCGGGAACGTCAGCAGATGACGCTCCACCCGATCGTGGTGAGCCGGTACCCAGTCGATGACGCCCACCCCGAGGACCAGTTCGCTGGCCTCACCGTGGGAGATGACCGTCTGGTGAGCGGAGAATAGGTCGGCGTACAGGTCGCGAACCGGCCGATCGGCCTTCTCCTGATCCGCCCACTCACGCCATTGAGTCAGGTACCTTGCACCCTCGCTGCGCAGTTCGGGTTCATCCTCGAGGAAGACCGACTTCGCTGGCCCTTCAACGCTAACCCGAGGAACAAGATGAGGGACCCGCGAAGCATCCACCCACTCGCGCAGGCGCGGCTCGGCGTTGGCGTCGTCGACATTCCAACCCATCCACTGCGCCAGCTCATCAGGTGGCTTCGGTGCAGGCCGCGACGCAATCCGGTCGATAGTGAGGATCGGTGCGTCCTCGGCCGGAGGCTGCTCATCGAGGGCACTGGCAATGGCCGGGTGAGCTGGGACCTCGTCCAGCCACCAGGTCTCGTCGTACTGTCGGTAGCTGCGAACCGGAGCCTCGCGGATCCGTTGCACCTCGGCAAGGAACGCGAAGAGATTCTTCGCTTCTGCCAGCGTGTCAGCCTGCTCTACTGTCACAGACCAGATCCATTCTCAATGTGCCCGCCCATGGCAGCAGCCTAGTGAACACGCCGACACATTGTTCTGGATGTCGTCCACTGGATCGGATCGAACCCAGGTGCTGGACCCAAGCCCACTTGTCTAGACAGGCAGGTGTCCGCCGCATCCGCTGGGCTGCGGACCAGGAGTGGAGTCCAGCAGAGTGGTGTACGACGGACCTGAGTGAGCGCGTGCCTCCATCGTAGGCGCGGCCACCAGGTGGATCCTTCGAGTGATCTCTCACAACCAACCTCGAAGAAGGACACTCTGATGACCGCTGTGCCCATTATCGACCCTGCCCAGTTCCTCAACGAACAACTGGCTCAGGCAAGCCCTGATCTGATGCGTGATCTGCTGAGCACGTTTGTCAACGCGCTGCTCTCCGCGGCAGGCCGATGCGGTGTGTGGCGCCGGCTACGGCGAGCGCACGCCGGAGCGGGTGAACTCCCGCAACGGCTACCGCCACCGCGACCTCGACACCCGCGTCGGCACGCTCGATGTCGCTGTGCCGAAGCTCCGTACCGGGTCGCTGTATCCGGACTGGCTGCTGGAGCGCAGGAAGCGGGCCGAGCGGGCTCTAACCTCGGTGGTGGCGACCTGCTACCTGCTCGGCGTCTCGACGTGGCGGATGGACAAGCTGGTGCAGACCCTTGGGATCACCGGCCTGTCGAAGTCCCAGGTGTCGGTGATGGCCAAGGAACTCGACGAGCACGTCGAGCAGTTCCGCACCCGACGGCTCGAAGAGGCCGGGCCGTTCACGTTCGTCGCAGCCGACGCACTCGTGCTCAAGGTGCGCGAAGGCGGCCGGGTGGTGGGGACTGCTGCACGGACAGGTGACCCCTGCTCTGCGTTGACGGGTGGCGACGCTGGATGGACGTGCACGGTGCCGATGGCATTTCCCAAGGAGTCCCGCGGGCTGTCGCGAGCCGTGGGGGATGCTCCTCGCTGCTGTCGCCCTCAAGGGGGTGCGCGGCGTGCTAAACCACGAGTCCCTGTCGGACTGAAAGAGTGAGCCCTGGCAGAACGATGCGGAGGTGTCATGGACGGGCGGGCTAGCAGAAACCCAGCACTATCCCCTCAGAAACGGCGCCAGTTGGGTCGAGAATGCCCGAGAACTCGCGGTAGTCTCTCGGGAGTCGTTGTCCCAGGTTCGGGCATCGTCCCAGGTCAGAGCTTGTGTGAGGCTGTAGGTCCGAGATTCGTCGAGATGGCGGGTCGCCGGCGTCTGCTTCAGGGGGTCAGGGGTTCGAGTCCCCTCACCTCCACCAGATCAAGAGGGCGGCTCTCCTGAGGGAGGGCCGCCCTCTTGCTTTTGCGTGGGTCCGCGAGGACTAATCGACGGTTCGAAGATGCGACTTGTGACCGTTGCATGGTGTCGGCGTTCCGCCTGACGAGCACCGCGGTGGAGCGCCCGCGGTGGATCTTTCACAAGATGCGTTCCGGCTAGCCTGTGGCATCAAGGGTTCGGTCCGAGTTCCTCCCTTCTAGCTAGATCCGTGGGCATCGCCGAAGTAGCGTGCAGCGTCGGCAGGTGCCACGACGATGCCTGCATGACCGCGGACTGCGTTGGAGACAGGCTCATCGACTCCGAGATCGGGGACGCCGCGATAACCTGGGCAGCTGACACGATCGTTAGTTACGGGGCCGCAATCGCCGACACGGTTTCTGACATCGATCTACCGGATATCGACGTCCCCGATATCGATATGCCCGATGTCTCTTGCTGTAGCAATCCCTTCAACCGAAAGTGAGGGCAAGACCGAAGTGTCAGTCGAAGACTGGATCATGGGCGTGGTGATTGGCCCCCTCTTCTTCGCCGGCCTATGGGTGGTTGTGGTGAAGGTCTGGCGTAACGGCTTGGACGTTTCGGGCGCGGTCAGCTGGTTCGCCGGAACGGGTCGCGGGATACGGGGCTACCACGCCTTTCTCGGTCCGATGGCAGTTGGTGGCACCCTGCTCTGGGTGGGCGCTCTGGCAGAGTTGACCCGTGTTGGGATGAAAGCACCGCCCACGTTGTTGGAATGGTTCATTGGGGTGTGCTGGGGTGTGGGCCTTCTGTTCCTGGTGATCGGGGCCTGGATGTGGATCGTCCAGTGGCCGACTTTCCTCATCCCGCCGCATTTCCGGGATCGCTCCAAGTCCCAGCCGGAGCTCCCGGAGCGAGGCGGGCGCCGGCGCGCGGGTTGAGACTGAACTGACCTGCACGAGGCGGCCAAGGCCAACGAAGGGCCCGTCGCGTGTCGAGGTCTGACTGGTCGCCTTCATGGCTTCGGTGATGATCGCGGGTGCCCCGGTCGCTCGCCATTCATGTGGCGGAGGGTTCCGAGTGATAGCGCCAATCGACGTCGTGGCTTCAACCCCCGCGGATCGATCCGTCGTGGTCCCCTGGATCTCACCCGGGCCGGCTCAGGGCTGCTGGGCATCGTGTGAACTAGAAGCCAGCAGAAACCCAGCGCAATGTCCTCAGAATCCGCGCCTTATGCTTCGAGAACACCCGAGATCCAGGAGTAGTGTCAGGGGTTCGGAGCCCCTCGCCTCCACCAGTACAGAAGGCGGTTCTCCTCCGGGAGGGCCGCCTTCTGGCGTTTGATCGTCATGACGGGGTTCAGCACCTGGTCGCGCTCGTCCAGGCTCTTCGACGGTGTCCTTGTCAGAAGCATCGCTGCGTGCCCGGTCGAGGCGCACAACGCATAGCAACGTCGGCTCTCGTTACCGAGGAGGGACTGATCCTGAGCGGCTGGAACGGCTGGCTCGTCGAGTGCGACTACTGCGACTCGGGCGCCGACACCAACATCGACGTCTGGCCGTGTCGCTGGTCTGGGTGGCGGAGCGGTGATGTCGCCCGCGGGGCGCGTCGCGGCCTCGGTCCCATCATGTCCGAATCGTGAGACTTTGAGCTAGATTTCAGAATGTCCCTCGCGTACCACATGTCTCGTGTGGTAAAAGCACCCGATTCATGCTAGGGAGGACAGTTCGGGGGTGTGCTGAGCCCACCCCGGACACCTACACAAAGGAGAAAGATCTACGTGAGAGTCGCTGTTCTTGGCGCGGGTCCCAGTGGTCTGGCGGCGTTGCGAGCGTTCGAGTCCGCGCGCCGAACCGGAGTGAAAGAACTGCCGGAGGTCGTCTGCTTCGAGAAGCAGTCGGACCTCGGCGGGATGTGGAACTACACCTGGCGGACCGGACTGGACGAGTACGGCGAACCGGTGCACGCGAGCATGTATCGCTACCTGTGGTCGAACGGACCCAAGGAGTGCTTGGAGTTCGCCGACTACTCCTTCGACGAGCACTTTGGAAAGGCCATCCCCTCGTACCCGCCGCGCGCGGTGCTGCGCGACTACATCATGGGCAGGGTCGAGGCGAGTGATGCCCGCCGGCAGATCCGGTTCAACACGGCCGTGAAGCAGGTGGAGTACTCCGAGGTGACCGGCCGGTTCACGGTGACGGTCAAGAACCTGGTCGAGGACCGCCTCGAGACCGAGGAGTTCGACCGAGTCATCTCCGCGACCGGGCACTTCTCGACGCCCTCCTCGCCCGAGATCGAGGGTGTGGAGGGCTTTCAGGGAAGGGTGTTGCATGCGCACGAGTTCCGAGAGGCACGGGAGTTCACCGGGCGCACCGTCCTGTTGGTAGGTAGCAGTTACTCCGCAGAGGACATCGGCAGCCAGTGCTACAAGTACGGCGCGGCTCGGGTGCTGTTGAGCTATCGCTCCCGCCCCACTGGCTATGACTGGCCCGAAGGCTTCGACGAGGTGCCGTTGCTGATCCGTCTGGAGGGGGACACCGCGTACTTCGCGGATGGCAGCAGCGCGGAGGTTGACGCGGTCATTCTGTGTACGGGATACCTACACCACTTCGACTATCTGCCCGACGACCTGCGCTTGCAGACCCACAACCGTCTGTATCCCGACGGACTGTGGAAGGGCGTGATGTGGCAGAACAACCCGGGATTCTTCTATCTGGGCATGCAGGACCAGTACTTCACGTTCAACATGTTCGACGCGCAGGCCTGGTTCGTCCGCGACGTGATCCTGGGCGCTGTGGCGGTGCCCGACTTCGAGGACCGGGCGCTGGACGTCAAGGACTGGCTGGCCCGCGAGGAGGCCCTCGTCTCGGCCGATGAGGAGATCGACTTCCAGGCCGCCTACATCCGCGATCTGATGCAGCACACCGACTATCCGGAGTTCGCGGTTGAACAGCAGGGCGAGCTCTTCAAGCAGTGGAAGCGCGACAAGAAGCGCGACATCATGGGCTACCGGAACTTCGGCTACACCTCAACGGTGACCGGGACAGTGGCGCCCCCGCTGCACGCCGACTGGCTCGACGTCCTCGACGACTCGCTTGAGCACTTCCTGAGCAGCAACGGCGTGGAGGTCTAAACCCTGCGCCTCCCGCTGCGTGAGGTGACCGAGATGCCCTCGACGCCGTGTCATCGCGACTTCACGATGGCACGGCGTCGGCGTTCTCAGAGCAGTTCGGCCCGCAACTGGGCAGCCGACCTGGGGGAGAGCAGGGCGGGCGCCACATCGAGCGGGGTCACCGCGCCGTGGACTCCCTGCTGGTTGAGGCGGTAGGTGGCACGGGCATACGCGACCAGAACGCTGGCGGTGAACTCCGGGTTGGACTCCAGAGTGAGGCCGAACTCCATCACCTGGGTATTGGTCCCACCGGTGGTGCCGCTGCGCAGGACGAAGCCACCGTGGGGCATCGCGGCGTGGTCGCGGCTGAGTTCCTCGGCGGTGATGAAATGCACCGTGGTCGCGAACGGTTCGAAGTAGTGCGGCATGGTCACGATGTCCTTGCGCACCACGTCGGCGTCCGCTCCCTCGGCGAGCACCACGAAGCACTCCCGCGTGTGCTTCTCCTGGGTGCTCAGTTCGGGGCGCTCACCGGAGCGGACTCGGGCGATCGCGGAGGCCGAGGGGTGCGTGTACTGGACGGCGGCGGACACACCCGGCACCCGGCGCAGCGCGTCGGAGTGGCCCTGGCTGAGCCCGCGGCCCCAGAACGTGTAGGTCTCGCCGTCGGGCAGGATCGCCTCGCCCAGTAGGCGGTTGATCGAGAACAGGCCGGGATCCCAGCCGGTGGAGATCAGCGAGGTCCTTCCATGCGCGCGGGCCGGTGCGTCGAGCTCGGCGAAGTAGGAGGGGATGTCGGCATGGGTGTCGAAGGAGTCCACGGTGTTGAACCGGGCCGCCAGGGCCGGACCCTGCACACGCAGGTCCGACTTCGAGCCGCCGCAGAGAATGGCCACGTCGACTTCGTCCTCGAACTCTGGCAGCGCGTCCAGGTGCAGGACCCGGTTGCCGGCTACGGCTGGGGTGACGCTGCGGGGGTCGCGACGGGTGAAGATCCCCGCCAGTTCCATGTCGGGGGCGAGAGTGAGGGCCCGCTCCACGCCGCGGCCGAGGTTGCCGTGCCCGATGATCGCGATGCGGATGGGAGCGGTGGGGGACTCAGGTTGCATGTATTTGCTCACGCTGTTCGGTTCGGGGCGAGACGCCGAGGGACTAAACGGCGAAGCTTAGGACAGCGTCTACGGCGTCGGGTCAGGGGTGGGTCGGCTCTGCGTCCCGACGAGGGCGCCCGAGAGAACGTCGGAGGGTGCGCGAGCTCATTCTTCTGGTGTTTGCCGGAGCCGAGATTCACGCGCAGGCGCCGTGTCCTTCGGTGAGGGCCCTAGTTGTCGAAACGGCAGGCGCCGAGCGGTCTACCAGGTCAGCGGGTCGAGCCGGAGGTAGAAGTCCAGGCGCTCGGCGTCCAGGGGGACGCCGTACCGAGAGGCGAAGTCGTGATCCGCTTGTCGGGCGGTCTCTTCGTCGGGCCAGGTCTCGCGGGCGTTCGCCAGGAGGAGTGCGATGTCAGCGTAGGGGTCTGCCTGTCCGAGTCGTCCGAGGTCGATGACGCCGGCGACCCGTGAGGTCTCGGGGTCGATGACGATGTTGGGAAGGCAGAAGTCTCCGTGGCACACCGCCAGGTCCGCTTTCTCTTGCTCCCTGCGTGACGGGAGCTCGCGTTCCAGGCTCTCGAGGATCGCAGCGGGAGGGGTGTCGACGAGCTGCTGGGGCAGGAACTCAGCGTGGACACGGTTCTCGACGACGGTCGCGCGGGCCAGCCCCATCATCGGGTCCAGCGTCCTGTCGTACGGGCACGTGCTGGTTGGGGTGCTGTGCAGCTGGTGCAGGGTGTCGGTGATCGACAGCCACGCCCGCGCGAGCTGGGCCGCGGCGAGCCGGTCGGCCGGGATTCCCGAGACTGCGCTGGTGATGAGGCAGGCCCCGTGTTGTGTGGTGCGCCAGTCGAGAACTCGGGGACCGGGGACTCCGGTGCTCGCGAGCCACCCGATCCGATCGCGCTCGTCTTCCAACATGCTTGCCGCGGCGGCAGGGATCACCTTGGCGAACCGCTCCCCGGAGACATGACGTAGCACCAATGCGTCGGACTCACCGTCAGCGACCGGCGTCCATGCCGCGGCATCGGGGAGCAATCCGGTAAGTGGGAGCGAGGGAGTCGACATGCCTCCATTGTCGTTGCGATCGATGTCCGGGCTCGGAAACACCGCAAGTCCGGGCGATGCCCTGGGGCCGCAGCAGGGACCGAGTAGTGCCGCTCAGACGTGAATGGTGAGTTCGCCCAGATGCTCGATGACGAGCTCGTAGCGGTGGCCAGGGGCGATCGGGGTGGCGTCGGTCAGGGCGCCAGCGAGGACGAGGGATCCTGCTGGCAGCGTCTCGTGGTGGCGCTCGAGGTGCTCGGAGAGCAGGACCAGCGACTGGAGCGGGTTGCCCAGGATCGCGGCACCGGTGGCCTGGTGGACGACGGCACCGTCGACGCGGACCTTGCACGCCAGGCTGGCCAGCTCGGGCAGCGCGTCGAGGCGGTACCGCTCGGGGGCGAGGACCACGCCGGCGGAGCTGGTGTTGTCGGCGATGACGTCGGGCAGCCGGAACCTGTACCCGGTATAGCGGGAGTCCAGGATCTCTGCGGCGAGCAGCACGGACCGGACGTAGTCGCCGACCTCGGCGAGTCCGACCGCGTGGTTGAGATCGCGCCCGGTGATGAAGGCGATCTCGGGCTCGATCCGCGGCTGGGCCCAGGAGGAGAGCCGTGTCGCCACCTCGTCTGCAGCGACCGTCATGGCGTCGGTCAGGAAGCCGGCGATCGGACGGTCCACGCTCATCCGTTCCTGCTTGGCGCGGCTGGTCAGCCCTAGCTTCGCCCCGGTGATCAGCTCACCGTCCCGGAGCCGGGCGGCGCGATCCAGTTCTTGGACGGCATAGCCCCACGCCTCGTCGAGCTCCGGGTAGGTGTCGGAGAACCGTGCCAGCGTCTGCCGGCGCCCGCGGGCTTCGCGGAGCGCGGCCTCGGCGTCGTGCGGTGTCATCGGGCATCTCCTGAGGTCTCCGCTTCAGCAGTGCTGCCCGGCTCGTCGGTCAACCGTGCGCTCAGCCAGGCGCCAAGGCGTTCCAGGGTTGCCATCGTGATGCCGTGGCCGCCCGGGTCGCGCTGGGTCTGGGTGGTCGCGCCGGATTCGGTGGTCAGGTACGACCAGGTGCGGTCCAGGAGTTCGCGGGGGATGACGTGGTCGGCGTCGCCCTGGGCGACGAAGATCTGCGCGCCGTTCAGCCGGTCCGGGGTGGTCGGGACGCCGGCATCGAAAGGCAGGGTGCCATAGAGGATGGCAGCGCCCGCGAATCGGGCCGGGTCGGCCAGAACGAGTCCGCCCGCGAAGGCCGCGCCGCCGCTGAAGCCGATCAGGACGACGGGGCGTCCGGCGGGGGCGACGTCGTCCAGCCAGTCGCGGAACCAGGCCATCGTCGCGCTCAGTGAGTCGGCCACCGGACGACCGATCCCGCGATTGGCGAACCAGGCGAAGCCCGCACCTTCGGCGATCGGTGCTCGGACGGCGGCGTAGGTCGCGCCTGCGGGAAGGTGCGGGGCGAGCGAGATGATCTCCTGCTCGTGAGAGCCGCGCCCGTGCAGCAGAACGACCAGGGGAGCGTCGGGGGCGTTGGCGCCGTGGAAGGCGACCGCCGGTTCAGCGAAAGTGTTCATCGGGCGTCCCCTCTGGCGAACGTGGGCTCGGCACGGTGGCGCGCGATCGGCCGCGCGGCGAGAGGCTGGCTGGTCATGACACTTCCTCCTGAGTCGTTCTATCTTCAACTAACTCTGAGGCCACTTTGGTTGTTCCGTCAACTAATGCGGGTATGCTGTCTCCGTGAGCACGAGATGGTTGGACAGCGAGGAACGAGCAGCCTGGCTCGGTCTGATCGCTGTCGTGGAGTTGCTTCCCGGGGTCCTCGATACGCAACTGCGTAAGGACTCCGGCCTTACCCACTACGAGTATCTCGTGCTGGCGATGCTTTCCGAAGCGCCTGAACGCACGCTCCGGATGACGGCGCTCGCGCAGACCACGAACGCGACCCTGCCGCGGCTCTCCCACGTCGTGCGCAGGTTGGAGGAGCGCGGCCTTGTGGAGCGGTTCCCCTGCCCGGAGGATGCCCGCGCCACCAATGCCCGGCTCACCGACGTCGGCATGGATCAGGTCGTCCAGGCTGCACCGGGGCACGTCGCCGCGGTGCGCGCCCACGTCCTCGACGGACTCAGCCGCGATCAGTTGGCGCAGCTGCGGGAGATCTCCCGCGTGCTTCTCGCCGGGATCGACCCGGAGGGCAAGATGGCCAGTCTCTACGGGCGCGACGGGGCGTAGCGGCACCCGGTCAGGCACAGGTGCCGAACCGTCAGGCACACGTGCCGAACCGTCAGCTGTACGTGCCGAACCGTCCGATCGCTTCACGTCTTTCTGCGGACCGTCGTTCTGTCGGGGGTCCATGTTGGACTCTTCTCATGATCGAGATCGACGCCACGCACACTCCGTATGAGGTCACTGACCTCGATGCGGGCTGCTTGCTGGGCATCGTCTCCCAAGACAGCGTGCGCGCGTTGAAAGCAGTGCGGCGCCAACTGCGGCTTGCCCATCAATGGTGCGTGCTGAACCTGGTGGTGGACGGCGGCGCCGCGGCTTCGTGGTCTGACGATCCGGCGCTTGCCTCCCTGGAGATCGACGACATTCTCGGTGGTTCAGGCACTCCGCCTGTTGCTGCGTTCGCGGCCGAGGAGTTCGCCGTCGCCGCGAACCTGACTCGTCAGGGCGCGATGAGCCTGCTCGCCGACACGCTGGACCTGCACCACCGGCTGCCGCAGCTTGGGCGAAGGTCGAGCTGTTGGAAGTCCCGGGCTGGAAGGCCCGCCGGGTCGCGGAGCTGACCCGGAAGCTCTCAGCGGAGGCCGCTGTCTGGTTCGACCAACAGTTGGCTGCTGGTGAACGGTATGGCTGGCCGACCATCGAGCGAATGCTCGCGATGGCGGTGGCGAAGTTCCACCCCGACCTGGTTCGCGACAAGACCGGGCCGTTGTCGAAAGCCGACTGGGCCGTGACCCTCACCCACAAGTACGGCCCCGTAGGCACTGCGTCGAGCACCTCCACGTTGGACGTGGTCGGCGATTCGCTGGACCTGGCCCGGTTCCACGATTTGGTCTGTGAAGAGGCCGAGAAGCTCCGCCGTGCAGGCGACGTGGACACGTTGGGTCAGCGAAAAGCCAAAGCCCTTGGTTCGATCGCGGAAGCCCAGGACGCGCTCGATTTTGAGGCGGCTGGCGATGTCAGCGGCGTGGCCGAGGCAGGCGCCGCCAGCGATAAGCCAGGCCGGAAGGCTGCGGCAGGGCGCACCCGCCGTAGTGGGCGCGGCCTGCGGGTCTTCGTGCACACCACATTCGCCGACCTCTTCGGCACCGACGACCTGGCGATCGCGGACGCCGACAAGCTCGGCCCGATTCTCGTTACCCAGCTTGAAGATTGGCTAAAGCGACACGGCTCCATCGCCTCGATCACGCCCGTGATCGATATGAACCGCACCGGCTCCGTCAACCGGCACGATCCTCCTACTTGGATGGCCGAGCAGGTCCGTCAGCGTGACCCGCATTGCGTCTTCCCGCACTGCACCCGGTCATCCACAGACGCGGACCTCGACCACATCGAGCCCTACGACAACGGCACCTCCGAGCGACGCTGCCCACCGGGCCACGATCCACCGGGCCAAACCACGCCAGAGAACTTGGCGCCACTCTGTCGACGCCACCATCTCGCCAAGACCCATGGCCGGTGGCGCTACCAACGCACCCGCGATGGCAACTATCTCCGGACCGACCAGCGCGGCCAAGCCTGGCTGGTCACCAGCCTAGGCACGATCCAACTCGACTGAGCGCGTTCGCCCCACCGCACCCGAGCGCTCCGGAACCACACGGTCACCGGAGGTATCGGTGCGCCCTCGCATCCACAGCGCGCTCGGAGGTAAACCCCCGAACCAGCCGATTGCTACCACCCTGATGGCCGGGTACGCCTAGAACGCCGAACGGCCGGCCCGGAGGGTTCCGGACCGGCCGTGGGAGCGCACCACGCGTGTGCGCTCGAGGTGACCGTTGGCTCAGTCGAGTGCCCGCTTGAGGATTTTGCCGGTTGCGGTCATGGGGAGTTCGGTGAGGAATTCGATGATGCGGGGGTATTTGTAGGCGGCCATTTGGTCGCGTGTCCAGTTGATGAGTTCGTCGGCGGTGAGGTTCTTGTCGGGGTTGAGTACGACCCAGGCTTTGATCTCTTCGCCGTGTGATTCGTGGGGGACGCCGGTGACCGCGACCAGGGAGATGGCGGGGTGGGTCATCAGTACTTCTTCGATTTCGCGGGGGTAGACGTTGTAGCCGCCGCGGATGATGAGGTCTTTGGCCCGGTCGACGATGTAGTAGTAGCCGTCTGCGTCGCGTCGGGCGAGGTCGCCGGAGCGGAACCAGCCGTCGTTGCCGAGTACTTCGGCGGTGGCTTCGGGGCGGCCGAGGTAGCCCTTCATCACGTTGTGGCCGCGGATGGCGAGTTCGCCGACCTCGTCGACGCCCTCGATGTCGGCACCGTTGCGGTCGACGAGTTTGAGGTCGACACCCCACACGGGGCGGCCGATGGAGCCGGGGCGCGAGGGTGCGGAGGGGTCGTTGAAGGCGGCGAGTGGTGAGGTTTCGGAGAGTCCGTAGCCTTCGCGGATCTCGACGCCGAACTTGTTGCGGACGTCGTCGATGATGGCCACGGGCAGGGAGGCGCCCCCGGAGATGGCGAGGCGCAGGTCGACGGGGGCCTGTTCGCCGTCGGCGACGAGTCCGGTGAGTGCCCAGTACATGGTGGGGACGCCGGCGAAGACGGTGATCTGCTCGTCGGCCATGGTGGCCATGGCGGCCTTGGGGTCGAAGCGCGGCATGAAGACGAGGGCGGCGGCCGAGGCGATGCCGGCGTTCATCTGGACGCTCTGGCCGAAGGAGTGGAAGAGCGGGAGCGCGATCAGGTGGCGGTCGGCGCGTTCGGGGGTCATGTCGAACATCCGGGTGCCGGTGATCGCGTTCATGGTCATGTTGGTGTGGGTGAGTTCGGCGCCCTTGGGGGAGCCGGTGGTGCCGCTGGTGTAGAGGATGACGGCGGTGTCGGTGGCTTCGGTGGGGGCAGCGGGGAAGACGCCGGGGAACCGGGCGCAGGCGTCCTGGATGGAGGTGACGTCGTCGCGGGTGGGTGCGTCACCGGTTTCGGTGAGTGCGAAGACGGTGTGGCAGCTTTCGACCTGGTCGAAGGCGGCGTAGCCCTCGGCGGCGATGGTCGGCATGGTGGGGCCGTCGTAGCAGAGGTAGGCCACTGCGCCGGAGTCTTCGAGGTGGTAGGCGACTTCGCGGGCCTTGAGCATGATGTTGAGGGGAACGACCACGGAGCCGTTCTTGAGGATGCCGTAGTAGGCGGCGACGAACTCGGGAAGGTTGGCGCAGCTGAGTGCGACGCGGTCACCGGGCTGCACGCCGGCGTCGGCGAGTACGTGCGCGATGCGGCTGGCGTAGCGGTCGAGGTCGCGGTAGCTGTAGCGCCGGTCGTTGTGGACCAGGGCGTCGCGGGCCGGGTAGGCGCGGGCGCTGGATTCGAGCAGGCTGGCGAGGTTCAACATGGTTCTGCCTTTCGGGGCGGGGCGGCGCGCCGGGGGCGCTGCTCGGTGCCGGGTCAGGGACGGTGCCGGGTCAGGGGCGGTGTTGGGTGAGGGCGGTCATCGCTGCGGCGTCCTCGGGGAGTAGGCCGGCGATCAAGGGGGTGGGGTCGTGGCCCATCAGGAGGCGTTTGACGGGGACCTCGAGGCGTTTGCCGTTGGGGGTGCGTGGCAGCCGGTCGACGACGATGATCTGGTCGGGCAGGTGGCGTGGTGAGAGGTGGTGCCGGATCCGGTGCCGGATGTCGTCGAGGTCGGTGGTGGTGATGGTGTGGTGTTCGGTGGGGGCGATGAAGAGGGGCAGCCAATAGCCGCCGTTGTCCTGTTCGATGCCGACGAGGAGGGAGTCGGTGATCCAGGTGATCTGGTCGAGGACGCTGTAGGTGTCGGCGCTGCCGAGTCGGATGCCGTTGCGGTTGATGGTGGCATCGGAGCGTCCGTGCACGGTGACGCTGCCGGCGGGGTGCCGGGTGATCCAGTCGCCGTGGCACCAGACGCCGTCGAAGCGATCGAAGTAGGCGTGGTGGTACTTGGCGCCGTCGGGGTCGTTGAGGAACCGGATCGGCATCGAGGGCATCGGTCGGGTGATGACGAGTTCACCGACGTCGGTGGTGGGGTGGCCGTTGTCGTCCCAGGCTTCGAGGGCGACACCGAGCAGGGGGCCTTGGAGGTCGCCGGGTTCGGGGGCGGGGAGCAGTGGGACGCCGCCGGCGAAGGCACTGCAGACGTCGGTGCCCCCGGACGCCGAACTGAGCCGGACGTGAGGCAACTGGGTGGTGGCCCACTGTGCGGCGGGTGGTGAGAGGGGCGCGCCGGTGCTGCCGACCTCGACCAGCGCCGTCAGGTCGAGGCCGGTGAGGTCGAGCTGGTCGCGGTCGCACAGGGCGAGGTACCCGGCGCTGGTGCCGAGGTGGGTGATGGTTTCGGTGGCGGCGAGGCGCCAGAGCGCGTCGGGGTTCGGGTAGGTGGGGCTGCCTTCGAGGAGGACGGCGGTGGCGCCGAGCAGCAGGGCACCGACCTGGGCGTTCCACATCATCCAACTGGTGGTGGTGTACCAGTGGAACCGGTCCCCGTTGGTGATCTGTAGGTGCAGGCCGAGCCACTTGAGGTGTTCCAACACGATCCCGCCGTGCGAGTGGAGCATCGCCTTCGGGGCACCCGTGGTGCCCGAGGAGTAGACCGCCCACAGTGGGGTGGCGAACGGGGTCGGGGCGATGACCAGTGGGTGGGGTTCGGCGAGGATCGATGCGAGGTCGACGCGTCCCTCGGGCAGCTGGTTGCTGCCGCGGGCCAGGGTGAGGTGGTGGGCCACCGAAGGGAGGAGTTCGGTGAGTTCGGTGGCCTGGTGAAGGAGGTCGATCACCTTGCCGCCGTGGCGGTGGGTGTCGGTGCTGATCAGGACCTTGGGGGAGGTGACCGCGAACCGGTTCGCGGCTGCTGCGGGGGCCAGGTCGGGTGCGCAGGTGGTCCAGGTGGCGCCGACGGCGGCGGTGCCGAGGAAGCAGACCAGGGTTTCGGCGATGTTGGGCAGGTAGCCGGCGACGACGTCGCCGGTACCGATGCCGTTGTCACGGAGCCAGGCGGCGAAGGCCGCGACCTGGTCGAGCAGCCCGTGCCAGGAGAGCTCGGTGCGGTTGCCGGTCTCGTCGACGGCGATCACCGCGGGACCAGGGTTGTCGCGGTGGCGCGCGACCTGGTCGACGTAGTTGAGGTTGGTGCCGGGGAACCAGTCCGCGCCGGGCATCGTGTCGTCGACCAGCACCGGACCAGCGACCGGCGTCGGGGTCAACGCAACGTCGAAGTAGTTGACGATCGAGCGCCAGAACGCGTCGGTCTCAGTGACCGACCAACGGTGCAACGACGCGTAGTCATCACACGTGACACGCCCCGAGGAGGCGAGCCACTCGCGATAGCGATTCATCGCGCCGTCGGAAGCAGGCAAAGGGGACATGGTTCTCGGACTCTCCTGGGCAGGGTGGACCTCCGGGGCAGGCGCCTGCCCGCCCCGGAGCGGGATCAGCAGATCTGGCCGAGGCTCAGTTCGCCGGACAGGTCCGGGTCGTCGAGGACCCAGATCAGCGCCAGCAGTGCGCTGGTGTAGCTGTACTGGGCGAAACCCATCACCTCGCCCTTGGCGGCGGTGGTGAAGACGAAGCGACGCTCCTCGCCGAGGGGCGCCATCGCCTTGCCCGCAACGACGTTGCGGAAGTGCACCTCGATGTAGGGCTTGTTGCTGTCGGAGAGTGCCCACTTGGTGGGTTCGCCGGTGAAGGTGAGTCCGGCCGGGTTGATCAGGAAGCCATCGAGATCAGGGGCGTTCTCGTGGATCCACTCGATGATGTCGCCCTCGTGGTTGGAGACCAGGTGCACCGTCTCCACGCCGATCGACTCGCCGAAGGAGTGGACGAATCCCTGCAGGTCCTGGATCGAGGCGCCGCCATAGATGCTGCGGTCACGACGGTGCATGTTGGACATGTTCGGGCCGTCGATGACGCCGATTCGGTACCGCTTCTCTCCGGTCCGGATGGAGGACCAGCGGGTCGGGTCGTAGCCGGCAGAGCAGTCGCTCACGGGATTCTCCTCATTGTTGGTGCCGAACGGGATGTTCAGCGGATGCGTAGCGGGGCCAGCGCTCCTGGGGGTTCAGCGGATCGGGACGGCGATCTCACCGATGCCGTCGACCGCGAGGTGCACGGTGTCCCCAGGCACAAGGTAGTCATAGCGATCCGCGCCGTGCAGGATGGACAGCTCCAACAGGCAGCCGGTGCTGACCGTGCCGCTGCCGATCACATCGCCGGGGTGGATCACCGTGTTCCGGGACGCCTCGGCCAGCATCTCGGCGAACGACCAGTGCACCGTGCCGAGCTGGCCCTGGCTGACCTTCTCGCCGTTCACCGAAGCCGTCATGGCCAGGTCGGGACGGGCGGTACGTTCCGGGTCGACCTCGTCCGGGGTGACCAGGAAGCCGCTGACCGAACTGGCGAAGTCCTTGCTCTTGAAAGGCCCCATCGTCAACGGGATCTCGCCGCGCTGCAGGTCCCGCGCGCTCCAGTCGCAGAGCACCAGGTACCCCGCGATGTGGTCGACGGCCTGCTCGGGAGTCAGGTCCCGACCGCCGCGACCGACCACCACCGCGACCTCCAACTCGAAGTCGAGCGCAGCGACGCCGGGTGGCCGGGTGACCGGCTGGGTCGGGCCTTGGAACGAGGCGGGGTTGGAGAAGTAGAAGACCGGTGAGTCGTACCACCGCTGGGGCACCGGAACCCCCATTGCCTTCGCGGAGTTCAGCAGGTGTTCCTCGAAGGACATGAAGTCGCGGAAGGAGGGCGGGCGGGGGATCGGAGGCAACAGGGTCACCTCCGTCAGTGGAACCACCTCGGCCGGCTGCTCGATCGCCTGGGCGCCGGCCGAGGTGAGTTCATCGGACTCCAGGAGACCTAGCAACGTGGTGCCCAGCGGCAGGGCGCTGATCGAGTCGTCGTCGATCAGGACGCCGACGCGCTGCTCGGTCCGGCCCTGCTGGTGGAAGGTGCACCACTTCATCTGGATCTCCTCGAGTGGGGGTGGGTCAGTACTGCGTCATCTCGTCAAGCACGGGCTTGACGTGGGTCATGAAGAGTTCGAGCTGACGGATCACGTCTTCGGCCGGCTGCTGGGCGAAGTGCGACGGCATCACCACGTACTCGGCGGGCAGACGCTTCCACTGCTCGACGAACTGGTCGCGGACCTGGTCGATGGAGCCACCGATCCACATGCCGCTGTTCAGCACGGAGTCGACCGGGTCCTCGGTCATCTTCATCGGGGTGGTCCCGACGTAGAGGTCCTTGTAGATGTCCAGGTCGTACTTGACCACGTTCTCGCGGGCCTCGGCCTCGGTCTCGGCCATCTGCAGCCAACGGCAGAGCGCCTGGTTCTGGCCCAACTTGAAGTCCAAGCCGGCGGTCGCAGCGGCGTCCACGTAGGCCTGGCCGAACTTGGCGGCGGTGTCGATCTTGGAGAAGTACGAGGGGATGAAGCCGCGGGGGCCGCAGAACTCCACGGTCTCCAGGCTGGCGTTGCTGGCCACGAAGACCGGCGGGTGCGGGTCGCTGTAGGGGCGCGGCGTCACGCTGACCCGGCGGATCCGGTTGTTCTCGTCCATCTCGCCGGGCGCGCCCAGCTCACGGGTGGCGAGCATGCCCCACTCGATGCCCTCCTCGTAGGGCACCGGCACCTGCCAGCGGCCCTCCTTGCGCTCCACGCTGTCCTGGGTCCAGCAGTCCACCACCAGGTTGACGTTCTCCTCGAACAGACTGCGGTTGATGGCGTCGTCGGCGAACTGGGCCTTGCGCTCCTCGTCGGTCATCGCGGCCAGCTGCTCGGCGGTGTGGCCGGTCGGCGACTTGGTCGCCTTGGAGCCGTAGTTCTGGCCGATCACGTCGGTCCAGCGCTGCTGGAAGCCGCGGGAGAAGCCGGCGAAGGTGCGACCCTGGGTGATGTGGTCGATGATCGCGACGTCCTCGGCGACCCGGAACGGGTTGTGGGTGGTGATCGTGTAGCCGAGCTGGCCGACCCGCATGTTCTTGGTGAAGCTGGACCAGTAGACGTTCATCAGACCCGGGTTGGGGCCGATCTCGTAGCCCTCGGAGTGGAAGTGGTGCTCGATCCCGGAGACACCCCACAGGCCGAGTTCGTCGGCGGCCTTGATCAAGCCCGGCATGTCGCGGATCGCCTGCTGGTACAGGTCGGCGTCGCGGCCGATCGGCGCCTTGGTGATGCGCTCCTCGCGGGTCGCCGGGATCACCGGGTAGAGCTGGAGGATGACCTTGACCATTGTCATGTCCCTTTCACAGTCGGCGGCCGACGTTCGGCGCCTGGTAGTGAGGAATCTAGGAATTCGAGAGCGCTGATTCTTTGGGTGCGAACCCAGGGATGCGACGGGGATTCTGTTGCCCACACAGGGGATCCGGCGTCGACCTCGATCACATCGAGGTCCAACCTCCGTCGACCACCAACTCCGCGCCGGTGATGTAGGAGGCTTCGTCGGAGGCCAAGAAGACGATGGCGGTCGCGACCTCGTCGACCTCGCCCTGACGCTGCAACGGAATCCCGCGGACGGCGGCCTCGCGCGCCTCGCCGCCGCGCGTGGTGACGGCGCTGCGCATCGGCGGCATCACGCCCGGATAGACCGAGTTGACCCGGATCCCCTCGGGACCGTGCCGGACCGCGCCCGCCTTGGAGAGCATCCGCACGGCGCCCTTGGAGGCGCTGTAGCCCAGGTGCACGTAGTCCTGGCCGATCAGGCCGGAGACCGAGGAGACGTTCACGACCGATCCACCGCGACCGGTCCGCCGCATCGCGGCCATCCCGTGGTGCATCCCGAGGAAGGTGCCGGCCGCGTTGGTGTCCATCAGCGTGTGCCAATGAGCCGAGTCGTACGGGTCGATCGCCGTGCCACCACTGAGCCCGGCGTTATTGACCAGGATGTCGAGGCCGTCTCCGGTCGACTCCACCTCGGCGACGGCGGCGATCCAGTCCGCCTCCTCGACGACGTCGAGATGGAGCGCCGTGGCCCGAGCGCCTAGTGCGCTGACCTCGTCGGTGGCCTGGGCGACGAGTTGTTCGTCGATGTCAGCCAGGAAGACATGGCTTGCGCCCTCGCGCGCGGCGAGGCGGGCAGTAGCGGCGCCGATCCCGCCACCGGCACCGGTGATCAGGATCGTTTTTCCGTGCAGTCGCAATGTGAGTCCTTCAGACGAGAACCGATGGGAGGGTCAGACGATGCCCAGTTGGGCGAGCCTGCGGTAGAACGTGGAACGCGACATCTCCAGTTGTGCGGCGGCGGCTGCCTTGTTGCCGGCGTGGGTGGCCAGCACCGCGGCGATCGCGTCACGCTCGATGCGTTCCAGGGGCGTCAGTTGCCGAGAGGTGGCCCGCGCATGGGCGGGCCGGGGGAGGTGGTGCGGCATGATCGGCACGGCGCCGGCAACGGCTCGTGCCTTGTGCAGAAGGCGTTCCAGCTGCCCCATGTTTCCGGGGAAGGGCCGCTCCTTGAGCGAACGGATCGCCTCCGGCGCGATCGCCAGGTCGAGGTCGGTGGTGGGCACCGCCAGGATCTCGGCGATCACCGCGTCCATCTCGGCCGAGAGCTCGGCGAGTCCGGGAACCCGCTGCGTGGTCTCGAAATAGCGGGTGAGCCAGGCGGGCACCTCGTCGGCGCCGGCCTCGGTGCGGAAGGTCGCGGTGAGGGTCCGAGCAGTCTGTTGCAGGCAGGCGAAGAGCCGTGCCAACTCGACCTCGCGCTCGGGGGCGACCTCTTCGAGGTGGGTGATCAAGAAACAGTCCGCCGAGCCGAGGTCGACGCCCCCACGAGCGTCCAGCAGGTCGAGCGCGCGCCCGGTCAGCAGGTCGATCCCCAGCGAGTTCGCGGAGGCGGCGGCCAGCGTTGACTTGCCACTCCCGATCGGGCCGTGGATCAGCAGGGACGGCGAGGTGCGCAGCTGCGTGGTGATCTCATTGCGCAGCTGGGTGAAGGGGCCTGCGTGCGGTACTGGCTGCGTTGAGCCGCTGCCGTCGCTGGAGGCGGCGCCGAGCTCGTCGAGGTTGCTGATCCTGCTGGCCTGAACCAGGCCGCCGATCAGCTCGTCGCCGGAGTGGACGAGACGGAGCGAGAGGCGCACTCCGGCGATGGTCGGCGTCAGCAGGCGGGTGTCGCGCTGGGTCTCTGCCGCCCGCAGCACCGCTGACCAGAGCTCGCCGTGGCTGGGCAGGGCGCTCGCGGTTGCCGCGGCCTCGGCGTTGGTGACGCAGAGCCGCGCGTTGACCGCGAAGACCGGACGCCGCGGGCCGCGCCGCTCGAGCCGGAGGAAGACGTCCAACAACTCACGGTCGGCACGTGCGTAGCCGGAGACCAGCGCAGCGCCGATCTCCTTGGCGGCCTGGTTGACCAGCGTGCTCAACAGGCCGATCGGGATGGAGAGGTCGCAGCCCACCGCTACGGCGCCCTGCAACACCCCCGAGCCGGGGTGGACGATCGGCGCACCGGCGCCGGCCACGTTCGAGAGGTGCTCGTGGAAGTGCTCGGGGCCCCAGACCGACATCGGGCGCCGCTCCTCCAACACGGTGGCCAGGACCGTGGTCCCGACATGGCCCTCATCGATCACCGAGCCGATGGCGCAGAGCTGCTCCATCCGGCTCTGTGACGGAATGTCGGTGGCCCACTGGCCCACGATCTGTCCGTTCCGGTCCACGACCTGGATCCAGACGTGGGCGTCGGCGAGATCGCGGACCAGCGCATCGACGACGGGTGAGGCGGCACGCAGCAAGGCGCTGTCCGGGTTGACCCCGGTCCCGGCCTGCAGGTTGAGCGGGCCGTTCGGCGAGACCCCGGCCATCATCGATCGGTACCACGAACGCCGGATCTCGGGGCGGACCCAACCAGGGGCCTCGTCGCCGTGGAGGAACGCTTCGCGTGCTGAACGGAGCCGGCGGGCCTGGTCGTCGTTCAGCTCCTCGGATGCGGTGGGCATGGTCATCCGGTTCGACTCGCTGGTCGGGGTCTCGTCGTGGCTCATTGCTGCCAGCGCATCAGACGACGTTCGATCGCGGACATGAAGCCGTCGAGGAGCAGTCCGAAGACCATCACCACGACCAGGACGGCGAAGACCGCGCCGGGCTGGAAGCTCTGCGAATCCATCGCGATCTTGCGGCCCCAACCGGACTCCGCTGCCAACATCTCAGCGAAGACCGCACCGAGCAGTGCGAAGACCGCACCCAGGCGAAGGCCCGAGAAGATCGCCGGGATCGAGCCCGGAAGGATGATCTTGAGGAACATGTCGCGCTCCGAGGAGCCGATCGCGCGGCCCATCATCACGAAGTCGGGGTCGATGGTGCGGATACCGGACTCGGTGGCGACCATGACCAGGAAGAAGACGATGCTGGCGATCAGGTAGACCTTCGAGCTCATCCCGATCCCGAACCACAGGATGAACATCGGGGCCAGGGCGACGCGAGGCATCGCGTTGAACGCGGTGAAGAACGGCGCGACCACCGAACGGAAGAAGCTGTACCGACCGAGCAGCAGGCCGAGCGGAACACCGATCACCACGCCGAGCCCGAAGCCGAGCAACGTCTCGGTGATCGTGGTGCGGCTGTCGAGCATGATCTCGGAGCCGGTCAGATAGGTGTGCAGCTGCTCCCAGATCAGCGAGGGCTTGGAGTAGAAGACCACGTTGGCCCAGCCCTTGTTGACCGCCAGCTCCCACAGGCCGAGCAGCGCGGCGAGCAGCGCCGCCTGGATCGCGAGGATGGCGATCCGTCGGCCCGAGATCAATCGGGAGAGTTTGCGTGGCTTACGGCGGCTCGTCGGAAGCTCCGGTGCGGTGGCGGTCATCGTGGTGGTCTGCTTTTCGGGGAGTGATGTCGTCGTCATAGCGCTGGCAACCTTCGATCAGATCTGGGAGATGTGGAGCTGGGCGATCTCTTGTCGCAAGAGCTCCCAGACGCCGTGGGTGATTTCGCGGAACACCGGGTCGTAGCGGATCTCGGCGGCGTCTCGGGGACGCGGGAGGTCGACCTTGATATCGGCGATCACATGGCCCGGGCGGTGCGAGAGCATGACCACGCGGTCGGCCATCGCGACGGCCTCCTCGATGTCGTGGGTGACCATCAGGACGGTCCGGTGGTTCTTCTCCCAGATGTCGATGAAGGCGTTCTCCAACAGCAGCTTGGTCTGCTGGTCGAGTGCGGAGAAGGGCTCGTCGAGGAGCAGGAGCTCGGGTTCGGTGGCCAGGGTGCGCGCGATCGCGACGCGCTGCCGCATGCCCTGGGAGAGCTGGGAGCGGTAGGCCTTCTCGAAGCCGGCCAGGCCGACCTGGTCGAGAGCGGCACGGGCCCGCTCACGGCGCTCCTTCTTCGGCACACCGCGGACCTCGAGCCCGTAGCAGACGTTGGACTCCGCAGAGCGCCACGGCAGCAGCGAGTCACGCGCCGAGATATAGCCGACGTCGCGGCTCGGCTTGTTCACCGGGAGGCCGCGAACGGTGATCTCGCCCGTCTGCGAGGGGACCAGTCCCGCGACCAGGTTGAGCAGCGTGGTCTTGCCGCAGCCGCTCGGGCCGACCAGGGCGATGAACTCACCTTCGGCGATGTCGAGCGAGACGTTGTCGATGGCGAGGGTGGGCTCCTCGCCGCGACGCTCGAAGTGGTGAGTCAGGTTCCGAACCGAGATCGCCGGCGGCACCGTGGTGGGGTGCGCGACGTCGGTGGGCTGCTCCAGTGGCGGGTTCATATCTCCTCCAGAGGAAGGGTGGTGGGGTAGACGAGACAAAATCGAAGAAGTGTCAGCCGAGTGCCGAAGCACTGGCGAGCGAGGGCACGGGCGCGGTCGGGGTGCTCAGCCGCTCGATCGCCAACGCCAGTTCGAGGCGGAGGAGCACCTGCGGATCGCCCAGGTTCTCGATGCCGAGCAGTTCGCTGATCCGCTTGAGCCGGTAGCCGACGGAGTTGGCATGCAGGTGCAGCCGACGTCCGGTCTCCTGGGCGTTGCAGGCGTGCTGGAAATAGGTCCGCAGCGTCTCGACCAGCCCGCCGTTGCGGCGCTGGTCGTACTCCTGGATCGGGCCCAACGTCTCCGTGGCGAAGGCGATCAGCTCGCTGGGGTCCTTGACGCCGAGCAGGAGCCGAGCCAGCCCGAGGTCCTTGGCCCCGATCGTCCGCTCCGGTTGACCGGAGGCGGCCAGCACCTGGAGCAGCGAGAGGCTCTGCTGGTAGGCGTCGCGGTGGCCGGCGATGGTGCTGCTGGCATCGGCGACGGCGGCCGACACCGTGGCTCCGCGGGCATGCGCCCCGAGCTCGCGGCGGAGGTTGTCAGCGAACTGGCGCGCCGCCTCCTCCGGCCCATCGGTACAGAGCACCACCAGGTGATCGTCGTGCTCGGCGGCCAACAGTGCGCTGTCGGTGCGTCGTGCCAATTGCTCCGCGGCACGCAGCAGGGGTCGACGTGATGGGACCGCGGTGCCGGGGGAACCGTCGTGCTCGACGCGGGCCAGGATCAGACGCATGGGGCGCGTCAGATCGATGCCCCAGCGGTCGCGAGCGTGGGTGAGCAGACGATCCTGGTTGGCCACCGGGCAGGTCAGCAGCTCTTCGACGAGGTTGCCCTGGAGCCGGCTCTCGGCGTCGAGTCCGGCCCACTCGCGTTGCAGCACGAGTGCGACCAGTGACGGCGCCGTCTGCAGCAAGGCGGCAACCTCGGTACGACTGGCCCGCTCAGGGGCGCAGTCGATATGCAGGGTGGCCACCAGCCGGTCCTCCAGCAGGACCTCTCGCCGCAAGGGGGTGGGGGTCTGCTCCTCGGTCTCGCCGACGGCCCGCGCCAGCAGTTGCCCGAAGGAGTTGGTCACTTCGAAGTTCGCTCCGGAGAGGTCCGAAAGCTCGGTGAGCAGCTCCGGGAGCCCTGCGCCGGCCGCCACCAGGCGTTGCGCGGAGTCCAGATTGCCCTGCGCGATCCGCAGCGCGGTGCATCGGGTCTGGAGCGCGGTGATCAGGCTGTCCTGGTTCACCTGCGCAAGCCTGCGACTGCTCTGCGCCAGCTGCATGTCGAGCAGGAGCGCGACGACGTTGGCGAGGCTCTCGGCCTCCAGGATCTTCGGCTCGGTGAAGCACCGCGGGGAGGGGCAGTACACGTTGATCACGTACCGCGCGCTCTCCAACCCGGCCAACGGCATCGAGAGCAGGGACCTGATCCCTTCCTGGTCGGCGCGGCGCTCGGACTCGTCGCCGAGGGCCAGCCAGGAGGTCGAGGCGACGATCGGGCGACGCGACCGGTAGGCCTGGGTGGTCGGCGCCTCGACGAAGTCGCCGGTGGTGGTCATCAGGCGTTGCGCGAAGCCGTCGACGTACTGGTCGGAGACGCCGTAGGAGGCGGCGACACGGATGCTGCCGCTCTCCATCGCCATCACCAGTGCCATCGTGTGGCCGGTGGCGTGGGCGACCTTGGCGGCGATGAGTTCCAGGACCTCGTCGGTGCTGGCCTCGTTGCGGACCGCTGCGGTCACCTCGGCGACAGCACCGAGGTGGTCGGAGGTGATGCGCTCGACGGCGTCGCCGGAGGTGGCGCTCGAGCAGGCGTGGGCAGTCATCGAGGCACCCCCTCGGTGACGTCGTAGGTCGTCATCACTGCTCCGTCGTGTGCATCTTGCTGCGGTGGAAGATCAGCGGGGTGTCGGTGCCGCGCTCGCCGACGCCGACGACGCGGCCGATGGCGACGGCGTGGTCACCGAGGATGTGGGTCGACTCCAGGACGCACTCCAGGTGGGAGTCGGCGTCGCTGAGGATGGGGGAACCCGTCACTCCGGCGAAGTGCGCGACGCCGGCGTACCGGTCGATGCCGGAGGTGGCGAACCGCTGGGCGGTCTCCATGCCGCGCGCCGACATCAGGTTGACGGTGAAGTGCTCCGCGTCGCGGATGCTGGGCCAGGTGCTGGAGGTCAGCGCTGCGCAGAAGAGCACCAGCGGCGGGTCGAGGGAGACCGAGGTGAAGGAGTTGGCCGTCATCCCGACCGGGCCGCTCGGGCCCTCGGCGGTGATCACCGTGATGCCGGTCGGGTAGGCGGACATCACCTGACGCAACTGAGCGGGGTCGATCCGCTCGGTGTCGAGATTCACGGCTCGTTCCAATTCTTGAGTGCTCACGGGGGCTCCTGTCTGGGTGGCTGCTCGACCACCTCTGGTGGACTGACCGCCGAGGGGCGGGCGTCGCGTGACGTGGTCTGACTCACAGTAGGAGCCGCGTGCCTATGATCCGTGTCTCAGTTTTGGGACAGCTGGCGGGGTCCCGGTCAACGGGCGGTGGCGCGAATCGGCCGCTTTCGCGCCGCATCCTGGTCTCCGCGCCCTCTCGGTTTGGCGAACGTGCGTGATCGCCGCCACTATTTCCCGGGAATGGGACACAGCGGGCCGTGGGCAGCGAACTAGCGTCCGTCCCACCAGGGTCCGTCGGTCATTCGCCGAGTCCGGCCTCTGACGTCCAGAACGGGTTCCATCGCTGTGCGGTGTCCATGAAAGTAGATGAGTTCATGAAGATTCTCTCCACGTCTCGGCGCGGCCCGGTGCGCCGCGCGATCGCAGGGGCTGCCGGTGCCCTGCTCCTCGCTTCGACCCTCGCCGCCTGTGGTGGCGGCAGCGGCGACGAGAAGACCGCCTCCGGCCAGGACAAGGTCGACTTCGGTGTCTTCCCGGTCTTCGTCTCGCTGCCGGTCTGGGTCGCCCAGGAACAGGGCTTCTTCGACGACCACGACCTGTCCGTCTCGCTGAAGACGATCACCACCGGCCCCGCGATGATCTCGGCCCTGGCGTCGGGCAGCCTGGACGCGATGGTCGTCGGTGTGACCAGCGTGGAGACCGCGCGCGTCTCCGGAATGCCGTTGAAGATGGTCGCGGTGACCTTGCCGACCTCGATCTACCACGTCTTCGGTTCCACCGAGCTGATGAAGGACTGCGACTACGTCGGGCAGCCCTACCCGGCACCGCTCAAGTGCGCGAAGGGCAAGAAGATCGGCATCATCGGCGGCCTCGGCACCGAGTCGCACACGGTCGGTCTCAGCCTGCTGAACCAGGTCGGCCTCAAGGAGAAGGACGTCACCTTCGTGCCGATCGGTGGCGGCGAGGGCGGCGGACAGGCTCTGAAGGAGGGCCAGATCGACATCCAGCTCGCCGAGGACACCGCGGCGGCGTTCACCACCGGTCTGGGTGCCGGCGAGCCGCTAACCGACATCCAGACGCAGGGCGTCTTCGAGTCCTGGGTCGGCGGCGCTGCCTGGGCGATGGACCCGGAGATCCAGAAGAACCCGGAGAAGTTCCAGCGGATGTCCGACGCCCTGGCTGACGCCGTCGAGTGGATCGTCGACCCCGCCAACGAGGCCGCGGCGGCCAAGATCTTCAAGAAGTACTCGCCCACGATCAGCGAGGAGACGATCGTGGCGGTACTGCAGAACACCCGTAAGTCCTGGGGCTCGGAGGCCTCCTGTGACCAGGTGATGAACGCCGTCAACTGGCTCGTGGAGAATGGCACCATCGACGGCGACAAGGCCGACAAGTCGTGTGACGACCTGCTCACGAAGTCGGCCCGCGTCACCAAGTGATGCGTTGACCGACGACGCCCGCCCGCAGCTTCGGCTGTGGGCGGGCGTTCTGGCATTTCGGGGATGCTCACATGACCAACATGCCGGCGTCGACGGGGATGGTCGCACCGGTCACGAAGCGGGCCTCGTCGCTGGACAGCCAGAGCACCGCATTGGCGACGTCCTCGGGCTCCACCGCGTCGACGCCCAACGGGTTGCGCGTTGCGCGCGCCCGAGCAGCTTCTTCCTTGGTGGCGGTGGCGGAACCCGCAAAGGCCCGCCAGGCCTCCTCGTTCTGGATCATCGGGGTGTTGATCGCGGTGGGGTGCACGCTGTTGCACCGAACACCTCGCGGCCCGAACTCCTTGGCCAGCGTCTTGGTCAGGCCGACGACGGCGTGCTTGCTCGCGGAGTAGTGCACGGCGCCGGGGGCAGCGCGCAGGCCCGCGGTCGATCTGGTGATGACGATCGAGCCACCGCCGGCGGCGATCAGGTGCGGTAGGGCCGCCCGGCAGGTGTTCCAGGCGCCGGTCAGGTTGACGTCGATGATCGCTTGCCAGTCGGCGTCGCTGATCTCCAGGCTGGGGCCGACCTTGAAGAGCCCAGCGTTGACGCAGACGATGTCGAGGCGGCCCAAGGCGGCGACGGCGTTGTCGAGTGCCGCCGTCATCTCCTGCCGATCCCTGACGTCGCCGCGAATGGCGATGGCCCGGCCGCCGTGTTCCTCGACGAGCCGCACCGTGGTGGCCAGATCGGTGTCCTCCGGGGCGGGGGTCAGTCCGTTCGGTGCGGCGTCGGCGCACAGATCCATCGCGATGATGTCGGCGCCGTTGGCGGCCAGCGTGGTGGCCAGGCTTCGTCCGACGCCGCGGGCGGCGCCGGTGATGAAGGCGACCTTTCCGGCCAGGCGTTGCTCGTCCGGGAACTGCTGGGGCGGGGGAGTCTGGGTGTTCATGGGTCTCCTGGTTCGTGGCGGTTGGCAGATGCCAAGACGGGCCGGAGCATGGCTAGCTCCGGCCCGTCCTGGGGGTGTGGTCAGCTGATCAGCAGATCTGGCCGATCGACAGGTGGTTCGACATGTCGGGGTCGTCCAGGACCCAGACCAGGCCGAGCAGGGCCGAGGTGTAGCTGTACTGCTGGAAGCCGAAGACCTCGCCCTTGGCTGCCGTGGTGAAGACGAAGCGACGCTCGTCGCCCAGCGGGGCCATCGCCTTGCCGGCGATCACATTGCGGAAGTGCACCTCGATGTACGGCTTGTTGCTGTCGGCCAAGGCCCACTTGGTCGGCTCGCCGGTGAAGGAGAGGCCGGCCGGGTTGATCAGGAAGCCGTCGAAGTCGGGAGCGTTCTCATGGATCCACTCCACGATCTCGCCCTCGTGGTTCGAGACCAGGTGCACGGTCTCGACGTTGATCGACTCACCGAAGCTGCGCACGAACTCCTGCAGGTCACCGATCGCGGCGCCGCCGTAGACACTGCGGTCGCGGCGGTGCATGTTCGACATGTTGGGGCCGTCGATGACGCCGATCCGGTACCGCGTCTCGCCGGTGCGGATCGAGGCCCAGCGCTGTGGGTCGTAGCCTGCGGAAACCTCAGTCATAGGGTGTTTCTCCTTCTGGATAAGGGATCAGAACTCAGTAGCGGGTCAGGTCGTCGAGCGCGGGCTTGACGTGGGTCATGAACATCTCCAGCTGACGCAGCACCTCTTCGGCCGGCTGCTGGGCGAAGTGGGAGGGCATCACGACGTACTCGGAGGGCAGGCGCTTCCATTCCGAGATGAACTTGTCGCGGACCTGCTCGATCGAGCCGGCCATCCACAGGCCGCAGTTGGCGATCGCGTCAGCCGGGTCGCCCTCGATCTTCATCGGCGTGGTGCCGGTGTAGAGGTCCTGGAAGATGTCGAGGTCGTACTTGAGGATGTTCTCCCGTGCCTCGGCCTCAGTCTCGGCGATCTGCATCCACCGGACCAGGGCCTGGTTCTGCCCCAGCTTGTAGTTCAGGCCTGCCTCGGCGGCACGGTCGACGTAGGCCTGGCCGAACTTCTCGGCCGTCTCGATCTTGGAGAAGTAGGAGGGGATGTAGCCGCGCGGACCACAGAACTCCACCGTCTCCAGGCTGGCGTTGCTGGCCACGAAGACCTGCGGGTGCGGCTTGGTGTACGGGCTGGGCACCACGCTGACCCGACGGATCCGGTTGTCGTCGTCCATCTCACCGGGGGCGCCGAGCTCGCGGGTGGCGGACATGCCCCACTCGATCCCGTCGGCGTAGGGGAACGGCACCTGCCAGCGGCCGTCCTTGCGCTCGATGCTGTCCTGGGTCCAGCAGTCGACGACCAGCCCGATGTTCTCCTCGAACATGCTCCGGTTGATCGAGTCGTTCTCGTACTGCGCCTTGAGCTCCGCTTCGCTCAGTTCGGCGCGCTGCTCGGCGGTCAGACCGGTCGGCGACTTGGTGGCCTTGGAGCCGTAGTTCTGACCGATGACGTCGGTCCAGCGCTGCTGGTAGCCGCGGGAGAAGCCGGCGAAGGTGCGGCCCTGGGTGATGTGGTCCACCATCGCGATGTCTTCAGCGACGCGGAACGGGTTGTGGGTGGTGATCGTGTAACCCAGTTGGCCGAGCCGGATCTTGCTCGTGAAGCCGGCCCAGTAGGCGTTGAGCATGCCCGGGTTCGGGCCGACCTCGTAGCCCTCGGAGTGGAAGTGGTGCTCGATGCCGGAGACGCCCCACAGGCCGAGCTCCTCGCAACCCTGGATCAGGCCGGTCATGTCGCGGATCGCCTGCTGGTACAGGTCGGAGTCGCGGCCGATCGGTGCCTTGGCGATCCGCTCCTCGCGGGTCGCCGGGAGCTGCGGGTAGAGCTGAAGAATGACCTTGACCATTGTTTGCGTCCTTCACTTCGGAGAGCCGATGCTCGGCTCCGGTGTGACTGACGTTACGAAGCAGGCGGGGGTCGGTTCTTCGGCTCAGCACCCAAACAAATCCCGGGATCGGTGTGGCTGTGCACAGTGCTGGGAAGCGCGGAAATGGCGACGGCCGTGGTGCGCCACCCGAGACGCACCACGGCCGTTAGAACGGCTCAGTTCCGAGCGTTCTCCCAGACGATGTCGGCACATTTGCCGGGAGTCTGGCCCTTCGGGATCAGCCCACTCTCGGTGAGCCACTGCGCTGACGCATCGACGGTCGCGCAGTCCACCGTGGTCCCGAAGTAACCGGCCCGGTCGGTGGTCATCGCGGCGATGGTTCCGTCATTGGTCGTCGGTGCGTTCTTCTTGAAGATCGCAGCGGCCTTCTCGCTGTTCTTGGGATCGTCGAGCCACGCGATGGCGTCTGCGATGGAGTCGGCGAAGCGCTCCATCTTGTCGCTGGATCCCGTCAGTGACTCCTCCAGCGCCCACGCACCGTGGCCCAGCCAGGTCGAGACGATGGACTCGGTCTTCAGATCGACCAACGGCTGGCCGACCTTGATCACCTCGACCGCGTAGGCGGCCGCCGTGTCCTCGGCGATGAACGCGTCGACCTGGTCCTCCTTGAGGGCGTTGGCGATCGCCTCACCGCCACCAGCGGGGACGAAGGTGACGTCCTTCTCCGACAGGCCGGCGTCCTTGAGCAGCGACAGCGCGCCCGTGTGGCTCTCCGCGCCCAGCGCCGCGACACCGAGCTTCTTGCCCTTCAAGCACTCGATCGGCTTCGGGTAGGGCTGGTCGGCCTGGGCGCAGGAGTCGAGCAGGTCGTTGGCGGCGATCAGGGTGTAGATGGTCTCGGGGATCGTCGGGGTGAGCAGTTGCAGCTTCTGCCCTGCAGCGCGGGCCGACATGGCGCTGGTGCCGCCGTTGATCATCACATCGATGCTCTTGGAGTTGAGCGCCGAGAGCATCGTCGGACCCGACATCAGCGAGGTGAGCTTGACGTCGAGGTCGTTCTCCTTGAAGAAGCCTTCGGACTGGGCGACCCAGATCGGCATGCTGACGAAGATCGGGAAGGTACCGACGTTGAGCTTGCTGGACGACGTCTCGTTGCCCGAGTCGCCGCCGCAGGCCGTCATCGAGACGACCAGGGCCGCCGCGCTGAGGCCGACCAGAGGACGGCGGATCAGGCGGCGGGTGAGCTGGCCCAGGGAGGGCTTCTTCATAGGAACTGCTCCTTCTGATGGGTGGGAAAAACGGGGTCGCCAGTAGGCCCGCGGAGACGGTCGATGTCGGGTCCGAGGGGAGGAGACCGGCGTGGGTCAGACGGGTGCGGCCGCCAGGTGGTTGAGGCGGTCGACCGAGAGCGCCAGCTCAAGCCGGACAAGCGACCTGGGGTCGGCCAGGTTGCTGAGACCGAGGATCTCGGCGATCCGCTTGAGTCGGTAGCTGACGGTGTTGGGATGGAGATGCAGGCGCTTCGCGGTCTCGCTCACGTTGCAACCGGCGCCGAGGTAGAGCGCCAGCGTCTCGACCAGCCCCGAGTTGCGTTGCCGGTCGTATTCGTGGAGCGGGTCGAGGATCTGTGCCGCGAACGCATGCAGTTCGTCGGGCGCCGTGGAGCCGAGGAGCAGCCGGGTCAATCCGAGATCCTCGATGGTGACGGCGTTGCCGGGAGTCTGCGACCGCTCGACCAGGTCGAGGAGGGCCACCGCTCGGCGGTAGGAGTCCTTGTGGCGTTGGAGATCGTCGTTGCGATCGCCGACCGCGACCGAGACGACGGCTGCACCTGCATAGGCCTGGAGCTCGCGTCGGAAGTTCTCGGAGAACCGCTGGATCTCAGCGGCAGTGTCACCCAGGTGCAGGACCACCAGGTGACCATCGTGCTCGGCGACGAAGAGCGCGCCCCGGCTGCGTCGGACGAGGCGTTCGGCAGCGCTCAGCAGGGCGCGACTCACGCCGGTTGGGGGCTGGGCCGCCGTGGCGCCACTCCCGACCCGAGCTGCGAGCAGCCAGAGCGGCTGGGTCAGATCGACGTGCCAGCGTACGCGCGCGTGAGCGATCAAACCGTCGGAGTCCGGCGCGGAGGTGAGGAGCTCGTGGATGAGGTCGCCACGGAGCCTGCTCTCGGCGTTCAACGCGGCCCACTCCTGTTGCAGCCGGAGGCCGACCAGGGTCGGTGCCAGGTGGAGCATCCCGGCGACCTCGGGTTGGGAGAGCAGGTCGTGGGGGCAGGCGATGGTGACCGTGCCGACGGTGCCCTCACCGAGCACGATCTCCCGGACCAAGGGCTGGGCATCGACGGAGTCCGCAGCCGCGGCCGCTGCAAGTTCGTGACCGTGGAGGTCGTGGACACTGATCGAGGCCCCGGTGCTCGCGCTGATCGCGGAGATCAGTTCGGCAAGGCTGGTGCCCTCCAACATCCGTCGGTGCCACGCGTCCAACTCGCTCATGATCTGCCGGTGCGACCGGCAGCGGGTCTCGAGGGCGGCCACCGATCTCCGTTGCTGCTCGGCATCCGCGCGGTGGCCGAGCGTGTCGGCGTGGGTGTCGATCAACAGGCCGGCCAGGTTGAGCAGGTTCTCGGCGTCAAGGATGAGTTGCTCGTCGAAGCAGATCTCGTGGTCGCAGTAGATGTTCACGACGTAGCGCACGCCGTCTGCTGTCTCCAACGGAAGGCAGAGCAGGGAACGGATGCCTTCCTGCTCCGTGCCGTGCTCCCAGGACGGCGGCATGGTCACCGACGGAGCCGACGCGACGACAGGTCGTCGCGAGCGGTAGGCGCGACTGGTCGGCGTCTCGCCCCGGCTGCCGCTGAACGTCAGCATCGGAAGCACGGTGAGAGTGGTGACGTAGTCGTGCGACATGCCGCTGGCGGCGATGATCTGGAACTCGCCACGTTCCTGATCCGGCCGCAGCACAAGGCCCATGTGGTGCCCGGTGACCTGGGCGACCTTGGCAACGGTCAGTTCCAGCAGCTCCGCCAGGGGGACCAACGCGCGAGCCGCAGTGGCGACCTCCGCCGCTGCCGCGACGGCGTCATGCCGGTGACCATGGGATTGGCCGGGTGCGCGGTCGATGCCGAAGATCATGGCGCCCACCTCTTCCTCGCTACCGGATCCACGTCGTCGACCGCTCAGGTCGATGCGATCTCGATCACAGTAGGGAGGGTTCTAGAGGGCGACGTGTCTCATTCTTGCGACGGATCGCGGCCCACGGCGGGCTGGCCGGGCCTGCTCAACGGAGGCCGGCGAGGACTTCGTTGAACGCTTCGGTGCTGGACGGATGGGTCCAGATGCCGTCGCGCAGGGCGGTGGCTGGGACACCGCCTCGGATCGCCAACGCCACCAGGTTGATCAGCTCGGGGGAGTCGATACAGAAGAGGGTGGCGCCGAGGATCAGTCCGGTGTCGGCGTCGACGACGAACTTGATCAGGCCGTGGGTCTCGCCGACGATCTTCGGTCGCGGCATGGCGGCGATCTCGGCGACGGGTCTGCTGAGGACCTGGACGTTGAGCCCTTCGGCTTCGGCCTGGGTCTGGCTGAGGCCGACCTGGGAGAGCGGTGGCGTCAGGAAGGTCGTGGTGGGGACGGCGATCCGGTCCGTGGTGCGACGCTGCCCTGATCCGGTGAGCTGGTCGAGGACGATGCGGTGGTCGTCGTAGGAGATATAGGTGAACTGCGGTCCACCGTTGACGTCGCCGACCGCGAAGACTCCGGCTGCGGAGGTACGCAGCTGATCGTCGACGACGACGAAGCCGCGTTCGTCGGTGTCGATGCCGGCAGTTGCCAGCTCCAGATCCTCGGTCGCCGGAGTGCGGCCGGTGGCGAGCAGGACAGCGTCAGCCACGACGGTTCCGCCCTCGAACTCCACGGTGACCTGGGTTCCGTCGTCGACGAAGCCTTGGGCACGGACCCCGTGGCGGAGCTCGACCCCGCTGTCGGCCAAGGTGGAGGCGACGGCGGCGGCGACGTCAGCGTCGTCGTGGGGGAGGAGCCGCGCACCGCTGTTGAGCAAGGTGACGGTCGACCCGAAGTGGGCGAACATCTGGGCGAACTCGAGACCGATGAAACCGGCGCCGACGACGGCGAGGCGCGGTGGCAACGGTTGTACGGCCTGCAAGGTGGTGGAGTCGTAGATGCGCGGACCGTCCACTCCGGGCAGCTCGGGGCGCGCGGGGCGCGTTCCGGTGTTGACCACCACGGTCTCTGCGCGGACCCTGAGCCGTTCGGCACCCGCACGCACCTCGACCTCCCGCTCGCCGACGAACCGGGCCTGACCATCGATCACGGTGACCGCCTCGACCTCGGCCAACATGGCGTGGTTGCGGGCTCGCAGCTTCGCGGTGAGCCCGTCTCGTTGCGCCACTGCGCCCGCGAACCAGGCCGCCGCGTCGTCGGCGGGCCGGCGGCGCAGTTCGGCCTGATGGATCAACGCCTTGGTCGGCACGCAGGCGATGTTGATGCAGGTCCCGCCGTACATCTGCGAGGAGCGTTCCACCATCACCACGCTGCGCCCTGCTGAACCCAGGGCGCGAGCGATCGACTTGCCCGCCTTGCCCCATCCGATCACCAGTACGTCGGCCTCGATGAGTTCCATGTGTTTCAGCCTACGGGCGGAATCGCTTCAGCGGAGGGGTGCCGTGTTCCGTGCGGGACGTTGGTGGTGGATCGGGCCCCGGGTCTCGACCAATGGCTCACCGGAGCCGCCCCAACGGGCGGCGATGATCTCGGCGGCGATGCTGATCGCGGTCTCTTCAGGCGTTCGGGCGCCGAGGTCGAGCCCGATGGGGCTACGGAGCCGGGCGAGGTGTGTTGCAGGAACGTCGGCCTCTTTCAACCGGGCAAGGCGGTCCTCATGGGTGCGACGCGATCCCATCGCTCCCACGTAAGCGACGTCGAGTGCCAACGCCAACTCCAGCACCGGGACGTCGAACTTCGCATCATGGGTCAGCACCACCAGCACGGTCCGTTCGTCGATCCGCTGTGCGGCAGCCTCGGCCGCCAGGTAGCGATGCGGCCAGTCGACCACGATCCGGTCGGCGTCGGGGAAACGGACCCGGGTGGCGAAGAGCGGGCGCGCATCGCAGACGGTGACGTCGTAGCCGAGGAAGGCGCCGACATGGGCGACGGCGGTGGCGAAGTCGATCGCGCCGAAGACGATCATCCGGGCCCGAGGGGCCCAGCTCCGGACGAAGACCCGCATCCCTTCGCCGAGCCGCTCGCCATCGGGGCCGTAGCTGAGGATGCCGTTCTCGCCGGAGGCCAACAGGCCCGAGGCATCCGCCTGGATCGCGGCATCGCTCCGCGGGCTGATCACCCACGGGCCACTGTGCTCGTCCTGCTCCGGACGGACGATCAGACGTCGCCCGAGCAGGCCCGGGTCCGGGTGATCGATCACGGTGGCGATGGCGACCGGACGTCCTTCGTCGATGTCCATCTGAACCGCCGACAGTTCGGCGAACGCCGCACCGTCGATGCGCTGGCTGAAAATGTCCAGTTCTCCGCCGCAGGTCAAGCCGGCCGCGAAAGCGTCGTCGTCGGAGTAGCCGTAGCTGTCGAGCTGGGGGACGCCGTCGGCGATCACGCCTCGCAGGCTCTCGTAGACGGCGCTCTCCACGCAGCCTCCGGAGACCGAACCGCGGGTGCTCTCGTCGGGCATCACCAGCATCGAGGCGCCGATGGCCCGTGGCGCGGAACCTCGGACGGCGACCACGGTCGCCAGCCCGACGGCGCCACCGTCGCGGAGTGCGGGAAGTGCTGCCGCCAGCACGGCGTCCATGGGGATTCTCCTCGGCCAACAACGGATGGGAACCGCGTCCGAGTCCTGATCGTGGCCAGGGTCGGCGGCGCCCTAAGGCTACTTGCGTGGGTGACCTGCATCACCTGCTCGTCTGAGATCCGGACGAAGAATTCTCCTAGAGGTGACGTCTTCGTCGTCGAAATCTGCGCTCCCCGCCACTACTGTCGTCGCAGACGGTTGCCCACCACCCGGCACGCTGAGGAGGCTCCGATGAGCTCACCTGTCCACCTGGGAGCGCCACCGAACTGGGTCCCGGTCGAACGCCGGTTCCTGGGGATGGACCGGAGCACGCTGCTGCCTGCCGGGCTGGTCGCCGCGCTGGTGGCGATCGCGATCTGGCTCCTACCAGCGATCGACGGCGCTCTCTCGGTCGACGACCCGGCTCGGGCCGGGGATGTGATTCGGGTGGGCGAGGCGGAGTTCGCACCCGCAGTCGGCTGGAACATCGAGGCAGGGCTACGAGCCGGCAGTTCGACTTCGGGAACCTACCCGGAGAAGGCGGTGGTGACCCGCGGCGGATTGACCTTCACCCTGACCACCGGTGCGTTCGATGGCACGCCGCGCGAACTGGTAGCTCAGTTGCGTAAGAACAACGACCGGCTCGGGCCCAACGCGGTGGCCATCGACTCCAGCATGCCCACCACGATCGTGAATGCACACGGTGATAGAGGCGCGTTGGCTCGCTTCTCCAGCGCCGGATCGGAAGGTCTGATCGGTGCCTTCGTCTTCGACGGCGTAGGCGCCGAGATCGTCACCTATGGGCCAGCTGAGATCGACGACTCCGCGCTGGCCGCCGATGTCGTCGCGATGATCCGCTCCGTGCAGTCGGTGCAGGGCACGGACGGAGGAAACCGATGAACACGGCGCACGACGACAGCGCCGTATCGGCCGCCCGGCAGCGGGTCCTGGCTGATGTCGGCTGGGGCGAACGGGTCGACTGGCGCCAACCTCGGAACGCCTGCCTGTGGATCTTCCTCGCAGTGATCGGCTACGGGCTTTGGTACACCGTGACCATGGTGCGGACCGGGTCCCGGTCCTACGGAGAGCCGCTTGCCATAAATACGGCGATCTTCGCTGCTTACGCGGTGATCTTCTGGTGGTTCACCACCCGGATCGACCGCTACTCACGGCAACCACTGGACCTGCGGATCGCTGCCTTCATCTGGGGTGGCTTCGGAGCCACCTGGACCATCGCGATCCATGCCAACACGGCATTGATCGGTATCTACAGCAAGGTCATCAGCAACAACTTCGCTGTCGCCTGGGGAGCCGGGTTGGCGGCACCCTTCGTCGAGGAGACGGCGAAGGGCGCCGGGGTTCTGCTGCTGATGTTCATCGCCCGCAATGTGGTCCGGACCGCGTTCGACGGATTCGTGCTCGGAGCCTTTGCAGGGTTGGGCTTCGAGATCGTCGAGGACATCCTGTACGCGTTCAACAGCGCACAGGATGATTTCGGAGTGGACCCGGTTGGGTCCAGCCTGGACACGTCCTTGTTGCGCCTCGGCACTGGGTTCACCTCGCACATCCTCTATTCGGCTGTCTTCTGTGCCGGGGTCGTCTACCTCGTGGGGACCGTCGCCGAGCGACGACGGGTCGGCCGTGGGCTCGCCCTGTGTGCGGCTGCGATGGCGCTCCACCTGGTCTGGGACAGCACTGCGGCGATCGCGCAGGGCAACGGTCCGGTCGTGCTTGCTCTGCTGGCAGGCTCGGTGTTCGTCGCGTTCGGCGTCGTGTTGGTCGCCTTCCGGCTCAGCGTGGCGGCTGAACGTCAGGCGATGCGGGAGTTGATGGCTCCTGAGGTCGATGCCGGGCGGCTGACCGAGGAGGAGCTCGAGGCGCTTGCCGGCTCCTGGCGCCAACGCCGAAGCTACCGGCGCAAGGGTGGGGTGCGCGACCGCCGACGTCGGAGCCACCGGCTGGAAGCGGCTCACGACCTTGCCGACGCGCTGGGGGCCGCCCGGGGCGCGGAGACGGAGCGGGTGAGCTTCGCACGCTCCGAACTTGCCCGGTTCGAAGCGTCGACCGAGACGTAGTCAGAGCTTCGGCGGACGCGGCGGGGCTGGGAACGTCGGTACCCGGCCGCGGGTTCCGTAGGCGTTCAGCGTGGCCGACAGAGTGGTGGCGAAGGATCGTTCGGCGTCCTTGTCGAAGCCGAGACTGGAGGTGAACCAGTACATCGGCGTATCCACCTGCAGCACGATCGCCAAAGTGCCGTCGGCCATCGGCGTGACCGAGACCCGGAGCCGGAGGAGATCGTCGACCTGAGGTAGTTGGTTGCCGAGTTCGATCACCAGGTTGGGGTTGGCCAGGGGCGGCGAGATCGGGATCTGGAACTCGCCGGGGCCACCGGTCGCCTTCGACTCGAAGAGCGCGGCCACGTGGTGGATCGCCCGCACGCAGTCGGCGGCCGAGGCTGCGGTGTTGACGGTGAGGCTCATCTGCTGTTCGCGGCGATGAGCGCATCGAGCGTGTTGTAGTACTGGCGGGCCTTGCGGCGTGAGGCTTCGCTGCCTGTCTCCAGTCGCTCACGCCGGGTCTGCGTCAACTCCAGCGTGATCCGGAGGTGGAGTTCGCGCTCCTCCATCCGGGCGCGCTGCTCCACCAACTCCTTGCGCAGCGCTTTCCAGCCCGCTGAGGAGAGCTGGTAGATCGTGATCGCGGTGCCGACATGACCGGCGAGCTTCCAGCCGATCTTGACCGCTTTCCAGACGTGCGCGCCCTTGCCTGCTGCGATGACGTCGGTGGAGAGGTCGCGCGCCTCCTCGGTGAGCGAGGTCAGCCCCAGCCGGGCGAGTTCGGTGGCGGCGGCCGCAGGGGCGTTCGGATCCCACACCCAGGCGTCGTCGTAACGGAAGACCGGACCCTGGCCAGGAGTAGGCACCGAAGGCAGGGAACGCTGCGGGACCTCGTACTCGCCTGCGCCGGACTCGGTCCAGTCCTGCCAGCCGTCGGCGTCGACGGTGTGCCGATGGTCCGTCACCTGGACGAGATCCTCGGGCGAGGTCAGCCGGGTCAGCGCCAAGCCATGCAGCGCCGAAGGCAGGGTCAGACGCCAGTTCTCGTCGTCGATGCGTGCCGCTTCACCACCGAAGCTACGGGCCAGCTCGGTGGGATCGAAACCGTTGGCGGTCGTGGCCACGACCGTTTGTTCGTCGCTCACCGCTCGAATGTAGCGCGTGCTGTGAGCCACGTCACTGGTCCGGGTGGCGGGGTTGATCGGCCCAGAAACGGTCCGGTGTCGCTGTCACACATGCCACCATGCCGCCATGGGGTTGACGCGGGGCGGGTTCTGGAGGCGGCTCAGCGGCGGGATCTTGATGATCCTCCTCGCCGTGGTGGTGCTGCTGTGGCCGATCATCGCGGCGGCCACCGCAAGCGTCTCGCCGGCCTACTGGATCGGAACAGCTCCTCGTGATCTGGCTCTGGAGGCGGACACCACCTACGGCATCTATGTGGTGGACGGCGCCAACAACGGTTTCTCCATCTCCTGCTCGGTCTTCGAAGCGGCGGGGACGCCGCTGGAGCTCGAGGAAGGGCACCTCGCTTTCAGCCTCCCCGAGGACGAGTCCTTGATGTACGAGTTCAAGAGCGCCGCGGGCCACGTCACCGTGGTCTGCACCGCTACCGACCCGGTCTACGTCGCCCAGGTCCCGAACGAGCGAGCGGCATTGATCGGCGTCGCTATCGGCGTTCCGCTGGCCAGCGTCGGCATCCTGTTCCTTGGCATGGCTCTGACCGGGCGGAGGCGAACCGCGTAACGCTGCAGTTCGGTTCCATCTGACGGGAGGGCGGCCGGTCGGCGACTGGCCCACCTCCTAGCCTCCGCTGGACGGAGGAGGACTGAACGATGGCCGATCTTGCCACCAACGCACGTCTGATCGAGGCGGTACGCCAGTTGATGACGGCGGCGGCGACCAGCGAGGTGCCGCCCGATGAGCTGCAGCAGATCACCGCCAGCATCGGCGACCTGACCGGACGCCTGGCCAAGGAGACCCGTCCGACGCCGTTCCGCTCGCACCTGGATCTCGCTGCGATCGATCGGGTCCGGGCCGGCGAAGCCTGGCCGTTGTGGACCCACAACCCGCTGGCGATCCCGCTCGACATCAAGGTCAGTGACGGCGTCGCCACCAGCGACCTGTTGGTCGCGCCGCTCTACGAAGGGCCGCCCGGTCTGATGCATGGCGGGATGAGCGCAGCGGTCCTGGACTCGTTGCTCGCGGTGCTGGCGCAGGTCCAGCGACGTCGCGTGGTGACGGTGCGGCTGGAGATGTCCTACCTGGCCCCGATTCCCTTGGGCTCCACCGTTCACCTGGTCGGCGAGATCACTGCGAGCCAGGGGCGTAAAACCACCGCTGTCGGCGAGATCCGGCTCCCGGCCGGTGACGACGGTCAGGTGATCGTCGCGGTCCGTGCGGAGGCACTGCTGCTGGAGATCCCCGGCGCCCCGGACTGAGCGACTCGCCGCGTCACGCAGACGGCACAGGGCGACTGGCCGCTGTGCTCACCCAACGAAGAGGAGTTACTAGTGGTGCACCTTGCACTCGTCACCGGCGCCAGCCGCGGAATCGGCCGGGCGATGGCTCGTCGTCTGGCCTCGGAGGGGATCGCTGTCGCGGCTGTCTCGCGAACGCTGCGCCCCGGTGACGGCGCGCTCTCGGGCTCCTTGGAGGAGACGGTCGAACTGATCCGCGCGGACGGTGGTACGGCGGGTGCGTTCGCCGTCGACCTGGGCGACCCGGACCTCGACCGGGTCGCGTTGATCGCCCGGATCGAGGCCGAGATGGGGCTCACCGTGGACATCCTGGTCAACAATGCGGCGGCCGCACGCCAACACGGCAAGGGATTCGAGGAAGCGACGCGAAGGATCTTCACCGAGACGGTGGAGACGAACATCTGGAACACCTGGGACCTGATGAAGGCCGTCGTGCCGGGGATGCGCAGGGTCGGTCACGGCTGGATCGTCAATCTCTCCAGCCGGATGGCCTCACCGCGGGTCGGCCCACCGTTCGCGCCGCACCCCTTGCGCGGTGGGGTGCTCTACGGCGCGACCAAGGCAGCTATCGATCGGCTCAGCACGGGGGCTGCGCTGGAACTGCACCCCGACAACATCGCGGTCAACACCTTGGCGCCCAACCGAGGCGTCGCCACGGAGAACGCCAACAACTTCGTGCCCGGCTGGCCGGCCGAGCCGGAGGAGACGATGGCGGAGGCGAACCTGTTGCTCTGCACCGGCGACCCGCAGGTGCTCACCGGCCGGGTGGCCTACAGCCTCCCGCTGATCAAGGAGTTCAACCGCCCGGTCCGCACCCTGGACGGGCGTGAGCTCGTGACCGGGTGGCAGCCGGACGAGATCGATGAGCGTTCGCTGCTGCCGGAGTACCTGGTCTATGCCGAGTCTCCGGAGTTCCCGCGCGACCTGTTGGCGAAGACCGGACAGCTGTGAGTCGGCCTCGTCGTGGGCACCGGGGGAGGCCCGCGACGAGCCGGCAGGGCGAGGGGGTAGCCTGCTGAGGCCAGTCGTACTCCGTCAGGAGTCAGGGAATCCGGTGAGAATCCGGAACTGACGCGCAGCGGTAAGGGGACGGGCGGGACACGTCAGCAATGACAGCCACTGGGCCATCGGTCTGGGAAGGCGTTCCGTTCCGGTTGAACCGAGTCCGAAGACCTGCTGGCCCTGGCGACAGCCGTCGTCGGGTCACAGCGGACTCCGCGTAAGGGTCCCCGACTCAGATGGTGTGCAGTGACTTCGGCGAAGCGTTCCCGGCCCGACCAGTGTCCCGGTGTCCTCCGGCCCTGGCCGGCCGACGACGGCCTGCTGGTCCGGCTGCGCCTCCCCGGCGGGCGGGTGGCCTACGCCGCGTTGCTCCGCCTCATGGAGATAGCCGAGGAGTTCGGGGACGGGGCAGTCCATGTCACCACCCGGACCAACCTGCAACTGCGGGCGCTGCCCGCCGCAGCGTGCGGGCGCCTGCTACCGGATGAGGTCGAAGCGGCGCTCGCGGACACGGGGCTGCTGCCGAGCCGGGCCCATGACGTCGGTCGCAACATCCTGGCGTCGCCGCAGACCGGACTCGCGGGCGGTCGGGCCGACCTGCGTCCGGTCGTCGCCGAGTTGGACCGCCTGCTGCTGGCAGACGCCGAACTCGGCACTCTCAGTGGGCGTTTCCTCCACGTGCTCGATGACGGGCGCGGCGACGTTCTCGACCGCAGCTGCGACCTGGGCCTGGTGGCGCTGGACGCAGAGCGTGGCCAGTTGCGCATCGGCGAGCACTGGGGCGAGGTGGTCCGGCTGCCCGAAGCTCCGGCCCGGTTGGTCCAGTTGGCCCGGGAGTTCCTCGCCGTCCGCGGCGGTGGCCCCCAAGCGCCCTGGCACATCCGTGAACTGCCGGCGCTGTTGGCGCCGCCGCAGCCCGCCGACCCTGAGCTGCCGCAGGCGTTGGCACCGCTCCAGTACGGCCCGGTCCCTGGCGGAGTGCATGTTCCCGTGCCGCCGATGGGCCTGCGCCGCGACCACCTCCGCTTCCTCAACGCATCCGAACTGGTCGTCACGCCGTGGCGTGGCGTCCTCGTCCCCTGGGAGAGCCGATGACCAGCCCTCGCCGACCTGATCGGCACTATCCGTACATCGACCGTGGCCCGGCGATCTACCTGGACTCGTTCGCCACCATCCGGCGGGAGAGCGACCTTTCGGGTGTGCCCGCGAGCGCGGAGAAGCTTGCGGTGCGGATGATCCACGGCAGCGGGCAGACCGATCTGGTCGACGACCTGGTGGTCGACGACCGTCTGGTGCCGGCGGCGCGGGCGGCGTTGCAGGCCGGCGCGCCGATCCTCTGCGACGCGACGATGGTGGCCCGGGGGGTCACGCCCAGCCGGTTGCCGGCCGACAACGAGGTGCTCTGTTTCCTCAACGAGGCAAGGGTTCTTGGCCTCGCCACCGAGTGGGGGACTACCCGTACGGCAGCCGCCGTTTCGCTGTGGGAGCCGCATCTGGAGGGTGCGGTGGTCGCGATCGGGAACGCACCGACGGCCCTCTTCCACCTCTTGGAGATGCTGATCGACGGTGCCCCGAGGCCCGCGGCGATCGTAGGTTGCCCGGTCGGCTTCATCGGTGCCGCCGAGTCCAAGCAGGCGCTGGTGGACTTCGCTGTGGAGCAGGGGATCGACATCCCGTTCGTCACTGTCCGCGGACGTCGCGGCGGATCGGCGATGACCTCGTCGGCACTCAACGCGATCGCGCAGGAGGAAGAGTGACGACCGGACGGTTCGCGGGCGTCGGAGTGGGGCCGGGTGACCCGGAACTCCTGACCCGTAAGGGCGCACGTCTCATCGAGAACGCCGATGTGGTCGCGTACCACGCTGCTGCCGGCAAACCCTCGAACGCGCGCAGGATCGCCGGCGAGCTCTTCGCTGCGGGCGTGGTCGAGGAGGAGTTGACCTACCCGGTGACCACCGGGACCACCGATCACCCGGGTGGTTACGAGGGCGCACTCGCCGATTTCTACACCGAGTCGGCGGCCCGGCTTGCCGCCCACCTCGACGCCGGGCGCAACGTCGTGCTGCTGTCCGAGGGAGATCCGCTCTTCTACGGCTCCTACATGTACATGCACGACCGGTTGTCGGCCAGCTACCCCACCGAGATCGTGCCCGGGGTTCCCGCGTTCCTGGCCGCGACCGCCGCCGTCGCGCAACCCCTGGTCCGGCAGACCGACGTGCTGACGGTGCTGCCCGGGACCCTGCCGCGCGCAGAGCTCGCACGTCGACTGGCGGACACCGATGCGGCCGTGATCATGAAGCTGGGAAGGACCTTCCCGGCCGTGCGTGCGGCCCTTGCCGAGGCTGGGCGCTTGGACCATGCCTTCTATGTCGAGCGCGCCTCGATGCCCGAGGAGCAGTGGCGCCCCGTGGCCGAGGTGGATGCGGAGACCGTGCCGTACTTCTCGCTGATCGTGGTCACCGGGGACAGTCTCAACGGTTCCCGTAGCCGGGTCGCGGCGGCGGTCCGTGACGGCGGTGTCGAACAGAGCGGTGTCGAGCAGTCCGGTGAGGGCGGCGGCACGCCGGTGACGGAGCTGCTGGTCGTCGGGCTCGGTCCAGGGCCCGACCACTGGCTGACGCCGGAGGTCGCTGCCGCGCTCGGCGAGGTGGAGCACGTGGTGGGCTACGCCCCCTACGTCAATCGGGTGCCGCAACGCGAAGGGTTGACCCGGCACGCGAGCGGCAACACCGTCGAGGTGGATCGGGCGCGGGACGCGCTGGAGCTGGCACTTGCCGGTGAACGGGTCGCTGTGGTCTCGGGCGGGGACGCCGGGGTCTTCGGGATGGCGGCCGCCGTCTTCGAGGCTGCTGAGGACCCGCGCTTCGCGGAGGTACCGATCCGGGTGCTCCCGGGGGTGAGCGCGGTGCAGGCGGTGGCTGCACGCGCGGGTGCGCCGATCGGTGCCGACTTTGCCGTGGTCTCGCTCTCGGATCGGTTGAAGCCGTGGCCGGTCGTGGAGAAGCGACTGCGGGCGATCGCCGAGGCGGACCTGGTGCTGGCGATCTACAACCCGGCGTCGCGGAGCCGCACCGAGCAGATCGCGGTGGCGCGCACGGTGCTGCTCGAGCACCGTGCGCCCGAGACCGTCGTCGTGGTCGGTCGTTCGGTGGGCCGCGCTGGGGAGTCGATCGAGGTGACGACGCTGGCCGAGTTGGACCCGAGCAGCATCGACATGTCGTGCCTGGTGCTGGTCGGCGCTGCCTCGACCCGGGTCTCGACGGCCGGGGTCTGGACCCCGAGGTTCGTGCAGTGACGGTTCATTTCGTGGGCGCCGGGCCGGGTGCAGCGGACCTGCTGACGGTGCGGGCCACGCGGTTGCTGGCCGAGGCGGAGCTGGTGCTCTACCCCGGCACGTACCTGGACCCCGAGGTGTTGGCGCACTGTGGTCCCGATGCGCGACTGGTCGACACCCAGGGGCTCGATCTCGATCAGATCACCGCGGAGTTGGTGACGGCGGACCGAGCCGGACATGCCGTCGTCCGGCTGACCTCCGGGGACCCGTCGCTCTATTCGGCGCTACATGAGCAGACCCAACGGTTGGCTGTGGCCGGCGTCGCTTGGTCGGTGACGCCGGGTGTGCCTGCCTATGCGGCCGCCGCGGCGACCGTCGGCAGCGAGTTGACCGTCCCGCTGGTGGCGCAGTCCGTGGTGCTGACCCGTACCCAGGCCCGGTCGACGGCGATGGGGAGCGGTGAGTCGCTGACGACGTTCGCGGCGACCGGGGCGACCCTGGTGCTGCATCTGGCGATCACCCGGATCGCCTCGCTGATGGCGGAGATCGCGCCGGAGGTGGGCGAGGACTGTCCGGTGGTCGTGGTCTACCGGGCCAGTCAGCCGGCCGAGCAGGTGCTGCGGGGCACGGTGGCCACCATCGCGGAGCTGGTCTCCCGCGCCGATCTGCGGCAGGCCGCGGTGATCCTGGTCGGGCGGGCGTTGGCCGGCGGCGTGGGGGAGTCGTACCTCTACAGCGCCGACCGTGACCGGGAGGCGAAGCGCGTCGCCGAGAAGCAGGGCGGCGCGTGGTGATGGAGCTCTACGAGGCGATCGGACGGCGTCGCGACACCCGGGCGGAGTTCACCGGCGAGGCCCTCGACCCGGAGGTGTTGCAGCGCATCCTGGGTGCGGCGAACCTGGCGCCGAGCGTCGGTATGTCGCAGCCCTGGGTCTTCGTGACGGTGCGGGAGCAGCCAACATTGGATGCGTTCCGGGACCACGTGCTGGCGGAGCGTGACATCTTCGCCGCAGATCTGGTCGGCGAGCGAGTCGAGACCTTCGCGAAGGTGAAGATCGAAGGCATTCGCGAGTCCGGGCTGGGGATCGTCGTCGGCTATGACCCGACGACTGCGGGCGAGCAGGTGCTCGGCCGTCATGCGATCGCCGACGCTGGGCTCTACTCGGTCTGCTTGGCGATCCAGAATCTGTGGCTCGCGGCGACCGCCGAGGGCGTCGGCGTCGGGTGGGTCAGCTTCTATCGCGAGGAGTTCCTCGCGGAGTTGGTCGGCTTCCCCGCGCATATCCGCCCGGTCGCCTGGCTCTGCGTCGGGCCGGTCGCCGAATTACCGGAGGTGCCCGACCTGGAACGGTTCGGCTGGCGTGGGCGGAGTCCGTTGGAGGCCGCCCTCCACGCCGAGCGCTATCAGAGGTGACGGGGCTTTGCAGACCGGTTCAAAGCCCGCGGCCTCGGCGCGGTCAGCGGCGCCAGGTGCCGCGGCGCCGGACCAGTAGCGGGGTGCGTCTCGATCTCCTCGGCACGCAGCGCGTCCATGCTCCAGATGACGATGGAGCCGATGACGGCAGCGGTGAGCGAGACGCTGAGGAAAATAACGACTTCGATCATGACGGGCCTCCTTGCCCTCGAAATTCCGTTACAAACCTGTATAGTTTTGTGTAGCGAAATTAGCAAGGGGTCTGGCGAGGGTTCTTGCGGTTTACCTGATTCGAGGGGTCCGATGGATGAGTTCAGTGTCGGAGAGCTGGCGGAGCGCACCGGGCTGACCCCTGGTGTGCTGCGGACCTGGGAGAACCGCCACGGATTCCCGGAGGGGCGCCGCAAGGGGTCGGGGCATCGGCGGTTCACCGAGCGTGATGTCGAGGACGTTCGCCAGGTGTTGGAGGCCCGGGCCGCGGGCGTTCCGCTGCGGCTGGCGATCGACACGGTGCGTTCCCAGCGCGGCCAGCTCGACTCGCCTTCGCTCTTCGCGCAGTTGACCGCCTCGTTCCCCTACCTGCAGCCACGACGTCTCTCGCGCAAGGTCCTGGTCGCCCTCTCGCACGCTATCGAGGACGAGTCTCTGGGGCGCGGTGGGGCTGCGTTGGCGCTCGGGGCGTTCCAGACCGGTGACCGGTTCGGGGAGTCGGCGCAACGCTGGCATGAGTTGGCCCGCACCGCCCTGTGGGCGGCCGTCGTCGGTGAGTTCGAGGCTGAGAGCGACGCGGCTTCAGCGGGTCCGGGTGCGGGCGGCCCCCCCGGCGCTCCCGTTCTGGTGCAGCTTCCGCCCGGCGCCCCGATGCGCCGGGAGTGGTCGGTGGTCTGTCTCTCGCCGGAGTTCGCGGTGGTGCTCGCTGCCTGGGAGGTGCCCGCCACCGGGGCCCGGGACTACGAAGCGTTCATCTCCACGGACCGTGAGGTGGTGATCGCTGCCGCCCGGAATCTGGCGGGCGTGGTTGAGGCGGCCGGGACGCCTGTGCCGGAGGCAGCGCGCAAGCTGTTGGCCGAGACCACCATCGCCCGAGCGGGCACGTCGGCGCTGGACACCGAGCGTCTCTTGTTGCGCGCGATGTCGTACCTGAGCTGAGCCGACGGGTGTGCGTTCGGGCGCGCCGCTGCTGCCTCGGGGGACCGTGTGGTTCCGGAGGAGCGGGCTGCTTGTAGTCGAACTGGTTCAGGTCGACGACCGTCGCGACGGTGGCGATGGAGCCGTGATGCGGTGGTCGAGCTTGTCGAGACCTCCAATGTCGAGTGTGTCCTGCGCTTCTGCGATGGAGCCGAGTGCCTTGGCCTTCCGCTGCCTGAGCGTGTCCACATCTCCAGCGCGGCGGAGCTTCCGGGTCAGCTCCGCGACCCGGCGTGCCTTCCACCCCGGCACCTCCAGGAGTTCGACCTTCACCCACAGCCGCGGGAGACGGTGGTGCAGATCCAGGGCATCCGCGAGCAGGGACATCGCACCCTGGCGGGTTGAGGTTCGCGGCGACCGCGAACTCCTCCGTGGGCGGGTCGGCTGCTGCTCAGGCTCCACGCGAACGCAGCAACCGCCGGAGTACCTGAACCACCAGGACCTGATCTCGACAAGCTCGATCGCCGGTGATCATGATCTCGACAAGCTCGATCGCCGGTGGCCCGTTGGTCGAGCTTGTCGAGACCCGTCCACCACCGGGTTCAGCACGCACCATTGCTGAGCCAGCTACCCCAGCCGCCTGCAGGACGGCCTGTGGATCGTGCTCGTCGCGGCTGCCGGTCGGACCGTCGCCCTCCTTGGGAATCGTCGGCCCCTACCTTCGCAGCGCCTCGGCGAGCGCCGTACGGCTATGGATCTCCAGCTTCGTATAGACGTGGCGGAGGTGGTACTCGACGGTCTTCGGACTGAGGAACATCGCGGCTGCTGCCTGTTTGGTGGTGTTTCCGTCGGCGAGCAGCCGGGCCACCTGGAGCTCTTGTGGGGTGAGCAGGTCGATGGTCCGGTCGCTGCGCCGGTGGGCGTGCTCGCCGGTGGCCCGCAGTTCGCGGGCGGCCCGCTCCGACCAGGGCTCCGCGCCGAGGTGCTCGAACGTCGTCAAGGCGGCGCGAAGCGCGCCCCGAGCATCGGTACGCCGCTTGCTGCGGCGCAGGAGTTCGCCCAATGCCAACTGGGTCCGGGCCGTTTCGAACTGGTCGGAGAGGGCCTCCTGCAGGAGCAACGCTCGGCGGAGCCCGGCCTCCGGATCGACGGCTACCAACGCAGCGGATCGCTCCGCGCGAGCTAGCGCCCATCGGTTCCCCGCCTCCTCAGCGCGCTGTCGGTACCTCCGCGCGACCGAGGCTCCTTGATCGACGTCGCCCAAGTGGAGCAAGGCATCGACGATCTCGGGGGCAGGGCTCGCCTCAACGTGACGGAAGCCGATCCGCGTCACGAACTGGTCGATCTGCTGGAAGTGGGCCAGCGACGCCGTGGGATCGCCAGTCGCCAGGGCAAGATCGCCTCGTGCCCAGGTTGCCCACACCGTGGCGAGATGGACGTGATGGCGAGCCGCCAGGAACGCTGCCTCATCGGCGTGTTCGCGGCAGAGCGCCCCGCCGCTCCTCGCCTCCAACCACGCCAGACCCGCCAACAGCATCGCCAGATCGGTGGTCTGACCCGACTCCCGGGCCAGCGCGATCCCCTCCAGGTACTTCGCTCGCGCTTCATCCCAACGGTTGGTCAGCGTTGCGTAGCGGGCTACCGGGAGCAGCAGCCCGGCCAGGGCACCGAGCGCCGCGCCGTCGCGTAGCCGTTGCTCGAACCGGGCGACCAGCGCCCGGGCGGACGGTGACCCGTCCCGCGTGAAGAGAGGGCCCATCATCAACCAGGTCGGGCGGAGTTCGTCGTCGCCGACCGACGTCGTCGCCAAGGCGGTCGTCGCTGCCCCGATCGCGGCGAGTCCGTCCTGACCGGCCAGCACCTGCGCGATCCCGCCGATAAGTCTGGCGCGCACCGCCGTCCCCGGTGTGCAGCGTCGGACCAGCGATTCGATCGTCGGGGCCCGCCGCATCGCCATCGCGGTGTCGCCGAGATAGAGGCATGCCTGGACCAGGTCGCCTGCTGCCTGGGCCGCGGCGTCGGGGTCGACCGCGACCAGGCTGGTGAAGGCGCGGTCCGCCAGATCACGGCTCCGCTCCAGTGAGCCCCAACGTTGTTCGACGACGGCACGTACCGCGTCGACCTTCGCTCGATGCCGCGGATCGCCTGCCTCGTTCGCTGCCTGGTCCAGGAGCGCCGAGGCGCGGGAACCGCGTCCCGCCAAGGTGGCGGCCTCACCAGCGGCCAGCAACCGGGCCGCGCGAAGCCCTCGCGACGGCGTCAGGGTGGCGGCTGCCTCGAAGGCCGACGCCGCCACCGAGTACGCGCCCCGCGCCAACGCCCGGGTGCCTGCGGCGGCGACCTCCTCGGCCACCTCGGCGTCGAGCCCGACGGTACCCTCCGCCAGATGCCAGGCGCGGCGGTCGGCGTCGGTGGTCTGGGCGGCGATCGCCAGGTGGGCGTCGCGGCGCTGTTGAGCGGTGACGACGGCAGGGACGCTGGCCCGCGCCAACGGATGACAGAACTCCACCCCACTCGCGCCGAGGGTGACCAGACCGGCCAGCTCGGCCGCGCGAAGATCGTCGAGCCCGAGACCGAGCGGTGCCAGGACGATCGGTACCCGGGTGCTGTCCCCGGCAAGTGCCGCGACCAACAACGCGGTACGCACGTGCGGCGCCAGCGCTGTCACGCGGTGGAGGTAGCTCGCGACCAGTTGGTGTGGGACGGCGACGGTGGCTGCCGGGGTCTGGGTCTCCAGGACCTCGACGGTGCGGGCAACCTCGACGACGGCCAACGGGTTGCCCGCCGTGGCGCCCTGCACCCGAGCCCCCAGCGCCGCCGAGATCTGGGTTCCGGACCGGTCGCGCAACAGCGCGGTCACCTCCGCTGCACTCAGGCCCGTCAACTCCAGGCGAGGTAGGCCGGCGTCGAGGAGGACTCCGCTCAACGGTCGGCTGGCGACCACCAAAGCCAGCCGGTCGGCCAGCACCCGGCGAGCGACGAAGGCCAACGCCTCCGCGGAGGCGCGGTCCAGGGTGTGGGCGTCGTCGACCAGGACCAGGGTGGGGCGTTCCTCAGCGGCGAGGCTCAGCAGGCTGAGTGTCGCGGCACTGATCGCGAACCGGTCCGGAGCAACCCCAGGACCCAACGCCAGAGCGACCTCGACGGCGCGAGCCTGGGGCGCGGGGATCTCGTTGCGGAGCTCCAGCAGCGGACGGAGCAACTGGTCAAGCCCGCTGAAAGGGAGCGTGCGCTCGGCGTCGCTGCCGCGCACCCACAGGGCGGTCACGCCAGTGGACTGCTGTGCCAGCTCGGTGAGCAACGCCGTCTTTCCCTGGCCTGGCTCACCGAGCAGGAGCAGGGCTCCGCTCTCGCTGACCCGTGCGCCAGCGACCAACCGCGCAAGTGCCTGCCGTTCGGCGAGCCTGCCGATGAGCATCTTCGGAGTCTAGGACCGCAGAACCAGGTGGACCACCTGATGCGATCCGGCGTCGAGGTCCGGCAACGTCGGTGTCGACGTGCGCCACCGTGGCGTGCCACCTCGGAAAGGAACGACCATGACCCAGACTCAGTCCGGTACCGGGCGTGAGGTCGACCACGACAAACTGATGAGTTTCGTCTTCCGCGCGGTCGAGGAGGTGGGCTCCGCACTCAACGCCGCGCTCGTGGTGATGGGGGACCAACTCGGCTACTACCGGGCGCTCGCCGAACACGGGCCCAGCACCGCACGGGAGCTCGCCACCCACACCGACACCGACGAGCACTACACCCGTGAATGGCTGAACTGCCAGGCGGCGGGCTCCTACCTGGAGTACGACGCGGAGACCGAGCGTTACATGCTCCCGCCGGAGCAGATGGTCGCCTTCACCGACGCCAGTAGCCCTGCGTACCTTCCCGGCCTCTTCCAGATCGCGCACGGCACCATCCGCGACGCGCCCCGGATCATGGCGGCTGCGCGCGCCGGCGACGGTATGGGCTGGCACGAGCACAACGCCGACGTCCATGTCGGATGTGAGCGGTTCTTCGCCCCGAGTTACCAAGCCCACTTGGTGAACGAGTGGCTGCCTGCGTGCGAAGGGGTGCCGGAGAAGCTGAGCGCCGGAGGCCGGGTCGCCGACGTCGGATGTGGGCACGGTGCCTCCACGATCCTGATGGCGCAGGCCTTCCCCGAGGCGAGGTTCGTGGGCTCGGACTACCACCAGGCCTCCATCGAGACGGCGCGCGAACGTGCTGCGGAGGCGGGGGTCGAGGGACAGATCGAGTTCATCGCGGAGCCCGCGCAGACCGTCGACGGCGAGGGGTTCGACCTGGCGACCACCTTCGACTGCCTGCACGACATGGGAGATCCGGTGGGTGCCGCCCGCCACATCCGGGGCCTGCTGAAGGACGACGGCACCTGGATGATCGTCGAACCGGCGGCGGGCGATCAGGTGCAGGACAACTTCAACCCGGTCGGACGGGCCTACTACGGCTTCTCCACCCTGCTCTGCACCCCGACCTCGTTGGCGCAGGACGTCGGCCTGGCGCTCGGTACCCAAGCCGGTCCGGCGCGGATCAAGGATGTGGTGATGGCGGGCGGCTTCACCCGTTTCGACCTCGTCGCCCAGACGCCGTTCAACAACGTCTTCGCGGTCCGGCCCTGACGACGATGTGCCGGGCGAGCGGGAGGTGCCCCGCCTCGCCCGGCAGCGGTCGTCAGTCGCCTGAGCCGGCGCGTGCTGCCAGGTTGGCCTCGACCTCGGCGCGCCACGCCTCGTTGGGGCGGGTGGTGTCGATCTCGAACTCGAAGCGCTCGGTCATCTCGGGGGTGACGTCTTCGACGTCGACGTAGAACTGCTGGTACCAGCGGCGCAGCTGGTAGACGGGGCCGTCCTCCTCGCAGAGCAGCGGGTTGTCGATCGGGGCCTTGCTGTTCCAGATCGCGACGTCCTGCTCGAAGCCGTACTTGATGAACTTGGCGGTCTTGGCGGCCATGACCTCGGCCTCCTCCGCGGTGACGCCTTCCTTCTGCTCGACGATGACGCCGTACATCAGCACGAAGCTGTTCTCGTCGATCGGGTAGTGGCAGTTGATCAGGATGGTCTCGGTGTCGCCGTCCTCGTAGTGGTAGGTGAGTTCGTCGATCATGAAGGACGGACCGTGGTAGGCGGCGACCGATGTCGAACCGAGGCTGACCGGCCCTGGCCGGGTGCTGCGTGCCCGGATGTCCTCTCGACCCGTTCCGTTCATGTACTGGTAGGCGCTCTGGCCTTCGAAGACGTTCCTGAAGTGGTGCGGGAAGGCGTAGTGGATGTAGAAGAAGTGGGCCATGTCGACGACGTTGTCGACGATCTCGCGG
>NZ_JBLBWI010000023.1:0-49484 GCF_047308515.1 Nocardioides sp. Bht2
AGACGCGGCCTGACTACCGCACACCCCGAGTGTCAACCAGACCGGGGGCAGACCCGCCGGGTGTTGCCTGTAGAGGAAGGAGGAGGGACGCCTAGGTCGCCGCAGCTGGTGCGCACCATGTCCGTTTCCCGCCATCGAATTATGGAAACGAGAGATGTTCCGGACTTTTCGCGGACTTTGGGCCGATCTGACCGGCTCCACAAACTGTTCATGCAGGTCAGAGGCCTAAAAGCGGAAGGGCTGGCTCATAGGCCGGGTTCTGTTCGCCAGGGGGCCTTGCGACCGTCCTGGTTGGCGACCATCCATCTGGGACCGACGTTGCCGCCGGCCTCGTGCGATCTACCCGCACACTCGGGCGAGCAGCCCTCGAACGTGTGCGCACTGTCCTCCGAGGAGGACAGCTTCTTGATCTTGCTCCCGGTGGGGTTTACCTAGCTGCCCTGGTCACCCAGGGCACTGGTGGTCTCTTACACCACCGTTTCACCCTTACCTGCTCGACTGTTCCGAAGAACAACCCGCAGGCGGTCTGTTCTCTGTGGCACTGTCCCGCGGGTCACCCCGGGTGGGTGTTACCCACCACCGTGCCCTGTGGAGCCCGGACCTTCCTCGACGCCGCCCTTGTGAGGCTCCGCCGCGGCCGCCCGGCCAGCCCTTCCGCGCCCACCAGCCTAGGGCAGCGGGCGCGGGAATCTTGCAGCGGCGTCCGGCGTTGAGCCGCCATGGACATGTTGCAGCCGCCTTCGATCGTCTTCCCCGACCAGCGGGACCCGGCGTCGGCCTACCGGGTTGCCCACGAGTTGCTGATCCAGCGCGATCCGGCTCAGGCACTGGAGATCCTGGAGCCTGCCCTGGAGTTGGAGCCCGACAACTACGGCCTGCGCAGCCTGCGTGCCTGGGCCTGGTTCATCCGGGTCCAGCTCGACAAGGCTCGCGAGGAGCTTGAGCGCCTGGTCGAGATCGACCCGACCGACAGCTGGGTCCGGTTCATGTTGGGCCGGGTTCACGAGCGCCAGTCGAACTACGACGCCGCGCTCCCGCACCTGCGGCTCGCCGCCGTCATGTCGGGCGACCCCGAGCACGAGCTTTCGGTGCTCCGGGTCGAGCGTCTCAGCAGCTCAATGTGACCTGAGGGCTGGGTTCGGTCCGATTTGTGAACCGTGAGGTCACATTGAGCTAGGGGTTGGTCAGTACTTCGGCGCCGTCCTCGGTGACCAGAAGGGTGTGCTCGAACTGGGCACTCCGACGGAGATCCTTGGTGACGACGGTCCACCCGTCGTCCCACATCTCCCACTCGTGAGTGCCCAGGTTGAGCATCGGCTCGATGGTGAAGGTCATCCCGGGCCGGATCTCGTCGTCGTAGCCGGACTCGTCGTAGTGCGGCACGACCAGGCCGGAGTGGAAGTGCGTGCCGATCCCGTGGCCGGTGAACTCGCGGACCACGCCGTAGTTGAACCGCTTGGCGTAGGCCTCGATCACCCGCCCGATGATGTCGATCCGCCGACCGGGCTTCACGGCCTTGATGCCGCGCTCCAGTGCGGTCTTGGTCCGCTCCACCAGGAGTCGTGTCTCCTCGTCGACGTCGCCGGCCAAGAAGGTGGCGTTGGTGTCTCCGTGCACGCCGCCGATGAAGGCGGTGATGTCGATGTTCACGATGTCGCCGTCCTGGACGACCCGGTCGTCCGGGATGCCATGGCAGACCACCTCGTTGACCGACGAGCACAACGACTTCGGGAACCCGCGGTAACCGAGCGTGGAAGGGTACGCGCCGTGGTCGCAGAGGAACTCGTGGCCGATCCGGTCCAGTTCGTCGGTGGTGACGCCGGGAACGACGGCGCGGCCGACCTCCTCGCGCGCCTGCGCGGCGAGACGACCGGCGATCCGCATCTTCTCGATCGTCTCGGCGTCCTTGACCTCGCTGCCGGTGAACCGCTCCGGGGCCTCGCGGTCGACGTACTCCGGGCGTGCGATCGAGGCGGGGACCGGACGGCGGGGCGAGATGCGGCCGGCGACGACCGAAGACGTGGACATGGCCACGAGTGTAGTTTCGGCAGCATGGACACCGAGTACTGGTTCTGTCTCAAGCACCACACCGTCGAGCCCCGCGACGGCTGCCGCAACGCCGACCGGCTCGGGCCGTACGCCAGCGAGGCCGAAGCCGCACGTGCGCTGGACAAGGTCGCCGAGCGCAACGACTCCTGGGACAACGACCCCGACTGGAACGACAACAACGAGGAATCGGCGGAGTAAAGCCGCTACGGTCAGGGCGTGCCCAACCAGAAGATCTCGCCCTGGCCTTTCATCGGTATGGGTGGCCTCGCCTGCGCCCTCTTCCTGTACGGCGCCAGCGTGCTGCTGGCTCCTTGGTGGGCGGTAGCGCTGCTGATCCTGCTCTGGCTGGTGCTCTTCGTAGTGGCCTGTCGCTGGTGGACCCCGCATCCGATGCGCCTGCCCTGGCTCGCGGCCTTCGCGGTCGCCTTCTGGTTCAGCTTCATCAACGCCGGTGGTGCCTGGCTCGGCTGGACCGCCTGAACGTCAACTCAATGTGACCTCTCGGCAGTTCGGCGTCCGAATTGTGAACCGAGAGGTCACATTGAGCTCAGAAGGAGTGTTCGGGGCCCGGGAAAGTTCCGCCCTTGACGTCGTCGGCGTACGCCTTGGCGCCGTCGAGCAGGGCCTGGTGGACGTCGGCGTACTGCTTGACGAACTTCGCCATCCGGCCGGTTCGCAGGCCGAAGGCGTCCTGCCAGACGAGCACCTGGCCATCGCACTGGTTGCCGGCGCCGATGCCGATGGTGGGGATCTCGAGCTCGCGGCTGATCTCACCCGCGACGTCGGCCGGGACCATCTCCATCACCACCGCGAACGCGCCTGCAGCCTGGACGGCGCGGGCGTCGGCCTTGATCCGCTCCGCGGTCTCGCCGCGGCCCTGAACCCGGTACCCGCCGAGGGTGTGCTCGCTCTGCGGGGTGAAGCCGATGTGCGCCACGACGGGGATGCCGCCCTGGGTGAGCTTGGTGATCACCGGGGCCATCTCGGCGCCGCCCTCAAGCTTCACGCAGTGGGCCCGGGCCTCCTTCATGAAGCGCACCGCGGTCAGATAGCCCTGCTCCGGCGACGCCTGGTAGGAACCGAACGGGAGGTCCGCGACGACCATGGCGCGCTTGGCGGAGAGGGCCACCGCACGGGTCATCGGGATCAGCTCATCGACCGTGATCGGCAGCGAGGTGTCGTTGCCGAGAACGTTGTTGGAAGCACTGTCGCCGACCAGCAGCATGTCGATCCCGGCCTCGTCGAACGTGGCGGCGGTGTACATGTCGTAGGCGGTGAGCATGGTGATCTTCTCGCCACGCTCCTTCATCTCCCGCAGGTGATGGGTACGTACCTTCTTCACCGGGATGGTCGACGCAGCCGCTGCGCCGGTGCCGTACGGTGCGGCAACTTCGTTGTTGCCCTTCGACTCGCTCATCGCGACTCTCCCTCGTGTTCTCGCAGCTCCCATGACGGAGTCCACGGATCGGTTCAAAGGCTAGTCCGCAAACGGCCCGTTCCGCAGTGTGGGGAGGGTCACCACGGCGGCCGGTCACTAGACTCACCGGCGTGGACTTCTACAGCGCCTACGCTCACGGTTTCGCCCGCGTTGCCGCCTGCACCATCCCGGTCACGATCGCAGATCCGGATGCCTGCGCGAGTGCGGTGCTGGCGGAAGCGGTCGCCTGTCACGAACAGGGCGTCGCGCTGGCGGTCTTCCCGGAGCTGAGCCTTTCGGGCTACTCCATCGACGACCTCTTCCTGCAGGACACCCTGCTCGAAGGAGTCGAGGCCGCGATCGCTCGGTTGGTCGAGGCCAGCCGGGAGCTGCGCACGGTGCTGGTCGTCGGCGCACCGCTGGTGCAGGGCAACCGGGTGCTGAACTGCGCGGTGGTGATCCACGCCGGTGCGGTGCTCGGCGTCGCGCCGAAGTCCTACCTGCCGACCTACCGGGAGTTCTACGAGCGGCGTTGGTTCGCACCGGGCGACGACCGGCGCGACAGCACGATCACCCTCAACGGTGTCGAGGTGCCGTTCGGTCCCGACCTGATCTTCTCCGCCAGCGACGTCCGCGGCCTGACCTTCCACGTCGAGGTCTGTGAAGACATGTGGGTGCCGATCCCACCGAGCGCCGAAGCGGCGTTGGCGGGGGCCCAGGTCCTGGTCAACCTCTCCGGTTCGCCGATCACCGTGGCGCGGGCCGAGGACCGCCGGCTGATGGTCCGCAGTGCCAGTGCGCGCTGCTCCGCGGCCTACCTCTACGCGGCAGCGGGCCAGGGGGAGTCGACGACCGACCTCTCCTGGGACGGCCAGACGATGATCTACGAGCTCGGCGACCTGCTCGCCGAGACCGAGCGGTTCCCGCACACCGCACAACGCAGCGTCGCCGACATCGACCTCGACCGGCTCCGTCAGGAACGGCTGCGCCAGGGCACCTTCGACGACAACCGGCGCACCCATGCGGACCGGGTGCGGTTCCGCACGGTCGAGTTCGCGCTCAGCCCGCCGACCGGGGACATTGGCCTGCTGCGCAAGGTGGATCGCTTCCCGTTCGTCCCTGACGACGCGGACCGGCTCGCGCTGGACTGCTACGAGGCGTACAACATCCAGGTCTCCGGCCTGGAGCAGCGGCTCGCTGCGATCGGTCACCCCAAGGTCGTGATCGGGGTCTCCGGCGGCCTGGACTCCACGCACGCGTTGATCGTCGCCGCCAAGGCGATGGACCGCCTCGGCCGTCCGCGCGCCGACATCCACGCGTTCACGATGCCGGGCTTCGCCACCGGCGACACCAGCAAGTCGTACGCCACCAGGCTCTCGCAGGCCCTCGGCGTCACGTTCGCGGAGTTGGACATCAAGCCGGCTGCCGAACAGATGCTGGCCGGACTGGAGCACCCGTACGCCGACGGTGAACCGGTCTACGACGTGACCTTCGAGAACGTCCAGGCCGGGCTACGGACCGACTATCTCTTCCGGTTGGCCAACCATCGCGGCGGCATCGTGCTCGGCACCGGAGACCTGTCGGAGTTGGCCTTGGGCTGGTGTACCTACGGCGTCGGCGACCAGATGTCGCACTACAACGTCAATGGGGGAGTGCCGAAGACCCTGATCCAGCACCTGATCCGTTGGGTGATCAGCTCCGGACAGTTCGACGCCTCAGAGCACGCTGCCGAGATCCGCGAGGTGCTGGCCGAGATCCTCGCCCAGGAGATCACCCCCGAGCTGATCCCGACCACCGAAGGCGCCAAGCCGCAGGCGACCGAGGACTCGGTCGGCCCTTACGCGCTGCAGGACTTCACCCTCTGGCACGTGCTGCGCCAGGGGGCCCGCCCGTCCCGGATCGCCTTCCTCTCCTGGCATGCGTGGCGTGACGCCGACTCCGGTGAGTGGCCGCCCGGCATCGAGGATCACCGTCAGGTCGCCTATGACCTGCCGGTGATCGTGGACTGGTTGGAGGTCTTCGTCCGACGGTTCTTCTCCAGCCAGTTCAAGCGGTCCGCGCTGCCCAACGGCCCGAAGGTCTCGGCCGGAGGGACGATGTCGCCGCGCGGGGATTGGCGGATGCCCTCCGACGCCTCGGCGACCGCCTGGCTCGCCGAACTGGCTCGGGTACGGAGCTCGTTCCAGGCTTAGCGCAGGCTTAATGTTGCGCTGATCCGCAGTTAGCGGGCACTGCGAAAACCTTGGGGACATCGCCGATCAACAACGGGCGATCTGTTCACACCAAGGCCGCAGTGAGGAGTACCGCAATGAGCATCCGTCCCCGCCACCTGGCGATCGGTGCCGCAGGAGTCGCCGTCGTCGGACTGGTAGCCGGCGGCGCCGTCTGGGCCGTCGCCGACGACAACGACGTCGTCCGCAACGGCACCTGCACGACCGCCAACTACGAGTTCGAGGTCGAGGCGGAGGAGAACGACACCGTCGAGCTCAACCTCGAACTCCTGGCCGCATCGGTCGGCGAGGAGTGGAGCGTCTCGCTCAGCCAGGACGGCCAGCTGCTTTACAGCGGCGTCCGGATCGCCGACGACGAGGCCGAGATCGACGTCGACATCGACGCCGCGGCCAAGAAGTCGGCGACCTACGTCGCCGAGTTCGGCCCCGTCGGCACCCGGCAGTGCCGGGTGGAACTCACCCACTGACCCAACGGTCACCCCGTAGCCCCGTACGCATTCCATTGAAGGGAACGTCGTCATGAACCGTTTCACCCGTCTCAGCGCCGCAGCAGCAGGCGCACTCGCACTCCCCGCCTCGCTGATCCTCGCCGCGCCGGCAGCCAACGCCGCCAACGCCGGCCCCGAGGTCGACCGCGAAGGCCGCTACGCCGGCGCCCACTACGAGTTCAGCGTGGACCGCGAAGGCCGCGGCTACGAGGTCTCGGTGGACGTCGACTTCGCCAAGCCCGGCAGCAAGTGGAAGGTCGTGCTCTGGCACGACGGCAAGCGTTTCGTGAAGACCACCCGCACCGCTGACCGCGAGGGTGACGTCGAGCTGGAGCGGTTCCGGCCCAACACCGCGGGCAGCGACACGTTCAAGGTGAAGATCACCAAGGTCGGCAGCAAGAAGTCCGTGGTCCGGACCATCCGCTTCCGCTGACCGACTTCGCATCCAGGGTGGGGCTGGGACTACTGAGGTGGTCCCAGTTCCACCCTGACGCGTGCACCGGGACGGCCGGAACGGTCGATGGTCACCGAACCCCCGGACGCCGCTGCGGTCCGGGAGACGATCGACAGGCCCAGGCCCGTGGAGCCGGCACCGCTGGCGCCACGGGCGCTTACGTCCACGTCGGCCGGGAAACCGGGGCCGTCGTCGGCGACCACCAGGACTGCGCCGCCGCCGGGCCGTGCGGTCAACGCGACGGTGATGCCTGCGCCGTCAGGGGTATGACTGAAGACGTTGTCCAGCAGCACGTCGACCATCGCCGCGACGTCCTCGGCGCTGACCGCCACCAGCACCGGCGCCGGCGCCGTCTCGACCAGGAAGGCGCGGCGCTGGTCCTCGGCGAGCGGCTCCCAGAACGCGCAGCGATCACGGACCGCGGCAACGGCGTCGGCGGCCGCGATCAGTCCTTCACGCTGGCCGCGCCGCGCTTCGCGGACGACGTCGTCGACCATCGCCTGCAGCCGGTCCAGGTCGGTACTCAATCGCTCACGCTCGGTGCCGTCGCGGAGCCCGTCGACGCCCAGGCGGAGTGCGGTGATCGGCGTCCGCAGCCGGTGTGAAAGGTCGGCCACGCCTTCACGTTCGCGCTCCAGGAGGCCCTCGATCCGGACCACCAGCCGGTTCAGGGCTGCACCGAGCTCGGCCACCTCCTGCGGACCCTCCACCGTGATCTCCGGGAGGGGACCACCGGTGCCCAACTCCTGCGCGCGTTGAGCCAGGGAGCGGATCGGCTGGACGAAGGACCGTCCGAGCCGGTCGGCCAACAGCATCGCGGCGGCGAAGACGACCAGGCCCAGCAGGCCGAGGATCAGCCAGGCCCGGTGGACCGGTGACGGGAACGACTCCTCATAGACCTGGACCCGGACCACCGGCGTGTTCTCGGGGCGGGCGTTGACGCCGCCCAAGGAGACCGGAACCAGGAACTCCGCGCCACCGTCGACATCGTCGATCCGGGCCTGGCCGGTACGCCGGGCCTCGCGGATCCGGCCGTCCTCCGCGGTCGCGTCCGGCCCGACGATCAGCCCGTCGGGGTGCTCGGTCGACGGCGGGTAGTAGACGGTGGTGATGATCCCGGGGTTCGCCTCGTTGATCCGGTCCAGGTAGTGCGCCACCGCGCCCATGTCCTGGGCCTGACCGGAGACCACCGACTCGGTCGCCTGCACCTCGAGCGCTGCCCGGGAGAGCCGATCCTCCAGGGCGTAGCTGCGGACCAGGACGGCGAGCGGGATCAACAGAGCCAGGAGGACGACCGCCACGGTGGCGCCGACGGTCAGACGCAGACTGCGACGCATCGGCTACTCCGCCGGGGCGCTGAGCCGGACGCCGACCCCGCGCACCGTCGTCAGATAGCGGGGGTCGTCGGCGGTCTCGCCCAGTTTGCGACGCAACCAGGAGAGGTGGACGTCGACGGTCTTCTCGCTACCGCCCCAGGGCTGCTGCCAGACCTGGGTGAGCAACTCGCGCTTGGTGACGACGTCGCCGGCGTGCTCGGCCAGGTGGAGCAGTAGATCGAACTCACGCGGACTCAGGTCGATGCGCGCGCCGTCCAGGGTGGCGTGGCGGCCACGGATGTCGATCCGCAGACCACCGACGACCACCTCGGCCCGGACACCGGCGTCGGTCTGGGTGCGGCGAAGGACCGCGCGGATCCGAGCCTCCAACTGCGTACTCGTATAGGGCTTCACCACGTAGTCATCGGCGCCGGCGTCCAGCGCGCTGACCAGGGACGGGTCGTCGTCGCGGGCGCTGGCGATGATCACCGGGACCTCGCTGACGGCGCGGATCATCGCGAGGACCTGGGTGCCGTCGATGTCGGGGAGCCCGAGGTCGAGGACGACCAGATCGGGCCGGGTCTCCAATGCCGCGTTCAGACCGGTCATCCCGGTGGCGGCGGAGTCCACGGCATGTCCGCGCTCGCGCAGACTGCGCAGCACCAGGGACCTGATCCGGTCGTCGTCCTCAATCACCAGCAGATGCGCCACACCCCGACGCTAGCGCCTCGCCGGGCGCGGGAGGTGCATGCGCCCGGCCCCTTAGCCGGACCTTAACCATCAGATAGCGAACCGCAGCCCCAACGCCCGCCACAATGGAGCGGTGGGAACGAAGTGGAAGTGGATAGTGGCGTGGGTCGCGGCAGCGGTCGTTCTGGTGACGATCGGGGTGATCACGGTCTCCAGTGTGGGCGCCTCGATCCGCGGACGGGGTCCGCTGGGCAACGAGGTCGTGCGCAACGCCGAGGTCGCCGAAGGCTCGGTCCGTCCCACGGAGATCCCGTCGGGGTTGCCACGGGTGGAGGCCAGGTTCCGTAAGGAGTTCGGGACCTTCGTGGTGGCCTGCGAGGGCGTCTACGCCTACGGGGTCAAGGCGATCCCGGACACCGCGCGCGGTTGGCGCACGATCAGTGTGGAACGTGGACCCGACGACGACGTCGACGCGGTCTTCAGCAACGGCTCCCGGTCGATCGAGATCGAGGTCTTCTGTAACCGTGGCCGGCCGACCATCGCCGACGTCGAGTACAACCACCTCGGTGGGGACGACGACTAGTCACCTCGGGTGAGTCTCAGTTTTCCCCGGGGAGGCAGTTCGGGTCGTCATGCGCCCGTAACACGCAATAAGACATAGTTGTCCCCATGGGTAAGCAGGAAGACTTCGTGCTCCGCGCTCTTGAAGAGCGTGACGTCCGGTTCGTGCGGTTGTGGTTCACCGACGTGCAGGGCTTCCTCAAGTCGGTGGCGGTCGCCCCGGCCGAGCTCGAAGGCGCCTTCGAGGAGGGCATCGGCTTCGACGGCTCCGCGATCGAGGGCTTCGCTCGGGTCTACGAGTCGGACATGCTGGCCAAGCCGGACCCGACGACGTTCCAGATCCTGCCGTGGCGGGGCGAGGGCCCCAGCACCGCGCGGATGTTCTGCGACATCGCGATGCCGGACGGAAGCCCGTCGTACGCGGACCCGCGCTACGTGCTGAAGCGCGCGCTCAGCTCCGCGGCGGAGAAGGGGTTCACCTTCTACACCCACCCCGAGATCGAGTTCTACCTCTTCAAGGACACCCCGCAGCAGGGCGTCGAGCCGGTACCGGTGGACCGCAGCGGCTACTTCGACCACACCGCGCAGTCCTTCGGCTCGGACTTCCGCCGCGAGGCGATCACGATGCTGGAAGCAATGGGCATCTCGGTCGAGTTCAGCCACCACGAAGGCGGCCCCGGTCAGCAGGAGATCGACCTGCGCTACGCCGACGCGTTGAGCACCGCCGACAACATCATGACCTTCCGGACCGTGGTCCGCGAGGTGGCGTTGAGCCAGGGCATGTGGGCCTCCTTCATGCCCAAGCCGTTCACCACCCACCCCGGTTCCGGCATGCACACCCACGTCTCGCTCTTCGAAGGTGACCGCAACGCCTTCTTCGAGGCCGGCGCGGAGTACCAGCTCAGCCAGACAGGTCGCCAGTTCATCGCCGGCATCCTGCGGCACGCCCCGGAGATCACCGCGCTGACCAACCAGTGGGTGAACTCCTACAAGCGGTTGATCGGTGGCGGCGAGGCGCCGGCCTACATCTGCTGGGGGCACAACAACCGGTCCGCGATGGTCCGGGTTCCCATGTACAAGCCGAACAAGGGCCAGTCGGCCCGCGTCGAGCTGCGCACCATCGATCCCGCCTGCAACCCTTACCTCGCCTTCGCCGTGATCCTGGCGGCCGGGATGAAGGGCATCGAGCACGGCTACGAGCTCCCGCCCGAGGCCGAGGACGACGTGTGGTCGCTCAATGAGCGCGAGCGCAAGGCACTCGGCATCGAGCCCCTGCCCAAGACCCTCTACGAAGCGATTCGGGTGGCGGAGAACTCCGAGCTTCTCGCCGAGACGCTGGGTGAGCACGTCTACGACTTCTTCCTCCGCAACAAGCGTGCGGAGTGGGAGGAGTACCGGGGTCAGGTCTCGGTCTGGGAGCGCGACCGGATGCTGCCCGTTCTCTGAGCGGATGGTGCGCGATGAACCGACCCGTACCCGGTAACTCGCGCACAGCCCTGGGGGCTCTCGGTTTCCAGGAGATCGATGATGCCCAGGCCGGCCTGGCTCTGCTGGGGGTGTACGCCGAGCCCCTGCGTGCCCTGCTCGGGCGCAGCGCCGACCCGGACCTCGCGTTACGCGGGTTGAACCGGCTCGCCGAAGCGGTCTCCGACCGCGATGCCATGCTGGCCGCCCTCGCCGCCGACGAAGGCACAGCGATGCGGCTGCTCCGGGTGCTCGGTGCGAGCAATGCGCTGGGCGACCACCTGGTCCGCCATCCCGAGCAATGGCGGGAGTTGCAGGACCCGACGCTGGGTTCCACCCGGGCGCCCGCGTTCGCGATGCGGGCCGACCTACTGCGCGCCGTCGGGGCTGACCCGGGCGGTTCGGAGCCGGTCGCGGAGTCGAGCGAGGTGAAGGCGCTCGACGCGCTCCGGGTCGAGTACCGCAGGATCCTGCTCCGGCTGGCAGCCCGCGACCTGGCCCACGATGCACGCGTCGACGACGTCGCCGCGGAGTTGTCGGACCTGGCGGCGGGCACGCTGGAGGCTGCGTTGGCGATCGCACGGGCTCGGGTAGGCGACGCGGCGAGGAGCGTGCGGCTCGCGGTGATCGCGATGGGCAAGTGCGGGGGCCACGAACTCAACTACGTCAGTGACGTCGACGTCATCTTCGTCCATGCACCGGCACCGGACGCCGCCGACGACATAGCGCTTCGGGCCGGCACCCAGTTGGCGGCGCAGGTGATCCGGATCTGCTCGGAACACACCGGCGAGGGCGCGATCTGGCCGGTCGACGCCGGACTGCGACCCGAGGGAAAGAACGGCCCGCTGGTGCGGACCCTGGCCAGCCACCAGAGCTACTACGAACGCTGGGCGAAGACCTGGGAGTTCCAGGCCCTGCTCAAGGCGCGATTCGTCGCCGGCGATGCAGCCCTGGGGGCCGCGTACCTGGAGATGGTGACGCCCCTGGTCTGGGCGGCGTCGAGCCGCGATGACTTCGTCGAAGACGTTCAGTCGATGCGGCGCCGGGTGGTCGACCACCTCCCGCCCGCACAGGCGGAACGTCAGCTGAAGCTGGGCTCCGGGGGCCTGCGCGACGTGGAGTTCGCCGTTCAACTGCTGCAACTGGTCCATGGTCGCAACGACGAGTCGATCCACGCGCCGACCACGTTGAGTGCGTTGCACGAGTTGATCGAGGGCGGCTACGTCGGTCGTGCGGACGGCCAGACGATGCACGAGGCGTACTTCTTCCTACGTACGTTGGAACATCGCATCCAGCTCTTCGATCTTCGCCGCACCCACGTGCTGCCCGACGACGACGCCTCGTTGCGTCGGTTGGGGCGTTCCCTCGGTCACCTCAAGGACCCGATCGGTGGCCTCGGTGCACAGTGGCGGCACCATCGGCGTGAGGTCAGGCGGCTGCACGAGAAGCTCTTCTACCGTCCGTTGTTGGGAGCGGTGGCGAAGCTGACCGACGATCCGGTGACGCTCAGTGAGGAACAGGCAGAACGCCGCCTGGCCGCGTTGGGCTACGCCGACCCTCGGGCCGCTCTGCGGCATCTGGGTGCGATGACCGGGGGAGTGTCGCGGACCGCCGCGATCCAGCGTGCGCTGCTGCCGGTGATGTTGGAGTGGTTCGCCGACGCCCCCGACCCGGACGCCGGGCTCTGGGGGTTCCGACGGATCAGTGAGGCGCTGGGCCGCACGCCCTGGTACCTGCGCCTGCTGCGAGACGAGGGTGAGGTGGCGCAGCGTTTGGCCCGGGTGCTGGCGACCTCGCGGTACGCGACCGATCTGCTCGAGCGCGAACCCAACGGCGTCAAGGTGTTGGCCGAGGAGCTTGCGCCACGGACGACCGACGCAGTGCTGGCCGAGATGGTCGCCTCGGCACGGCGGCAGGGCCAACCCGACGAGGCGGCCAGGGCGATCCGGGCGGTGCGCCGACGCGAGCTGCTGCGGATCTCGGTCGGCGAGCTGGTCGGCGTCAACGACGTGTTGGGGGTGGGGGCCGGGCTCGCCCACCTGACCACCGCTGCGCTGGAGGCGACCTTGGAGGTCGCGGAACGGGCGGTGACCTCCCGGATGGGGCTGAGCGCTGCGCCGACCCGTCTGGCGATCATCGGGATGGGACGCTACGGCGGCTTCGAACTCTCCTACGGCAGCGACGCGGACGTCATGTTCGTCCATGACCCGGTGCCGGGCGGTGATCCGCGGCAAGCAGCCACCTACGCCCAACAGGTTGCCCTGGAGCTGCGGCGGATGCTGGCGATGCCGGCCAGCGACCCTGGCCTCGAGATCGACGCCGACCTGCGTCCGGAGGGGAAGCAGGGCCCGTTGGTGCGGAGCCTGGACGCCTATGCCAGCTACTACGCGCGGTGGTCGGAGCTCTGGGAGTTCCAGGCACTGTTGCGCGCCGATCCGGTGGTCGGGGATCCGGGGCTTCGGGAACGCTTCACGGCGATGATCGACCCGTTCCGGTTCCCGGCGGACGGGCTCGACGTCGATCAGGTGCGCGAGGTCCGGCGGATCAAGGCGCGGGTCGACGAGGAGCGCCTCCCACGCGGTGCCGATCCGCATACCCACCTCAAACTCGGGCGCGGCGGGTTGGCCGATATCGAGTGGACGGTGCAGTTGCTGCAGCTTCGCCACGCAGCTGTCGTACCTGGGTTGCGGACACCACGCACCGTCGAAGCGCTCGCGGCGGCGGAGCAGGCCGACCTGCTCAGCACCGACGACGCCGAAGCGCTGCGCGAAGCCTGGTGCCGGGTGAGCGCGGTACGCAATGCCGTCACGTTGGTGCGGGGTCGGGCTGCCGACTCGATGCCGCGCGACCCCCGTGAACGTGCCGGTGTGGCCGCCGTTCTCGGCTATCAGCCAGGGCAGAGTGACGAGATGGTCAACGACTACCTCCGGATCACCCGCCGCGCTCGCGCCGTCGTCGACCAGGTCTTCTGGGAGTAGGAGGACCAGCGCAGGGGTGGTCTAGAACCCTCACCCGCAGCGTGTACCGATACGCCATGCTGCGTACAGCGTCGCGGCGTTCTCCCGTTGCCACCGTGGCGATTCTCGGTGACCGGGCAACCCAGCGGTGAGGTGAAGATGGGATCGACCGGACGGCGTCTGCGCGCGAGGACCACCCAGGCGATGAAGGCCTCGAGCACGGAACGGGGTCGTCCGCATCCGCGGCCCACGCGGGGTGCGCGGCTGCGGTACTGGTTCGACGCCACGATGTCGCGGGGGACCTCGGCGTTGGTGGGGTGGCTCGCGGTACTGACCCTGGCCCTGGTTCTTGCCTTCAGTCTCTTCACCCTGATCACGCACTGGGCACCCGAAGGCGAGGACGGTGCACGTCCCGGCTTCTTCCGGCAGATGTTCAACAGCCTGATGCACGCCCTCGACCCCGGCACGGTCGCCGGCGACTCGGGCGGCGCCGCGTTCCTGATCACCATGCTCCTGCTCACCGTTGCCGGGCTCTTCATCGTCAGCGCCTTGATCGGTGTGATCGCGACCGGGATCGACGCTCGGCTGGAGGAACTGCGCCGCGGCCGTTCGCTGGTGATCGAGACCGACCACACCGTCGTACTGGGCTGGAGCGACGCGGTCTTCGCGATCATCCGGGAGTTGTCGATCGCCAACGAGTCCCGTCGCCGCCCTGCCGTGGTGGTCCTCTCCGACCGCGACAAGGTCGAGATGGAGGAGGAGATCCGGGAGAAGTGTGGCGACCTCGGCGGTACCCGGGTGGTCTGTCGGACCGGCTCGCCGCTCGACCTCGGTGACCTGCAACTGGTCAACCACACCGCCGCGCGCTCGGTGATCGTCCTGTCGCCCGGTGGCGACGACCCCGACACCGAGGTGATCAAGACTCTGATGGCGCTCTCTCTGGACGCCACCGACGAACCGCATGTGGTGGCCGAGATCCAGGACCCGCAGAACCTGGAGGCGGCGCGTCTGGTCGGCGGCACCCGAACCGTGATCGTCGACAAGCGCGAGACCATCGCGAGGTTGATCGTGCAGACCGCGCGCCAGTCCGGCGCAGCGGCGGTCTACACCGAGCTCTTCGACTTCTCCGGCGACGAGATCTACTTCCACCAGGACCCGGCGCTGGCGGGCGGTACGTACGCGGACGCCGTCGCGGCCTACGAGTCGGCCTCGGTGATCGGTGTGGTTGAGGCTGATGGTGCGGTGCGGCTCAACCCGCCGTCCTTGACGCCGATCGGCGCCGGTGAGATCGTCGTGGTCGCCGAGGACGACTCCGCCCTGGGCACCCTGGCGCGGAGTACCGCGTTGATCCATGAGGCGGCCTTCACGGACCGGACGCCGGTGGCCGAGAAGCCGTCGAGGATCCTGGTACTCGGATGGAACGAGCGGGCCGTCTCTGTGGTCCGCGAGCTCGATCAGTACGCGGAGCCCGGTTCGGTCCTAGAGGTGGTCACCGAGTTCGGTGAACCGCAGTTCCCGTCGCTCGTCAACCTGAGCGCCTCGGTGCGTCAGGGGCGGACGGCCGAGCGGGCCACGTTGGCGCCTCTCGACGTCGCCGGCTGCGACCAGGTGATCGTGCTCTGCTACTCCGACGACCTGCCCACCCAGCAGGCCGACGCCCGGACGCTGGTCAGCCTGCTCCACCTGCGGGAGTTGATCGGTGAACGGAGCAAGGGGGAGAGGCCGTCGGTGGTCAGCGAGATGCTGGACGACCGGAACCGGGCGCTGGCCCAGATCGCGCATGTCGACGACGTGATCGTCTCGGACGAGATCCTCAGCCTGATCCTCTCCCAGCTCTCGGAGAGCCGACGCCTGGAGGCCGTCTTCGCCGACCTGCTGGACGCAGATGGTGCCGAGATCTATCTGCGTCCCGTCGAGGACTACCTCCAGCTCGATGTCGAGGTGAACTACGCGACGGTGGTCGCTGCGGCCTCCCGGCGTGGTCAGACCGCTCTCGGTTACCGCACGGCTGCGGACAGCGAGCGGGCCGAAGCGGGCTTCGGGGTGGCGGTCAACCCGGCGAAGTCCTGGGCCCTGACCCCGGTTGCGGGTGACCGGGTGGTCGTGCTCGCCGACGACTGAAATGAAGGAATTAGCTTCATTTGGCGCCTGATGAAGTGATAACCTTCATTTGAGGTGAGATGAAGTGGCGATCCAAGCAACGCTGATCGGCGACGTGGTGGCATCACGCGCCGCCGCCGACCGGGCCGACCTGCACCGGGTGCTGTCGGCTGCGCTGGACGAGGTGAACACGACCTTCCGGCCCACCATCCCGCTGCGGATCACCTTGGGTGACGAGTATCAGGGCGCCTTCGCCGACCTCGGCTCGGCGGCGAGGGCAGCGCTCGCGCTCACCGTGCGGATCGCCGATGTCTACGACGTCCGCCACGGCCTCGGCTGGGGGGAGGTCACCGAGCTCCAGCAGGAGCCCCGGGTCGAGGACGGTCCAGGCTGGTGGGCCGCCCGCGCGGCGATCGAGACGGTTCACGACCTGCAGCAGCGACCGGCGACAGGTTGGGTCCGGACCAGGCTGAAGGTGGCGTCGCAGAGCCCGTTGCCTCCGGGGATGGCGGGCGCGTTCGGGGCCGCGCTCAGCCTCCGGGATCAGGCGATCGCGCGCTTGTCGCCCCGAGCTGTGTCGGTACTCCGTGGTCTGCTGGACGGAGAGACCCAGCGGGAGATCGCCGAACGACTCCAGATCAGCCCGTCCGCGGTCTCGCAACGGATCCGTACCGACGGCCTCGGGGCGTTGGTGGTCGCGGATCAGGTCTGGGCCTCCGACGGCGAGGCCTCCCCAGCCACGACCCACAGCAAGGAGGAACGATGAGCTGGATAGCCCTCTGGTTGCTCGGAGCGGGGTTGGTCGACCTGGCCCACTCGGCGCGCCCGAGCCGGCACCTGCCGTCCGCACTCGGCGCCTTCGGCACCCTGGCGGTGGCGCTGCTCGCCGGGCTCGTCACCGGTGCGGACCTCGCCATGCTGGTCGCGCTCTGTGCCGCGGTCGCCGGCTGGGGCTACCTGGTCACCTACAGCTTCGGGCGTCAGCAGGCCTGGGCCGCGCTGGCCGGCTACGCGAGCATGGCGCTCCTGCTCGTACTGCTAGCCCAGCAGGCCGGGCCGGTAGGTGGCCCGTTCGCAGACTGGGTGCGGAGCACGCCACTGCCGATCCTGGACGAACGCGACCCGCAGCAGGTGTTGCTGCTGCTTGCCGTGCTGGTCGCCCAGATGTCGACCGGCAACGTGATCGTGCGTCTGGTGCTCGCCGCGACCGGTACGGTCAACCCCAGCAAGGGCCCAGGAGCTGCGAACACTCTCAAGGGCGGTCGTCTGCTCGGGCCGATGGAGCGGATCTTCATCGTCGGCCTCGGTGTTGCGGGTCATGCCACCGCGGCCAGCATCGTGATCGCGGCGAAGGGGCTGCTGCGTTGGCCTGAGCTCCAGGCGCACCGTGACGCGACCTCCGGGCCAAGCATCGACGACGTCACCGAGTACTTCCTGGTCGGCTCGTTCGTCTCCTGGCTCTGGGCACTCGGCGGCCTGGTGTTGTTGGCCTGAGCAGGCTCAGGTGCCGCAGAAGGTCCGGAAGCCGGCAGCGAACTCAGCCGTTCCAGGCTCGGCCAGATCATCGACGCCGTCCTGTTCGGCGAACGGTGCCCGGACCGCCGCCAGCAGTCGATGGAAAGGCGCCAGGTCTCCGGCCTCTGCGGCGCGCAGTGCTGCATCCGCGAGATGGTTGCGGGGCACGTAGAGCGGGTTCGTCGCCTCGATCAGTTCTGCGCTCGGCGCAGCGGAACGCCACCGCTCCAGCCAGGCGTCGACTCCCGGTAGGTCGAGCATTCTCGCCCGCAGCGGTTCGGCGTCGCCCCGTGCTGCGGCAGCCAGGCTGCGGAAGCTCAGGGTCCAGTCCGCGCGGCTCTCCTCGAGCAGTGCGTGCAGCGACTCGGCCAACTCGGCCACCTGCTCGGCGGGAGCGTCGGCAGAGATCCCGAGCTTCGCCCGCATCCGGTCGAGCCAGGCGGCGCGGTACGCCGGCCCGAACTCGTTGAGGGCATCGGTGGCACGGGTGATCGCGGTCGACTCGTCGGCGTCGAGGAGCGGCAGGATCGCCTCGGCGAACCGGGCCAGGTTCCACTGGGCGATCACGGGCTGGTTGGCGTAGGCGTAGCGACCGGTCTCGTCGATCGAGCTGAAGACCGCATCGGACTGGTAGCCCTCGACGAAGGCGCAGGGCCCGTAGTCGATGGTCTCGCCGGAGACCGTCATGTTGTCGGTGTTCATCACTCCGTGCACGAAGCCGACCGCCATCCAGTCCGCGATCAGCTCCGCCTGGGCGGCGATCACTTGGCGGTAGAGCGCAAGGTGCGGCTGGTCGGCCGCTGCGAGTTGCGGGTAGTGCCGGGCGATCGCGTGATCGGCGAGCGCGCGCAGCAGGTCGAGGTCGCCGGTGGCGCGCGCGAATTGGAACGAGCCGACCCGGAGGTGACTCGCCGCGACCCGGGCCAGGACCGCGCCCGGCATAGGTTGTTCGCGTTGCACCAGATGTCCCGTACCGACGACCGCGAGGGACCGGGTGGTGGGGATCCGGAGCGCGGCCATCGCCTCACTGACCAGGAACTCGCGGAGCATCGGTCCGACGACGGCGCGACCATCTCCGCCACGGGCGAACGGGGTGCGACCGGAGCCCTTGAGGTGCAGGTCGCGCGGGCCGCCTGGCGTGGTCAGCTCACCGAGGAGGAGGGCCCGGCCATCGCCGAGTCGCGGAGAGAAGCCGCCGAACTGGTGGCCCGAGTAGGCCTGAGCGACCGGGGCTGCGTCCGTCGGGAGTTGTGCACCGGTCAGGAGGGCGACGCCGTCAGGGGTGGCCAGCCAGTCGGCGTCCAACCCGAGTTCGTCGGCGAGCGTCGTATTGAGCGCCAGCAAGGTCGGGCGCACCGGCGGCTCCGCCTGCCAGGGCAATGCGAGCGCGGGCAGGGCATCGGCGAACTGGTGACTCAGGTGAGGCTGCACCTTGTGAGCCTACGTCGTCCGCGCGGGTCACTCGATGAGCCGGTGGGCGGCCTCGCGGGCTTGGCGGAAGGTGTCGAGCAGGTCGACGTCGCGTCCCGCGGCCCGACGTGCTGCCCAGGTCTCGATGGTGACCCGGCCGAGGGTGGAGAGACTCTCGGCGGCGAGCCGGGGCCGGAGGTCGTCGGCGTCGGTGCCGAGCGCCTCGCGGAGCACGGCGACCGTCTGCTCCATCCGCTCGGCCTCGGCGCGCAGGGAGGCTGCGAGCAGGGTCGGCTCCTGCGAGATCAGGCACCAGACCCGGAGCATCTGGCGACCGGAGTCGCTGTCGCCGTTGTCGAAGCCGGTCAGGATCTCTTCCCACATCTGCTCAAGCTGGGGTAGCAGGGGAGCAGTCCCGTCGAAGGCGGCGAGGCGTCGGGTGACGGTCGCCTCGATGTCGCGGTGGGGGACCAGGGCGGCGTCCTCCTTGTGCGGGAAATAGCGGAAGACCGTCCGGGCGGAGACGCCGGCTGCCTCGGCGATCTGTTCGACGGTGGTCGCAGCGACGCCGAACCGCTCGAAGAGATCGAGCGCGCTCCGGCAGATCTCGGACTCGGTCTGATGACGGCGGCGTTCGCGCAGCGACGGGCTGGGAACGGCGCTGGTGGACTCAGTCATCGGCTCCTCCGCCTTCCTGGTGTGGCCATCGCCACACAGCTGACAAGTACTGCCCAATTGGCAGTGAGTGACACAATATCGTGGCACATTGTTGAAGACGACCGAGGAGCAACCGCTCGATGACCTCCACTGCGCAGGGCACGGACGCCCCCGCCGCACCCCCGACCCCCTCAGCCAGCACCTCGGCAGCCGGCCCGACAGCCGACAACGGTGCCGCCGAAGCGGCCCACCTGCCACCCGGTGCCGCGCGCCTGATCGCCCTGCTGGTCGGCTCCGCATTCGTAGTGATCCTCAACGAGACGGTGATGGGCGTCGCGCTGCGTCCGTTGATGGACGAGTTCGAGGTCTCCGCCAGTGCCGGCCAGTGGCTGACCACCGGCTTCCTGCTGACGATGGCCGTCGTCATCCCGACCACCGGTTGGTTGATGGCGCGGCTCTCGGTCCGGACCCTGTTCGTCATCGCGATGTCGGCGTTCACCCTGGGCACGTTGTTGGCCGCACTGGCCCCGGTCTTCGGAGTGCTGGTGCTCGCCCGCGTGGTCCAGGCTGTCGGCACGGCGCTGATGATGCCGTTGCTGATGACCACGATCATGACCATCGTGCCGCCCGCCAAGCGCGGTCAGATGATGGGCGTCGTCTCCATCGTGATCTCGGTGGCTCCGGCCGTCGGTCCGACCATCTCCGGCGTGATCCTCGACCAGCTCAGCTGGCGGTGGATGTTCTGGCTGGTCCTGCCGATCGCCGTGCTCTCGCTGGTCCTCGGTTCGCTGTGGGTGCGCAACGTCAGTGAGCCGCGCCCCGCCCACCTCGACCCGTTCTCGGTGCTGCTCTCGGTGTTGGCCTTCGGTGGCCTGATCTGGGGTCTCTCCCTGATCGGCGAGGCCGCGGGCGAGCACGACCCGTTGGTCACGCCGTGGATCCCGGTCACCATCGGTGCGGTCGCGCTGGCGGTCTTCATCTGGCGTCAACTGACGCTAAAGGGTCAGGCCCTCCTCGACCTCCGCGCCTTCGGCTCGGGCTCGTTCGCGTTGGCCGTGCTCCTGGTCAGTGCCAGCATGATGGCGCTCTTCGGCACCCTGATCCTGCTTCCGCTCTACCTGCAGGACGTTCTCGACCTCTCCACCCTGCAGACCGGTCTTCTGATGCTCCCGGGTGGGTTGGCGATGGGCCTGCTGGCGCCGGTCGTCGGGATGCTCTTCGACAAGGTCGGCCCGCGGCCGTTGGTGGCGCCCGGCGCTCTGGTGGTCGCGATCGGTCTCTTCCTGATGACCGGGCTCGACGCCGGCAGCGGGCGCGGCGAGATCGTGGTCTACCACGTGATCCTGCACATCGGTCTGGCCTTCATCTTCACGCCGTTGATGACCTCGGCGCTCGGTTCGCTGCCGCCGCATCTCTACTCGCACGGCTCCGCGATCATCTCGACCGCCCAGCAGGTGGCGGGCGCGATCGGTACCGCGCTCTTCATCACCCTGATGACCCGCGGCACCACCGCGGCGATCGAGGACGGCCAGGCCGATCCCGTCCTGGCGTTCGCCGACGGCGTCCACACCGCCTTCATCTGGGGTTCCGGGATCTCGGTGGTCGCCGTGGTGATCGCCCTCTTCGTCCGGCAGCCGAAGCCGGTCGAGCTGTGACCGGTTGAGTCAGCCCACCGACGCTGGCGGTTCGGTGAGAACCCGGAGCGCCAGGTCGGTGGTCGACTGGAAGTTGAGGTGCCCGACGACGCGAGCGACCCGTTCGTAGTCGAGGGGGAGGAGTCCGGGGCTGCCGGGGCGGTCGGGGGTGAGTCCGAGGTCGAGGTCGTCGCGCCCGGACATGATCGCGATGTTGAAGTCGTACCGCTCCCGGGCGCCCGGTTCGGTCAGCCGCTTGCGCAGCATGCTGCCCAGGCGGCGTTGGCCGTTCTCGGCGCACCAGGAGTCGATCGCGGCGACCAGGTTCTCGCCGCCGGCGTGGTCGATGTCGGCCCAGACCTCCTGCATCGAGCCCATCGCCGCCAACAGGAGTGCTGCGGTCTTCTCGCCGATCCCGTTGACGCCGGGCAGGTTGTCGCTGCTGTCGCCACGGAGTGCCGCGTAGGCGAGGTAGTTGCTGGCCGCGACCCCGTACATCACCTCGAGGCGCTTGGGGTTGAGCAACGGCGAGGCGTGGATGCCGCCGTTGATCAGGCGGAGCACCTGGGTGTGGTCGCTGATGTGTGCGAACGAGTCGCGGTCGGAGGTGATGATCACGCAGTCCCAACCGTTGGCTCCGGCCCAGGTCGCTGCGGAGGCGTTCACGTCGTCGGCCTCCAGCCCCTCCGGAGTCAGCGTGGCCAACCCGAGTGCGTCCAGCATCCCGCCGGCCCGGTCCAGTTGCTCGATCAGCAGAGGATCCTTGGGCGGGCGACCGGCCTTGTACTCCGGATAGAACTCCTCGCGCCGGGACTGGGTGCGGTCGTCGAGCCCGAAGATCACGGCGTCCGGGGCGAAGGCGTCGATCGACTCCAGGATCTGGCGCAGCATGCCGTGCAGGGCCCAGGCCGGGCGATGCGAACGGTCCCGGTGGTCGGTGTAGGCCCGCGCGTGGTGGTTGCGGTGCAACAGCGACGGCGCATCGACGGCGAGCAGTAACCTGCGGTCGCGGGTGGGGGTCTCGAAGGAAGTCATAGGGCTCGTCGGCCATGCTAGTGGAATGAACGAGGTCACACTTGACGCTGATCGGGTAGCGGTGCCGGCCGACGAGGCCGCCCGGGTGCGCGCGCTGCTCGACGAGCTCGGACTGCCCGGGATGATCGACGTGCACACGCATTTCATGCCGCAGCAGGTGATGGCGAAGGTGTGGGCCTACTTCGACCAGGCGGGGCCGTTGACCGGTCGCCCGTGGCCGATCGCCTACCGGACCAGCGTCGAGGGGCGGTTGGCAACGCTGCGCAGCTTCGGCGTCGAACGGTTCACCTCGTTGGTCTATCCGCACAAGCCGGGGATGGCGGCCTGGCTCAACGGCTGGGCGCGGGAGTTCGCCGCCGAGACCCCGGACTGCCTCTCCTCGGCAACGTTCTATCCCGAGCCGGAGGCGGCCGCCTATGTGCGCGAAGCCATCGAGGGCGGCGTTCAGGTCTTCAAGGCGCACGTCCAGGTCGGCGACTACGACCCCAATGACCCGTTGCTGGATCCGGTCTGGGAACTGCTCGCCGCGACTCGGGTTCCGGTCGTGATCCACTCCGGTCATGGTCCGGCGCCGGGCACCTTCACCGGCCCGGCTGGTATGGACCAGTTGTTGGCCCGTTTTCCGGATCTGGTGCTGATCATCGCGCACATGGGGCTACCCGATTACGGCCGCTTCCTGGACCTCGCTGAGCGCTATTCAGGCGTATATCTGGACACCACGATGGCGTTCACCCGGTTCACCGAGGCGGAGTCGCCCTTCCCGGTCGCCGAGTTGGGGCGGTTGCGCGAACTCGGTGAGCGGGTGTTGTTCGGCAGTGACTTCCCGAATATCCCCTACCCTTTCCTAGACGCCGTGGATGCGGTCCGCGCCTTGGGTATGGGGGATGAATGGTTGCGCAGGGTGCTGCGCGAGAACGCGCGCGCGCTCTTCAGGGTGTGAGGCGTACTCGACTCGCGATCGCCGGGATCAGCCTGGCGACGTTGGCGGGCTGTGGGATCGGTCCGGTCTCGTTCTCGGCCGACCGTCCGGCGAAGGCCGAGCCGGTGGTCAAGGCGATCGATCCGAACGCGCCGCGACCCAACATCCTGCTGATCACCGTGGACGACGCCGCGGCCGGCGACCTGCGGTACATGCCACACGTGCGCAGGCTGATCGGCGACCAGGGCGTCACGGTGACCAACGGGATCGCACCGACTCCGATCTGCGCTCCGGCGCGGGCCTCGCTCCTGACGGGTCAGTACACGCACAACCACGGTGTGCTGGGGGTCAACGGCAGCCGCGGTGGTTTCCGGGCACTGAAGGACAAGCAGACGCTGCCGGTCTGGTTGCAGGCGGCCGGATACGACACCTATTTCGTCGGCAAGTACCTCAACAACTACGGCAGGTCTCCGGCCGAGAAGCGGTACGTGCCGCCGGGCTGGAGCGACTGGCACGGCAGCCTGGACCCGGCCACGTACAACTACTCGAAGACGGTCACCAACCGGAACGGTCGCGTGGTCGTCGACAAGACGTACAGCACCGACAGTTTCGCCGCCCAGACCGACTCGATGCTGCGCAAGGCCGGCCGTAAGTCGTCGCCGTTCTACCTCTGGGTGAACTACGTGGCGCCGCATCACGGTGGCCCGAGCGACGCCGACGACCCGACCCGCTGGAAGCCGAAGTCCAAGAGCGCGCTCCGCACCGCGTCGCCGGCGGCCCGGCACCGGAACCTGTTCCGCAGGTTGCAACTGCCGAAGGGCCCCTCGCTCTTCCGGAAGCCGACCGACTCGTTCGTGGGTGCGACGCGGCACTCCTGGACGAAGCGGGAGCGTCGTGAGGTCCGCGAGGCGTATCAGCAACGGCTCGAGGCGCTGCAGGCGGTGGACGAAGCGGTGGCCGGGCACGTCAGGGTGCTCCGCCGGTCGGGCGACCTCAAAGACACCCTGATCGTCTTCACCAGCGACAACGGCTACTTCCTCGGTCAGCACAATCTGCACGGCAAACTCTGGTTCTTCAACGAGGGTGTGACGGTGCCGATGGTGATCCGCGGCCCGGGGCTGCCCAAGGGCGACGTCACCAACACGGCAGTGAGCCATGTGGATCTCCCGGTGACCTTCGCAGCCGCGGCGGGTGTCCAGCCGACGGCGTCGACCGATGGCGCGGACGTGATGCCATGGTTGAAGCGCAAGCAGCGCGTGGTCCGGGTGGTACCGATCGAGGCGTATCCCGTGTCGGCCTCCGGCTCCCGCCAGCTCTACGCCGGGGTCCGGATCGGTGATGAGTGGACCTACGCGGTCAACAGCCACGGTGCCGAGGAGCTCTACGACCTGATCCGTGATCCTTACCAGGTGCGCAACGTGGCGCGGGACCCTGCTGCGGCAGCGGTGCTCAGCCAGGCGCGGGTGCTCACCGACCAGTACCGCAACTGCATGGGTCAGGACTGCCCGCGTGAGGCGTACCTGCCCTAGGGAGTCCGCCCTTCGAGCCTAAAACTAGTGAATTGGTAGACAAACTATTGTTTGGCCATGATCACTCTCGGCCGGCCTCCCCAGAAGCTCACTGCTGTCCTCACCCTGGCCGCCTGTGCGGTCGCTGGGAAGGGCATCGCCCCGATCGGGGCGTCGTCGTCCGCAGCTCCGGTCCAGGTCGAAGGTGCGGCGTCGCCTGCGGCGCCGTCACGGCCTAACATCCTGCTGGTCACCGTTGACGACGCTGCGGCGAGCGACCTGCGCTGGATGCCGAAGGTGCGCCGTCTGATCGGGGACCAAGGAGTGCGGGTGACCAACGCGCTCGCACCGACGCCGCTCTGCGTGCCGGCCCGAGCCACGTTGCTCAGCGGCCAGTACGCCCACAACCACGGCGCCCTGGGGATCCGCGGCAGACACGGCAGCGTCCGCAGTTTCGACGATCGACGAACCCTGCCGACCTGGCTACGACGTGCTGGTTACGACACCTACTTCGTCGGCAAGTACCTCAACGGTTACGGCCGGAACTCCAAGCGCTACGTCCCGCCGGGGTGGACCGGATGGCAGGGGAGCATCGACCCCTTCACCTACAACTACGCGCGGACCGTCACGAACCGCAACGGGACGATCGTGCGCGACGAGCGGTACAGCACGGACAGCTTTGCGAGGATGGCGAACAGAGTCTTGCGTCGTGAGGCCAAGGATGCCGACCCCTTCTACCTCTGGGTGAACTACGTAGCTCCGCACAAAGGCGGCCCACGCGAGCGTGATGACCCACGCCGTCGGTTCGCAGGGCACACCATCGACACCCCGGCGGTGGCCGAACGGCATCGCAACAGCTTTCGCCACCTCGCGCTGCCCGACGTCCCGTCACTCTTCCGGACGCCGGGGCGCAGCATCGTCAACGCCAGCCAACGTCCGTGGGCGAAGCGGGCCCGTGCTGCGCTTCGGGAGAGCTACCAGCAGCGCATCGAGTCGCTGCAAGCCGTCGACGAAGCCGTCGGCTCCCATCTGCGAGTGCTGCGACGCACCGGCCAACTGCGCAACACGATCGTCGCCTTCACCTCGGACAACGGATTCCTCGTCGGGCAGCACAACCTGAACGGCAAGCTGTGGTTCTACCAGGAGTCGGTCCAGGTTCCCTTGGTGATCCGGGGTCCCGGCATCCCGCGGGGCCGCACCGTCGACGACGTGGTCACCCACGCCGACCTGCCGGTCACCTTCGCGGCGTTGGCTCAGGCCCGGCCGAACCGGAGGGTCGATGGCACCGACGTCTGGCCGGTGCTGAGCGGCCAGGTCGTCTCCTCACCCCAGCGGGTAGTGCCGATCGCTGCCTATCCGATCACCGCCCGGACCACTCGAAGGCTCTACTCCGGCGTGCGGGTCGGCAACGACTGGTCCTATGCCGTGGCCCCATCCGGCGTCGAGGAGATCTACGACCTGCGCCGTGATCGGTACCAACTCACCAACCTGGCGCGCGACCCGCGGTTCGCCGAGCGACGTGCTTGGCTGCGCGGGTTGGCACGCCAGTACCGCGACTGTGCCGGGGAGCAGTGCCGGTGAGGCGCGGAACAGGCCGCTACTCGCCGAGCTGGCTCCAGAAGGTGCCGTCGATCTCGTGGTCTTCGAGGTAGGCCTCCAACTCCTCGATCGCATCGAAACGGCTCGCGACGGCGTCGACCAACTCCTGGGCGGATTCGACCAGCAGCAACGCGCGGAGCTTGGTGGTCTCCTCAGCGCTGAGCCGGCGCTCGAACTCGTACTCGCGGCAGCCGAGAACCCGCTCCACTCCGGGGCCGGTGTCGTGACCGCTGAGCACGAAGCCACCGTCCTCGACCGAGATCGCGCGCCACAGGCTGCCGTCCTCGTCGGTGTGGTCGGCCAGGACCAGGTACGCCTCGGGGGTCAGATCTTCACTCACACGGACGATTCTCCGCCATCGCTTGGAATCGTGTGCCGGCGAGCTAGCGTGAAGAGGCATGAGCGAAGATCAGCTTCAACCCGAAGACACCCTGCTCGACCGCGGCGTCGACGACGTCCTCGATGAGGGTTACTCGCCTCCGGACCGCCCGCGCGGGAGCAACGACAAGAGCGTTACGGCGCTCGGTGAGCTCGAAGGTGAGACCTTGGACGAGCGGATCGCCCAGGAGGAACCGGAGGTCTGGGCCGCCGACGAGGAGGCCGCCGAGCTGGGGCCTGACGCGATCATCGACGGACCCGTCGGTGGGGAGGTCGGTGCTGCTCGGGCCGGGCGATTGATCAGCCCCGACTCCGGTTCCGGTGAGGACGACGAGGCGGAACTGCTGGGCTTCGACGTCGGCATCGACGGTGCTGCGGCGTCGGCCGAGGAAGCCGCGATGCACGTCATCGAGGAGGAGTGATCCGCCGCTGAAACGTGGCCTGGCCGACGCTCGGTCGAGCGACACCGAGGCCGGGTTCTGCGTCTGCGCCCCCGCTCTGGAATGCTGGCCCCTCGAACTGACGACACTGGCCGGTAGGGCGCGAGGAAGGCGCGGAACGATGAGTGACATCGCGGGGGAGTTGACGCGCGTAACGAGCGCCTTCGACCAGCCGACCCTGACGCTGCTCCACCAGCGCCAGGCGCCGGTGGTGATCACCATCTTCCGAGCCGCTTTCGGGCGTGACAACAAGCCGATCCCGACGGCCCGGCTGCACACCCAGGTGGAGGACCACATCGCCTCGATGCGGCAGGCCGGCGAGGTTGATCTTCCAGGCGGCTCCGGGCGTGAGGTCTGCCAGCGCTGGATGCGCGGTCAGTGGCTGGTCCGTGCCCTCGACGAGCGCGGTCGCGAGGTCTACTCGCTCACCTCGCACGCCCAACAGGCACTGGAACTGGTCAAGAACCTGGCCCGCGACCGGGCCACCCTCAGCGAGCACCGCATCACCACCATCCTCGGGACGGTGCGACGGTTCAACTCCGAGGCGCATCCCGACCGCAGTGCACGGGTCACCATCCTCAACGAGGAGATCGCCCGGATGACGGCCGAGCGGGACAGGCTGGTCGACGGCGCCGAAGTGGTCAGCGCCACCGAGGACTACATGTCCGAGGGCTTCACCGAGTTGTTGTCGTTGATCTCCGCGCTGCCCAGCGACTTCGCCCGGGTCGAGGAGCGGTTCGTCCAGATCCGCGGCGAGATCCTGGCCGCCTTCCGTGGCGAGGACCGCCCCGCCGGCGAGGTGATCGACGACTACCTGGCCCGCGCCGATGCGTTGATGACCGCTACCCAGGAAGGCCGCGCCTTCGAGGGAGCGTTCGCGTTGCTCCGCGACGACGGGCTGGTCAGCCAACTCCGTGAGGACCTCGGCGACCTCCTGGACCACCCGCTCTCGGACCGGATCCTGGCCGACGCCGAGCGTTCCGAGCTCCGCGGCACGGTGAAGTTGGTTCGTGAGGGCCTGGACCGGGTGTTGACCCAACGTTCGCGGGTCACCGCCACGCTCAAGGAGTACATCATCTCCCACGACGCGGCCCGCGACCGCGAGTTGGAGCAGACCCTTCGGTCGGTCGAATCGGAGCTGATGACCTGGCTGGCAGGCACCGGTCCACGGGCCACCCACGAGGTGCCGTTGCTGCCGGCCCGTGCGGTGATCGAGCACCTGCGTGAACGGTTCTACGACCCGGCCGACGACGTGCTGCCCGAACCGTTGCACACCCCTTCGCCCGACGACGCTCCCGAGGTCTCGCTCTCCACCCTGATGGCTCAGGGCGGACCGCAGCTGGGCCAGCTGCGTCAGTACCTGGAGGAAGCGATGGCGGGGGATCGCGCCGCGGACACGCTGGGCCGGCTCTTCGAGGAGTTGGCGCCGGTGCTCCGTCGTCCGGTGGAGATCTTCGGTCTGCTGCATCTTGCCGCCGAGCACGGGTTGGCTCCGGACACCGGAGCACCGTTGGAGCAGTACGCCGCCTTCCGCACCGACGGCACCCGCCGGGTCTTCTCGGTGCCGACCGTCGCCCTGCCGGACGCCGACCTCCCGGGCCCACCCGCGTCCGAACCCGACGTGAACCCAGCCGACCTGAACCGCGCCGCATCCACCGAGAAGAGCGAGTCCCCAGCATGAACGACGACGTGGTGACCGACGACGTGGTGGCCGATGACCCGGTGTCTGACGAGTTCGTGGAGTCGGTGGACTCCGTGACAGAGCACGTCGACGGTGACGGGTTCGCGCCCGCCGAGACCGAGCCGAGCGACCCGGTCGCCGACGACGAGTTCGCCACCTCCGACCTGCGCTCGGTCTCGCTCTTCGAAGGCGACGAGGGCGAGTTGGCGTTCGCCGAGCGCCAGGTGCTGGTGACCCTGCTCAAGCAGCGGTTCATCAGCGCCCGGACCCACCCGCGGGAGTGGCGGGTGCTGACCGAGCACGAGCGGCTGCTCCGCTCCCGGTTGAACGACGTCTTCCTCGAACTCCAGATCGACCGTGATCGGGAGGTGGCCTGGAAGCGTCAGGCCGTCTCCGAGACCGCCAGCCGGTTCCCGACGCTGCTCCACGACACCTCCTGGTCGCGCGAGGAGACGTTGGTCCTGATCCACCTGCGGGATCGGCTCCGGGCCGGCCAGGCGGGTGGCGAGAGTCGGGTCTTCGTCGACCGCGACGACGTGCTGGACTACATCGAGAGCTTCCGGCCCGGCCATGCCACCGACGTGGCGGGCGACGTCAAGCGGGCCAAGAACGCGGTCCTCGCCGTCGCCAAGGCCGGGCTGCTGATCCCGACCGCAGCCGACGACCGCTATGAGATCAGCGAAGCGGTGGAGCCGTTGCTCCCGCTGGACCTGCTCAAGGAGCTCTTGGCGGCACTCCACGAAGCCAACACGGCGCCCGTGCCGACGCCGGTCCGCAGCGCCGACCTCTTCGGCGAGGAGTGGGATGACGACGGTTCGGCGCGAGCCGTCATCGAGGACGGGGACGAGGCATGAGCAGCATCGACGTCGAGACCACCGAGTTCGGTGAGGAGCAGGACGCCGCCGGTCTCTTCGACCGCCAAGTGGTCGCCAACCCGAGCGACGACACCATGCAGTGGCGCGCCGCGCTGCTCCAGGTCGTCAACTGGGGCGGCTTCGGTGGGTTGACCACCGTTCCCCTCGGCGGCGACGCCACGATGATCTCCGGTTCCTCGGGCGCCGGTAAGAGCACCGTGCTGGATGCCTACACCGCCCTGATGATGCCGTCGGACACCAAGTTCAACGGCGCCTCCAACGACGCGGTCGCCGGCCGTGCCCGAAGCGCCGGCCAGCGCAACCTGCTCTCCTATCTGCGCGGTGCCGTCGATGTCGTCGACGATCCCCGGACCGGCAAGCCGGTGGAGAAGCTGCTGCGGGGCAAGGGCAGCGACACCTGGGGCGCGGTGGCGATGACCTTCGTCAACGACCAGGGCGGGCGGTTCACCGCGCTGCGCACCTACTACGTTCCGCGCCGGGCCACCCGGTCCAGCGAGGTGCTGATGCAGCTCGCCACATTGGATGCGCCGTTGGCGCTCGAACAGGTCGAGCTCTGCGTGCCGGAGCGGTTCCATGCGAACTCGCTGAAGAAGCTCTTCCCCGGCCTGCGGGTACACCGGACCTACGCCGAGTTCGCGGCCGTCCTGCATGCCCGCCTCGGGATCGGCGCCAACAGTGACGGCGCCAAGGCGCTCCGACTACTGGCACGGATCCAGGCCGGAAACCAGGTCCGCAGTGTCGACGAGCTCTACAAGGAGATGGTGCTCGAACGCCCGGCCACCTACGCGGCGGCCGACCGTGCCGTCGAGCACTTCGACGACCTCGACGCCGCCTACTCGGCGATGCGCACCGAGGAACGGAAGCTCGAACTCCTCGAACCGATCGGTGACCTGCACGAGCGGAAGGTCGCCGCGCGGCTGCGTCGGGCTGAGCTCGACGCCTTCGGGGTCACCCTGCAGGGCGAGACGCCACTGCGGCTCTGGCTCTACCGCACCCACCTGCGGCTGCTGGAGAACACCCTGCAGAGCAACCGGACCGACCGCGCCCGGACCAGCGACGAGCTGAACGCCTGCATCGCCGCCGAACGGGCGCTGGTCGGCGACCTCGACGCCGCCAAGGAGGCGCACCGTGCCGCCGGCGGCGCGACCCTGGAGGCGCTGGGTGGTTCGCTCGACGCCGAACGGGTGCTGCGCAACGAGCGCGCGGCGCGCCGTTCCGACGTCTCGGACCGGATGCTGCCGTTGCTGGAGGTCGGCGAGGGCCAGGAGTCGATGCTGGAGGCAGCCTTCAACTCGGCCGCCGACTTCGCCACGCTGCAGCAGGAGGCCAAGCGCTGGTTGGCGGATCTGCCGACCGAGCAGCAGCGGATCAAGGAGGCCCGCGACTCCGTGCGCGACCGGCTCTACCCGGTCAAGGAGCGCCAGTCCGAGGTGGCCCGGGAAAGGGTCTCCCTGGAGTCCCGCGCCGGGCGGGTGCCGGCCCGGATGCACGAGATGCGCGACGAGGTGGCCAAGGCCAGCGGGCTGACCCCCGAGGAACTGCCGTTCGTGGCCGAGCTGATCGACGTCGCGCCGGAGCAGGGCCGGTGGCGCAACGCCATCGAGACCGTGCTCGGTGGAGCGGCGCGGCTGTTGCTGGTCCCGCACGAGCGGCTCGACGACTTCTCCTCCGCGATCGACGGCCTGCGGCTACGCGGTCGACTCACCTTCGAGGGCGCCACCCTCGATCTCCCGGACGAGGAGCCCGAGGACGCCGACTACGTGGCCGGCAAATTGGTCTTCAAGGAGTCGCCGTTCTCCGGTTGGGTCCAGGGCCTGGTCCGCGACCCGCAGCGCAACGCGCTGTGCGTGGAGAGTGCCGAAGGCCTGGCCGGGGAAGGGTTCCGGGTCACCGTCGCCGGACAGACCCGACTCGGCACGCGGGGTACCCACGGGCGTAACGACGCCCGCAACATCATCGGCTTCTCCAACGAGGAGGCGATCGCCGAGACCGAGGCCGAACTCGACACCATCGAACGCGAGCTGGAGAAGCTCGACGGCGAGGTCGCCGAGCTGGAGCGCCAGGAGCGGGTGTTGGTCCAGCGCCGGACCGCCTATGACGCCGTCGCCCTGGTCCGATTCGACGACCTGGACGTTGCGGGCAGCGACCGACGGATCGCCGAGCTGGAGCAGCGTCGGGACGACATCCTCTCCGCCGACGACGCCCTACAGGTTCTGGAGGGCCAGATCGCGGAGCTCACCGCCCGCTTGGAGGAGACCCGGAAGCAGCACTACGGGTTGGACCAGCGCCAGCGTGAGCTGAACGCCCAGCACGGCGAACTGGTCGACGCCGAGGACCTCGTCAAGGACCGCCTGGAGACGGTGTCGCGGGACGGCAAGCTGACCCTGAGCGACGCCCAGAGCGTCGCGCTGGCAGCTGAGTTCGCCGCCGCCGTCGCCCCCGGCGATCCGGAGGAGCTGGACCGGTTCAGCGAGAACTCGCAGCGGCTGGCGCAGCGACTGCACAGTGCCGTCGACGAGGCCGGCCAGGAGATCCGCCGCGTCGACGACGAGTTGGCCGGGATCTTCCGGCTCTACAAGATGCAGTGGGACTCGCCCAACCTCGGTGCCACCGCGGACTCCTATCCGGACTTCGCCCGGATCCTCGACGAGATCCGCGGTACCGGCCTGGCCGAGCGGCGCTCGGAGTGGCGCCGTCGGCTCACCGAGTGGAGCGGTCAGGACCTCGTCCCGCTGGTCGGTGCGATGGCCTCCTCGGTGGAGGAGATCGAGGACCGCCTGGAACCGATCAACAACATCCTGCGGCGGATCGAGTTCGGCGCTGGCGGTGACCGGCTGCGGATCAGGTTGAAGCGGTTGGCCCCGGCCCACGTGCAGGGCTTCATGCGCGAGCTGCGGGTGCTCTCCGCGGAGAACCCCAAAGAGCTCGACGAGGCCGGTCTGGAGCGGCGCTTCAAGGATCTCGGCAAGTTCATGGATCAGCTCCGCCGACCGTCGCAGACGGTGGACGGCACCTCCGACCGGGACCGTCTGCTCGATGTCCGTAGGCATGTCGAGATCAGCGCCGAGCGCTACGACAGCACCTCAGGTGAGGTCCGCGCGACCTACCGGACGCTCGGCGAGAAGAGTGGTGGCGAGAGCCAGGAGTTGGTCGCCTTCATCGTCGGCTCGGCACTCCGGTTCCGGCTCGGTGACGAGATGCGGTCGCGTCCACGGTTCGCGCCGGTCTTCCTCGACGAAGGTTTCGTCAAGGCCGACTCGGAGTTCGCCGGGCGTGCCGTGCAGGCGTGGAAGGGTCTCGGCTTCCAGCTGATCATCGGTGTCCCGCTGGACAAGGTGACCGGCCTGGAACCGCACATGGACGAGTTGCTGGCGATCACCAAGAACGCCACCACGCACCAGTCCTGGATCACCCCGATCGGCAGCGCCGTCGCCGACGCACCGTGAGCTCCGGCTAACGCCTGTTCACGAAGACGTCACGGCGTCGTGAGCGGCGCCGGCGGCCGCGTTGAGCTTCTTCTTGGTGGCCCGGCCGGCGCGCTTGGTGCCATTGACGAAACCCTGCAGGGTCAACGTGGCACCCGCGCCGACGAGCCAGACGTCCTTGGCCAGTGCGGTGCCGTCGGCGGTGGGTCGGATGCTGCCCGGCTGGCGCATGCCGGGGACCCGGGCGTAGAGACCGAGCAGCCCCGCACCGAACCCGGTCAGCGCGACACCGACCAGTGCGGAGGGAACCTTCGGGGTCATCAGCGCCGTACCCAGCGCGATCTCCACGATCGCGAGCCGCTTGGTGAAGGCGGCGGGCTGTTGGCCGGCCAACGCCGGATAGGCGGTACTGGCGAAGCCGTGCAGCTGTTCGGCGGTTGCCTGGTCGGCTCCGAGCTTGGTCAGCCCGGAGTTCAGGATGAAGGCGCCGGTGGCGAGGCGAAGCGGGGCGTGTGTCAGGTTCATACCTCCACCCTAGGCAGGCGAACCTGAACCGGCGTTGCGTGAGCGGCGCTGGCGCGTCGGTCGTAGTGGCATCCCGTGCAGGGGCGGTTCGGCGATGGTGACGACGCCGAGAACATCCCGCGCGGAGCTCAACCAGACCGAGCCGAGGTCGTTGCGGACCGCGAGTCGGCCGGCCTCGGAGCCGAAGACGCCGACCCGCAGCGCGGCTCCGTGCTGGGCCACCACGACGTCACCGCGCTTGGGACGGAGACGGGTGTCGAGCAGCAGTTCGGTGCCGGGAGGCCAGCCGCGGGACGAGAATTCCGTGCCCTCCAGGCGGAACCAGGAGGTCGGCTGCGAACGCATGTTCGAAGCCTAGCGTGTCTCAGTCGTTGACCAGCGCCGAACGACGGGGGAGGCGACGCGAGGGTTCGTCGGCCTGGACGGTGAGGTCGGGGCGGAGCGCTTCACGGCCGTCGAAGACGAAACAGTCGCCGTCGTAATGCTCGCCGCCGACCTCCTCGAAGTACTTGAGGATGCCGCCCTCCAACTGGAGCACGTTGGTGAGGCCGAGATCGTGCATGTAGATCGCGGCCTTCTCGCACCGGATCCCGCCGGTGCAGAAGCTGACCACGGTCCGACCTTCGAGTTGCTCGCGGTTGGCGTGGACGGCGTCCGGGAACTCGGTGAACTTCTCGATCCGCCAGTCGATAGCGCCGGTGAAGGTGCCGTAGTCGACCTCGAAGGCGTTGCGGGTATCCAGCATCACCACTTCGCGGCCGTCGTCGTCGTGACCCTGGCTGAGCCAGCGGTGCAGGTCCGTCGGCCCGACCGCGGGCGCACGGCCGTCGACGGGACGGATCGTCGGGTGGTCCATCCGGATGATCTCGTTCTTCAACTTGATCAGCATCTTGGCGAACGGCTGCTCGTCCGACCAGCTCTCCTTCGCCGTGAGGGCTTCGAAGCGGACGTCGCTACGGACGGCATCGAGGAAACCGCGGAGGCGGTCGGGGTCGCCGGCCAGGAACATGTTGATGCCCTCGGGCGCGAGCAGGATCGTGCCCTTCAGCTCGGCATCCTCCACCAACGTACGCAGGGTGGCGCGCAGCGTTTCGCGGTCATCGATCGGCGCGAAGAGGTAGGCCGAGATGTTGAGCACGGAGTCCACGGTGAGCATTTTAGGGAGTCGGTCGCCGGTCACATGCTGCCGGTGTCGAGGTAACGCTGGTGCCAGCTCAACGCCTCGCCGAGGAGGTGCGGGGTGTGGCGCGCGGTGGCGCGGTCGGCCCAGGCGCGCTCGGTGTAGTCGAGAAGCGCGGGGCGGAACCGCGGGTCGGCGCAGTTGCCGATGATCCGCTGTGCCCGAGCCCGCGGGGAGAGTCCACGCAGGTCGGCCAGACCGTGTTCGGTGACGATCACGTGGACGTCGTGCTCGGTGTGGTCGACATGGCTGACCATCGGCACGATCGCCGAGATGGCGCCGTTCTTCGCCGTCGACGGGGTCAGGAAGAAGTTGAGGAAGGCGTTGCGGGCGAAGTCGCCGCTGCCGCCGATCCCGTTCATGATCGCGCTGCCCATCACGTGGGTGGAGTTGACGTTGCCGTAGATGTCGGCCTCCAGCAGACCGTTCATCGCGATGACGCCGAGGCGGCGGACCAGCTCCGGATGGTTCGAGATCTCCTCGCTACGGAGCAGGATCCGGCCCTTGTAGGCGGAGATGTTCTCCATGAACCGGGCCACCCCGATGTCGGAGAGTCCGAACGAGGTGGCCGACGCGGCGCGCAGGGTGCCGGAGTCGAGCAGGTCGAGCATCCCGTCCTGGATCACCTCGGTGAAGGCGACCAGGTCGGTGAACTCACTCGCGCCGAGGCCGGCCAGCACGGCGTTGGCGACGTTGCCGACCCCGGACTGCAAGGGCAGCAGATTGGCGGGCATCCGGCCGGCGGCGACCTCTTGGCGGAGGAAGGTCAGTACGTGCTCGGCGATAGCGCCGGAGGTGGCGTCCGGTGCCGAGAAGGGGGAGTTGCGATCGGGCCGGTCGGTCTCGACGACGGCGATCACCTTGGCGGGGTCGACGCGGAGATAGGGCTCGCCGATCCGCTGCATTGCATCGGTCAGCTCCAGCGGCAGCCGGTGCGGGGGCAGGGCGGTGCCGTAGTAGACGTCGTGGAAGCCCTCGAACTCGCGGGGCTGCCAGTGGTTGACCTCCAGGATCACCCGGTCGGCCTGTTCCAGCCAGGTCTTGTTGTTGCCGACCGAACTGCTCGGCACCAGGAGCCCGCCGGGCAGGATCGCGGTCACCTCGACGACGGCGACGTCGAGGTTGCCGTAGAAGCCGAACCACATGTGCTGGGCCGAGTGGCTCAGGTGGGCGTCGACGTAGTCGACCTCGCCGGCGTTGATCAGGGCCCGCATGGTCGGGTCCGAGTTGTAGGGGAGACGGGTGCTGACGCCGTGTGCCTCGGCCAGTACGCCGTCCGCGTCCGGTGCGGTGGAGGCGCCGCTCCACAGCCCGATCCGGAACTCCTCGCCGCGGTCGTGGGCGGCGCGGATCTGGTCGTGCAGCGCGCTGGGCACCGCCTTCGGGTAGCCGGCCCCGGTGAACCCGCTGATGCCGACGTTGTCGCCGTGTCGGATCAGTGCCGCGGCAGCCTCGGCGGGCATCACCCGTGAGAGCAGGGTCGGGCAACTGATCCGCGAAGACATGTCTTCCATTGAACCGCTTTCCGGCGAACTACCGCCTGAGGACCCCTCCTGAAGTAGGTACTCGTGTGGGCTGCCTCACCGTTGCCGTCGGTGCCGGACAGGGCGTTGGTTCGGACCGGTGGTGGCTCAAACGACCTGATGGCGACGGAGGAACTCGGTCAGAGGTGCCGGTACCTCGGCATCGCGGCGGCCCCAGTCATAGACCAGGACGGTGCGGGCCAGCACGTCGTGTGCGGTGCGGTGCCGTGCATCAACGAGCACCAACAAATAGCCCAACCCGAGCAGGAGTGAACTGAGCGGAGCGACCACTACCCGGATCAGGGCAGGCAGCGGGCGCAGTGGTGTGCCGTCGTGCTGCACGATCCGTAGCCCGAGCAGGGCCATACCCGGCGTCCGTCCGCTCACGGTGGTGGTGACGACGAGATAGAGGAACGTCCACAGCGCCAGGCCCACGGTGGCCCAGAGGCCATCGGCGTCCGGCAGCGAGCGGTCCAGGAAGACATCGCTCAACAGAGCCAAGCCCTGGTGCCCCAAGGTGTAGGTCGCCAGCGTGACGCCGAGGTCGACCAGCGCTGCCGCGCCTCGGGTGCACGCACCGGCGTAGCGACCGGTGACGATCGCTCGACCGTCACGCTCGCGCCCCTCGAGACCCACCAAGCCGGGTGGTCCGGCGGGGGAGGTCCGGCGCAGCAGCCGGTCCGCCAACCGACCGAGCAGGGTGTCGACGCCGATCAGTTGGCGGCGAGCGGTGTCGAGGCCGCTTCCGGCCAGCTGGCCGGTGGTGTCGGCGACGATGGCGGGGATACCGGCCCGGAGCACCAGCTCGTTCAGATCGACGTCGCTGAGCAGGGCGTTGACGTCGACGCGGGCCATCAGCCGGTCGACGTCGATCCGGTCGAGGAGCTGGTTCACGTCGATCCGGTCCAGAAGGTGGTTCACGTCCACCCGGTCCAGGAGCGCGTCGATGTCGACGTGGTCGAGGATCGCCTCGGCCGGGACGGCGTCCGCGACGCGGCTGGCGACGGCGTCGGCCAGGCGCCCGACGCGGCCGAGGTCGCGGCGTGAGGAGGGCGAACTCATGCCCGAACCTTAGTGGCTGGTTGCTGGTGGTCTAGAGGTCTTCGGGGGATGAAATGTGTACCGAGTGCAGAAAGCCTAAAGTGACGATCCTGCGCGATATGCCGCAGGACCGTCTGAAGGGTGCCCTATGTCTCGCGTGACCCGTCCAGCCGTGGCCGTACTGGCCCTCGGCCTGGCGCTCTCGACCGCCACCGCCGTCCAGGCCGCCCCCGCGGGCTCACCCGGGGCGCCAGGCACCACCGATCCGATTGACCGGGCGCTGGCCGCCGTCATCCAGAACCCGGGTGAGTACGGTCTCTCGGCTGTCGATACGGCCCAGCTCCGGGTCTCGTCGGTGGTCCCGGCCGGAGCTCTCACCCACGTCTACTTCCAGCAGCAGGTGGACGGCATCGACGTCGCTGAGGCGATCCTGAACGTCACGCTCGACGATCGCGGAGTCGTGCACACGGCAGGCAACACCATCAAGGCCGCCGCCGGCCGGGCCAACGCGTCCGTGCCGAAGCTGAGCGACGTCGCTGCCGCGCGTGCCGCGGCGCGCGCACTCGACCTCACCCCGACCGAGTCGTTCGCGACCAGCAGGCGCGCCAGCGGCGTCGACCGCACCCGAGAGCTCGGCGATGGCGGGGTCTCCACCGACCCGATCCCCGCGAACCTGGTCTATCAGCGGGCGGCCGGAGGCAAGCTGCGACTGGCCTGGCAACTCGGGATCCGTCCCGAGGACGGCGAGAGCTGGTGGCAGATCCGGATGGACGCTGCGACCGGCAAGGAGTTGGCCCGGGCCGACTGGGTGGCGCACGCGGACGAGTCCTACGAGGTCTACGAGCTGCCCATCGAGGCGCCGACCTTCGGTGACCGGACCATCGTCGAGGACCCGGCCGACGCGACCGCCTCGCCGTTCGGCTGGCTCGACAACGACGGTGTCGCAGGTGCGGACACGGCGCTTACCAACGGCAACAACGTCCACGCCTATACCGACGTCGATGACAACGACGTGCCGGATGCTGGCAGCGAAGCAGACGGCGGTGCCGGGCATGGCTTCCTCTTCCCGCTGGATCTCGCGCAGCCGCCGAGTACCTACCGCGATGCTGCCGTGACGAACCTTTTCTACGCCAACAACCGGATCCACGACCTGCTTTACGGCTACGGGTTCGACGAGGCCGCCGGCAACTTCCAGGCCAACAACTACGGAAATGGCGGCCAGGGCGGCGATGCCGTGATGGCCGAAGCGCAGGACGGTGCTGAGCGAGCACCGACGCCGACGCAGTGGTGGCGAGACAACGCCAACTTCGCCACCCCGCCCGACGGTCAGGCACCAAGGATGCAGATGTACCTGTGGACCGGAAATCCAGAGCGTGACGGTGACTTCGACAACGGCGTGATCGCCCACGAGTACGGCCACGGCGTCTCCAACCGGCTGACCGGCGGCCCGGCGACCGCCAGCTGCCTGGCGAACGGCGAACAGGCGGGGGAGGGCTGGAGCGACTTCATTGCCTACATCCTCACCATGCCCAGCGGCGATGAACCGGTTGACGGCCGGGGCATCGGCACCTATGCCCTTGGGCAGCCCACCAACGGAGTCGGGATCCGCACCCAACGCTACAGCCGCAACCCGGCCATCAACACGATGAACTACGACGACATCAAGGTCGCCTTCGACAACGAGGGCGTGCTGCCGCACGACGTCGGCGAGGTCTGGGGCCAGATGCTGTGGGAGATGACCTGGAACCTGATCGACGAGCACGGCTACGGCGATCTGGATGCGGGCACCGGCGGCAACAGCCTGGCGCTGAAGCTGGTGCTCGACGGAATGAAGCTGCAGTCGTGCAGCCCTGGGTTCGTGGATGGCCGCGACGCCATCCTTGCTGCCGACGAGTTGAGCAACGACGGTGCCAACTCCTGCGCCATCTGGACTGCGTTCGCCAAGCACGGCTTGGGTTACAGCGCGCTGCAAGGCAGTTCCAGCCTGATCACCGACGGTATCGAGGCCTACGACGTCTCGCCGGAATGTGAGGGCCTTGTGGTCAGTGCCGCTACCGCGACGCCGACCGCGACGCCGACCCGCGACCTGGACTATCAGGTGACCCTGAAGAACACCGGCTCGGTGGCGCTGAATGACGCGAGCGCCACTGCAACCGTTCCCGTGGGCGCCAGCTACCTCGACGGCACTTGCGCCGCGGCCTACGACCAGGGCACCCGGGTGGTTACCTTCAACGTCGGCTCGCTCGCCTCCGGCGCCAGCGCCGAGTGCGCCTTCTCGGTACGCGTCTCGCCGAGCGCGGTCACCGATCTGGTGCTGGACCAAGGCTTCGACGGCTCGCTCGCTCCGTGGACGACCGCCACTGATCTGGGGCCCGAGCAGTGGGTGGCCCGCAAGACCCGCGACGCGGAGGCTGACGTGGCCTGGGGGACCGGTGCAGATAACAAGGCGGATCACAGTGTGATCAGTGCCCCATTCGTGGTGCGTAGCGGGGATGAGCTCCACTTCGACCAGAGGTTCTCGCTCGAGCGTGACTACGACAACCTGGGCGGTGGCGGCGACGAATCCGCGGGTGGCTTCGCCTACGACGGTGGGCAGGTGCTGATCTCCACCGACGCGGGCGGCACCTGGGACAACCTGGACGCCGAGTTCACCGAGAACGGTCCGGACCTCCGGGCGATGACCTTCACCGACGGCGGCGTGCCGATCAGTCCGGTCGCGGGCGAGCGGGTCTTCTCCGGTGACTCGGGTGGTTGGCAGCACGCGGCCGCCGACCTCTCGGACTGGGCTGGCGAGACGGTCCAACTGCGCTTCCGCGTCGCCACCGACATCTGGAGCCGCTCGGACGGCTGGTGGATCGAAGACGTCCAGGTGGGCCGCCGGGTACGACTCGCCGCACAGGTCACGGCCTCAGCCGACGGACTGACCTCGCGCGGGGTCACGGTGAGTACCCCGGTCACCAGCGGTGCCCCCGACGCTCCGACCGCGGTGAAGGCCATGGTGCTGAGCAAGACCAGCGCCCGTGTCACATTCACCGCGCCCGGCTACGACGGCGACTCATCCGTCACCGGGTACCGCGTCTCCTGCGCGGCGCCGGGCGGTGTGTCCCGGACGGCGTCCGGCGCGATGTCGCCGCTGCTGGTGACCGGGCTCAGTGCGGGCCGTAGCTATGTCTGCACCGTGCAGGCGGAGAACGCGGTGGGCGCCGGTCTAGGTGCCGTCAGCGCGGCGTACCTGCAAGGCGTGAAGCCCAGTGCTCCGAAGGTGACGAAGGTAAAGGCGCTCGGAAAGCGGAAGCTGAAGGTCACCCTGAAGGAGGGGGACGATGGTGGGCTGAGCGTCAGCCGCTATGCCGTGACCTGCCGAGCCAATGGTGGCAAGACCCGCAGCGCCAGCGGTGCCCGTCCAACGCTGACTGTCACCAAGCTCACCGCCAAGAAGAAGTACACCTGCCGGGCGCGCGCCACCACCAAGCTCGGTACCAGCGCCTGGGGCAAGCCGAGCAAGAAGGTCCGCGCCCGCTGATCCACACCTGGCGGCCGGGTAGTGCCGCGGAACCCCTTGGTTTCGCGGCTGCCCGGCCGATGGGTGTGCCATGCAGAGCTTCTCGGTGCCCGCGCGCCTGGCCGGTGCCGTGGTGGTTGCCTCCGCCCTCATCGCGGCGTTGATCGTCAGCACGGGGGACCCGGGCGCGGCGCCGCAGGCAGTGCGGGCAGCCGCGGAGCCGCGGGTCGAGGTCTGGCAGGAGGCCGAGCCTGCCTACTCGCAGAACTCGGACAACCCCTTGGCGGGACTGGTCTGGGGCGTCTACAACGGTCCGCAGGACCAGGCGTCGGTCGCCTACCAGAAGGCAGGCGCCAAGCAGCGCGCCGACCTTGAGGTGATCGTGCGGCGTCCACGGACCAAGTGGTACGGCGCGTTCGTTCCGGATGCCAAGATCCGGGCCAGCGTGCAGCGGTACATCGCGGCGTCGCAGAACGGCGACCCGAACAAGTTGGTGCAGCTCGCGGTCTTCCGGATGAAGCCGTGGGAGCACACCGCCTGCAAGCGTCGTTCCACGATGGCGGAGCGGAAGAGCTACCGACGGTGGATCCGGGAGTTGGCAGCCGGGATCGGGGCGACGCCGACACTTGCGGTCATGCAGCCGGACGGCCCGTTCCTATGGTGTGTGCCGGACCGCGCGGTCAAGGCGCGGCTACTGACCTACGCCACCCGGATCCTCTCCGCGCTGCCGCGTACCTCGGTCTACATCGACGCCGGAGCCGCGGACTGGTGCGAGAACGGCAAGGGCAACGACCCGGAGCGGTGTGCGGAGATCCTCAAGCTGACCGGCATCCGCTATGCGCGGGGCTTCGCGATGGACTCCACCCACTACATGGGCCCCGCCGAGAACATCCGGCACGGGTCACGGATCGTGGAGATCTTGGAACGCGACGGCTTCGGCACCAAGCACTTCATCGTCGACACCGCGAAGAGTGGGCGTCCTACGCGGTGGAACGACATGGTGCCTTCGATCAAGGGTGGCCTGCGGGACGACGCCCGGGTCTGCACCGCGAAGGTCACCGACCGGTGCGTCACCCTCGGCATCCCGCCGACCGTCCGAGTCGCCGATCCGGCGTGGGGTCTGGCGGCGAACGTCGCCGACCTGGCGGCGCGCAACGTCGACGGCTTCGTCTGGTTCGGCCGACCTTGGCTCTACAAGCAGGCCGACCCGTTCGTGATGAAACGTGCCCGTGCGATGGTCCGCAGCACGCCGTGGCCGACTCCGCTGGTCGACCGCCGTTGATCGAGCTTGTCGAGATCAGGTGAGCGCTAGAGTCCACCTCATGACTGATGACTGGCGCGCAGCGCGTGTGGACCAGATCCGACAGTTGATCGTGGCCGCCGTCCCGGAGGTCGTCGAAGAGGCCAAGTGGCGCAAGGCCAGCAATCCCGACGGCGTCCCGACGTTCTCGCACAACGGGCTGATCTGCACGGTCGAGACCTACAAGGACAAGGTGAAGGTGACCTTCGCCAAGGGCGCCTCGCTGCCCGACCCGACCGGCGTTTTCAACGCCAGCCTGGACGCCGGTACTCGGCGCGCGATCGACATCAAGGCTGACGACGAGCTCGACGCCGACGCCTTCAGCGACCTGATCCGCGCCGCCTCCAGCTGATTCCAGCTCAATGTGACCTCAGCGTCGGCTTTCGGGTGAAATCCGAGCGCTGAGGTCACATTGGGTTAGTCGCGGGCGGTGAGGATCAGCGGACCGTCCTCGGTGATCGCCACGGTGTGCTCCATGTGGGCGCCGCGGGAACCGTCGGCGCTGCGCAGCGTCCAACCGTCGGGGTCGGTGTAGATCTCGTCGGTGGTGTGCAGGAACCACGGTTCGATGGCGATCACCAGGCCGGGCTGCAGCTTGTAACCGCGGCCGGGGCGACCGTCGTTGGAGACGTGCGGCTCGCCGTGCATCGTGCGCCCGACACCGTGACCACCGAACTGCATGTTCACCTTCAGGCCGGCCGCCCGAGCGACGCTGCCGATCGCGTGGCTGATGTCGCCGATCTTGTTGCCCGGCTGGGCTGCCGCGATACCGGCGGCCAGGGCCTGCGTGGTGGTCTCGATCAAGGCGAGATCCTCGGGGCGGGGAGTGCCGACGACGACACTCAGGGCCGAGTCGGAGACCCAGCCGTCGACGCTGCAGGCGAAGTCGACGCTGAGCAGGTCGCCGTCGCGGAGCTTGTAGTCGTGCGGCAGGCCGTGCAGGACGGCGTCGTTCACCGAGGTGCAGAGCACCTTGCCGAACGGTGAGGCACCGAACGACGGGTGGTAGTCGATGTAGCAGGACTCGGCGCCGCGATCACGGATCATCTGGTGGGCCAGGGCGTCGAGCTCCAGCAGGTTGACGCCGACATCGGCGGCCTCGGCGAGGGCGGTCAGCACCTCACCGACGAAGCGTCCTGCCGGACGCATCTCCTCGATCTGGGCAGGAGTGCGAAGTTCAATCATGTTCTCACCTTAGAGCGCGACAGAACCCGCGCTGGCATCCCCGGACCCGCGCTCGCGGGTCCGCGACAGGTCAGCGTCCGACCGTCAGGCATGCTGGACAGAACAGTGCACCCCGTCCGTGAGGGCGAACGGGGTGCACTGATCGTCAAACCGCCTTAGTTGCTCGGCGGTTCGGCCCCCACCACCCACATGGCGAAGAACTGCGAGCCGCCACCGTAGGCGTGGCCCAGCGCACGGCGGGCGCCGTCGACCTGGTGGTCGCCGGCCTTGCCGCGAACCTGGAGAGCGGCCTCGGCGAAGCGGAGCATCCCGGAGGCACCGATCGGGTTGGACGAGAGCACACCGCCCGACGCGTTGACCGGCATCGTGCCGCCCATCGCGGTGGCTCCGGACTCGGTGAGCTTCCAGCCTTCGCCCTCGGCGGCGAAGCCGAGGTTCTCCATCCACATCGGCTCGAACCAGGAGAACGGGACGTAGATCTCCGCCGCGTCGATCTCGCGGAGCGGGTCGGTGATCCCGGCCTGCTTCCACAGCGCTGCCGCGGCCTCGCGACCGGCCAGCGGGTTGACCTGGTTCCGCTCGGCTGCGGTCGTCATCTCCGAACGCATCACCGTGCCGTGGATCCAGGCCGGGGAGTCGGCGCCACGGGCCGTCTCCTCGTCCGCGATCACGAGAGCGCAAGCGCCGTCCGAGGACGGACAGGTCTCGTCGTAGCGGATCGGGTCCCAGAGCATCTGCGAAGCCATCACCGAGTCGACGGTGGTGCCCTCGTTGTGCAGGTGCGCATACGGGTTGTTGAGCGCGTTCGTCCGGTCCTTCGCCGCCACGATCGCACCGATGTGGGTCGGTGCGCCGGAGCGACGGATGTAGGAACGGACGTGCGGGGCGAAGTAGCCGCCGGCACCGGCGTGGACCGGCATGATGAACGGGAGCGGCACCGAGAGTGCCCACATCGCGTTCGACTCCGACTGCTTCTCGAACGAGACCGTCAACACCCGCTTGTGGACGCCGGCCTGGACCAGCGAGGCGGCCACGATCGCGGTGGAGCCACCCACCGACCCGGCGGTGTGCACGCGCATCAACGGCTTGCCTGCGGCACCGAGTGCCTCCGCCAGGAAGAGCTCCGGCATCATCACGCCCTCGAACAGGTCGGGCGCCTTGCCGACCACGATCGCGTCGATGTCGTCGAAGGTCATGTTCGCGTCGAGCAGAGCCCGGTCGATCGCCTCGCGGCAGAGGCCGGCGATCGAGACGTCGGGGCGAACCGCGCGGTGGTGGGTCTGCCCGACGCCGACCACAGCGGCAAGCTGCTTACCCATCAGTTGCTCCCATCCATCACACACACGAGGTTCTGCTGCAGGGCCGGGCCCGAGGTGGCGTGAGCCAGCACCTTGGTGGCGTTGCCGCTCCAGATCTGCTTGGCGGCTTCGCCGACTCGGTTCAAACCGGCGGTGAACATCGGGTTGGAGGCCAAGGCGCCGCCGCTCGGGTTGATCCGGACGTCGTCATCGAGGCCGAGTTCGCGACGCAGGATGATCTCCTGGTGGCTGAACGGGGCGTGCAGTTCGGCGATCTCGACGCCGTCCAGGTCAACGCCCTTGCCTGCCGCCCGAGCCGACGGCGACTCGGTGAGGTTACGGGCACCGAGGTGCAGCGGGTCGATGCTGTGCGAGATGCCGGTGATCCAGGCCGGACGCTCCTGGAGCCTTCGGGCGACGTCGCCGGCTGCGATCACCACAGCGGAGACACCGTCGGTGACCGGGGCGCAGTCGTGCTTGCGCAGCGGGTCGGCGTACATCGGGCGCGCCAAGAGGTCGGCGACCGAGGATCCGCCCTTACGGATCGCGTACTCGTTCTTCTCCGCATCGGTGAGCGACCGGTTGACGACCTCGGCCATCTCCTCCTCGCTCCACAGGCCGGCTTCGATCCCGAGTCGCGCCTGCAGGCCGGCGATCGAGACCGTGTCGGGCCACAACGGCGTCATGGTCAGCGGGTCGAGCTGCAGCGTCAGGGTCCGACGCAGGGTGCCGGCCGAGCTCTTGCCGAAGCCGTAGACCAGTGCCGTGTCGACCTCACCGGTCTGGATCTTCAACCAGGCCTCGTACATCGCCCAGGCGGCGTCCATCTCGACGTGCGACTCGTTGACCGGCGGCAGCGCGCCGATCGCGTCGACGGACTGGACGAACGAGAACGAACGCCCGGCCAGGTAGTCCGAGGAGCCGGAGCACCAGAAGCCGATGTCGGACCGGTTCAGGCCGGTCTTCTCGTAGAGCTCCTGGAAGACGGGGACGAGCAGCTCCACCATGGTGGGGGAGCCGTCGAAGTTGGAGGTCTGTCGCTGGGCGTATCCCACAACGGCGACGTCACGCATGGTCAGACTCCTTTCTCACAGGTGGTGCTTGTAGCTGTCGTAGTCGGCGTCCGGTTCGCCGGTGGGCCGGAAGTAGTCGATGTTCTCGATCGTGGTGCCCCACTCCTCGCGGGGCTTCCAGACCGCTTCGACACGCATCCCCATCCGGACCTCGTCGGCCGGGATCTCCTGGATGATGTGCTGCAGTGCGATGTCCGCGCCGTCGAGCAGGATGTAGGCCGACACGTACGGCGGCTTGATCTTCTGGCCCATGAACGGCACGTTGACGATGCAGTAGGTGGTGACGGTCCCGCTCTGGGAGAGCTCCACCTCTTCGGCGGTCGGCACGCCGTCGGTCGGGCAGGCGCCGCGCGGTGGAACGTAGACCTTGTTGCAGGCAGGGCAGCGTTGGCCGACGATGCGGCCGTCCGCGAGACCGCGGAAGAACGCGCTCTCCTCCGGGCTGGCGGCATAGGTGTAGTTGAGGTTGACCGGGGTGACGACCTTCGGGGTCGCCTCGCCGGGCAGGCCACTGGTGTTGATCGCCGGGCTGGTGGCCGGACGGGGCCAGCCGGCGCTCTTCGGCTCGTCGGTGACCTCGAAGCAGGCGATGTCGGTGATCGCGCCGGTCAGCTCGGCGGCCCAGCGCACCCGGACCCGCTGGCCGATGTGGACCTGCTCCGGGCTGGTCACGTCGAGCGCGTGCAGCATCGGTTCGGTGGCGCCGTCCAGGGTGACCAGCACCCAGGCGAACGGGCGGTCGAGAGGCTGGCCCTCCACCGGTTCGGGGCACCAGACCCAGGAGGTCACGGTGCCGGTGGCGGCGACCTCGACGAAGTCGGTGGTGGCCTGGTAGGTGGTCGGGTCGTACTCGAGCGGCGGCGTGATCACGCGACCGTCGCTGGTACGACCGGCGAGGAGGGTACGTTCGCTCAAACCGCTGAGATAGCTTCCGAGCACCGGTCCGGTCGACCGGGTGTAGTCGAAACTCACGCGGACCGGAGAGCTGAGCGTCCGGTTCTGGCTGGGGGTCATGGCTCAAAAGTGAAACATGTTCTAGTCTTGCTGGCAAGAGATTCCCTGCCAGGAGGATGAAGATGAAACTCGGCTTGCAGCTGGGCTACTGGGGAGCGCAACCCCCAACAGGCGTTGGAGATCTGGTGGCCGCGGCCGAAGATTCCGGCTTTGATGCGATCTTCACCGCCGAGGCGTGGGGCTCAGATGCCTTCACCCCGTTGGCGTGGTGGGGCAAGGACACCACCCGGCTCCGGCTCGGTACGTCGATCGTGCAGATGTCCGGCCGCACGCCGACCTCGATCGCGATGCACGCGCTCACCCTCGACCACCTCACCGGCGGCCGGATGATCCTGGGGATGGGTGTCTCCGGCCCCCAGGTCGTCGAAGGTTGGTACGGCGTCCCGTACAGCAAGCCGCTGGCGCGTACCCGCGAGGTCGTGGAGATCATCCGGAAGGTGTTGGCCCGCGAGGCCCCGGTGGCCAACGACGGCCCGCACCATCCGCTGCCTTACAACGGTCCGGGCTCGGTCGGCCTCGGCAAGCCGCTCAAGTCGATCGTGCACCCGCTCCGCGCTGATCTGCCGGTCTGGCTCGGTGCCGAGGGCCCCAAGAACGTCGCGCAGACCGCTGAGATCGCCGACGGCTGGATCCCGATCTTCTACACGCCGAACTCCGCCGAGATGTACCGGCCGTGGCTCGACGAGGGCTTCGCGCGGCCCGGGGCCCGGCACACCCGCGAGAGCTTCGAGATCGCGGCCACGTGCAACCTCACCATCACGGCCGACAACGGTGCTGCCAAGCAGGCCGTGATCGACGCGATGAAGCCGTTCGTCTCGCTCTACATGGGCGGCATGGGTGCCAAGGATCAGAACTTCCACAAGAACGTCTTCGAGCGGATGGGCTACGGCGCGTTGGCCGACGAGGTCCAGGAGCTCTACCTCGCCGGCCGCAAGGATGCCGCCACGGCGCTGATCCCCGACAAGCTGGTCGACGACATGCACATCATCGGCGACGCCGGTTACGTCCGTGAGCGGGTCGCCGAGTGGGAGTCGACCGGAGTCACCACCTTGCTGCTGAGCCTGCGCTCGGCAGCCGAGGTGCGTCAGGTCGCGGAGGTGCTTTCGTGAGCACCCTGACCGACCTTCCGGGCAACGAGACGCTGCGCTGGGGTACCCATAACGGGCACCTCATGGTCTCGGCGCTCAAGCGGCACCGCGACCGCCCGATCATGCACCTCGGCGACGCCAGCTTGACCGGCGGCGAGGTCGCGATCCGGATCAGCCAGTACATCCAGGCCTTCGAGGCCCTCGACGCCGGGACCGGCGTCAGCGGTGCGCTGTTGGCGCTGAACCGGCCGGAGGTGCTCTTCATCATCGGTGCCGGGCAGACCCAAGGATTCCGCCGGGTCTCCCTGCACCCGTTGGGCTCTGCCGACGACCACGCCTACGTGATCAACGATGCGGAGATCACCACGCTGGTGGTCGACCCGTACTTCGCCGGCCGCGCGCTCGAGCTGCTCGAGAAGTGCCCGAACCTCAACCAGGTGCTCACCATCGGCCCGGTTCCCGAGGAACTCGCCGCGCACCCGCGTGCCAAGGCGCACGACCTGGTGGCGGCTGCCGCTCAGTTCGACGCCAAGCCGCTCCAGGCTCGGCTGCTTCCGCCGGACCACATCGTCTCGTTGGCCTACACCGGTGGCACCACCGGCAAGCCGAAGGGCGTCGTCGGGCTGGCGCAGGCGATGAACACGATGGCGAGCATCCAGCTCAGCGAGTGGGAATGGCCCACCGAGCCGCGGTTCTTGATGTGTACCCCGTTGTCGCACGCCGGCGCGGCGTTCTTCGTCCCCGTGGTGATCAAGGGCGGCACCCTCTTCGTCTCGGCCCGGTTCGATCCGGCCGAGGTGCTGGAGACGATCGAGCGCGAGCGGATCAACTCGTTGATGCTGGTCCCGACGATGCTCTACTCGTTGCTCGACCACCCGGACAGCCGGACCCGCGACCTCTCCAGCCTGGAGACCGTCTACTACGGGGCATCGGCGATCAACCCGGTGCGGCTCAAGGAGGCGATCGAGCGTTTCGGACCGATCTTCGCCCAGTACTACGGGCAGTCCGAGGCACCGATGGCGATCACTTACTTCAGCAAGGGCGACCACGTCGACGCTGACGGCGTCCCGATCGAGTCTCGGCTCACGTCCTGTGGACGCCCGGCGGCGTTGGTCCGTGCGGCGTTGCTCGACGACGACGGCAACGAGGTTCCCCAGGGCGAGCCCGGCGAGATCTGCGTGGCCGGACCGTTGGTCTCCGGCGGTTACTGGAAGCTGCCGGAGCAGACCGCCGAGACCTGGCGCGACGGCTGGATGCGGACCGGTGACGTGGCCCGCGAGGACGAGGACGGATTCTGGTTCATCGTCGACCGGACCAAGGACATGATCGTCACCGGTGGCTTCAACGTCTTCCCGCGTGAGGTGGAGGACGTTGTCGCCGAGCACCCGGCGGTGGCTCAGGTCGGCGTGATCGGCACCCCGCACGAGAAGTTCGGCGAGGCCGTGACCGCGATCGTGGTGCTCCGGGACGGCTTCGCCCTGACCGATGAGGTGATCGCCGAGATCCAGGCGGAGGTCAAGCAGCGCAAGGGTTCGGTGCAGGTACCCAAGCAGATCGTCGCCGTCGACGCCCTGCCGCTGACCGGCCTTGGCAAGCCGGACAAGAAGGCGCTCCGCGCCACCTTCTCCTGACGCAGTGATCTCGACGGGCTCGGTCAGCGGTGGTTCGCAGGTCGGGCTTGTCGAGACCGGAGTCCTGATCTCGGCGGGCTCGGTCAGCGGTGGTCGGGAGGTCGGGCTTGTCGTGACCGGAGTCCTGATCTCGGCGGGCTCGGTCAGCGGTGGTGCGGAGGTCGAGCTTGTCGAGACCGAGACCTGATCTCGGCGGGCTCGATCAGCGCTGGTTCGGAGGTCGGGCTTGTCGTGACTGAGTCCTGATCTCGACGGGCTCGATCAAGGGTGGTGCGGAGGTCGAGCTTGTCGAGACCGAGACCTGATCTCGGCGGGCTCGAT
>NZ_JBLBWI010000024.1:0-49469 GCF_047308515.1 Nocardioides sp. Bht2
GCGTGGAGGTGGCCGCGGGTCATGATTGTTCGACCGGGAGAGAAAAAACGTCTCTAGGTGTGGGGTGGCCGCCGGAGGCGGTCTCCTGTGGGGGGTGCGCAGCACCACCCAGTCTTTCGGCTTCTCAGCTGGGCGCAGCCCAGGGTCCGTCCACACCTGGGGGCGAGGCCGAGCTACCGAAGCTCGGATCGTCCCCAGGATGTGGGCCGGCCACGGCCTAGTCCTCCCCGCTTGTGGGGCGTCGTCGAGGTGCTGTTGGTCGACGACGGTCCCCAGGGGTGGGGGAGTGGGCCGATACGGGCCTGCCGGAGCACACGTGGGGCCGCCAGTTAGGAGCTGGCTCCGCGGGCAGGTTGCTGGAACAGGTCGCGGCCGCCGGCCTGTTCGTGCTCGAGATAGCCGCGATCGCGGTCGTCGCGGCCGCGGGGAAGCAACTCGTCGTGCTCGGCGCCGGTTCGGAAGTAGGTATCGGCGGTCGGGAGCTGGTGACGGGCACGGTGACGTGCCCACGAGGCGACGCGTAGCGACTGGAGATGGCTTGGGAGGGTCGCGAACTGACGTTGGCGGGTGATTGATCGTTCGAGGTAGTCAGCCGGGGAGAGGCTGGTGGCCCAATCGCGGTGTCGAGTTCGCTCGTCGATTGATGCCCGGCTTCGCCGATCGACCAACTCGCTCTTGAGGTGTTCTTGCGCATCGACTGGGAGGTTGGCGAAGCGCGCCGTCCAGGCGTTCTGCCGTTCGAGGCGTTCTGGAGCACTGAGCGAGTTCCACCAACTCAGGTGGCGCCGGTGCTGTGCCTGTAGGACGCGGATCTGCTCGCGGCGCCAAGGGCTGCACCGTGTCGCTCGGTACGCGGCACGCTCCAGAGTGATCGCGTGGGTGACTTCAGCGTGACGCTGCTGAGCTCGGTGGGTGTGCTCGGCCGCTGGTGCGATCCGGCGTACCCAGGCGCCAGCTGTGGTGCAGTGTGCGAGGCCCGCTCTGGCGAGTTCAGTCAAGGCGTGGGTGAGGGTGCGGAGACGTTGGGGGCTCACTTCCGAGTCGGGGGAGGGGAGCAGGGCTGCAGCGTGGGCCAGGTCGTCGACGGAGGCCGGGTGCTCAGGACTTAGGGCGCGCCAGAGCGCGTGGGCCAGGGGGCCTAGGCGGTGCCAGGAGCCCGGCGGGGTGGGGGTGTGACTACTAGGTGGGGGGATTTCCAACAGTCCTGTCGAGGCAGGGACCTCGAATTCGAATGAGGTGCTGTCACGGCGTTGGTGGTCCCAGGTGCTGGTGTCGAGTGCTCCGACGGCGCCGTGTAGGAGCCGCAGGATCGCGCGGATGGTCTTGCGGTCCGTGAGACCGGTGTCGAGTACTAGGTCGCGTTCAGGGACCGGTACGCGCCGGCTGTCGGCGCGTTCCATGCGGTCGAGCACGTGGTGTCCGACCAGAAGCAGGGCGGGACGCCGCCGCTCGGGAAGGCTCCAGGCGAGCTGCAGCAGCCGGTGGCGGGCGCTAGCGACGGCGGCCGCGGTGGTGGGAGAGAGGTTCTGATCGGGGGTGTGGGCGTTGTCGTTCTCCACGGCTGGGTTCCAGACCCACCGGATCCACCTCGTACGCGAGGAGCGAGCGCGCTGCATTGCGGAGGGGTGGGCGTCGCAGATCGTGGCCCAGGCCGTGTCGACGGTGTGGCCTGCCCACAGCAGCTGCTTGGTGGCGATCGCCTCATAGGTGGAGCGGGAGTGGTCGGTGCCGCCGATGGCGGGCAGGGTGCCCGTCTCGAAGTACTGCGTCCACTCAGCGGGGAGCTGACGGTGACGGCGCGGTCGTGGCAGCAGGGCTTCGGCGCGAGATCGCGGAGCAACGGGGGTGCTCCGAGTGTCCGGCCCTCTGCGGGCCCGTAGCTGCCTCAGCGCCGTGGTGAGGTCGCCTGATGGGCGAGTGGTGGCGCCGGTGCGGTGCGGCGCGGACAGTGGCCTGATGTGCCCCGAGGTCCGCAGGTCGAGGGCGCCGGCCGGGAGGTTGAGCCGGGTGGTGAGTTCGTCGACGAAGTCGCGCAGTGCGGCCTGCTTGGCGTGGATCGTGATGAAGACGTGGTGGCGGCCCTCAGCGCCGCCGGAGGCCCGTGCCAGGTGCCAGAGGTCCTGGTCGCGGCACCAGGTAGTGAGTGCGTGGGTGGCTTGGTGGCCACGCCAGCCTTCGGCGTCGACGTCGATGACGGTGATTCCGGGTTGGACCCGGCCGACGATGGAGGCGACGTCGCCGGCGTCGACGAGGTCGAGGCCTGTCTCAAGGGTGGGGACGACCAGTCTGGGGACGCGGCGGTTCGTGGCGTCGATCGCGAACCAGCCGTCGGTGGTGAAGAGCAGCTGGTCGAGCTGGCGGGTAAGGGCGCTCATGAGGCGGCCGCCGGAAGCGGGATGTGGGTGGGCGGTTCACCGGGGGAGAACCAGACGCCTCCCCAGCAGCCAGTGACCGGGGCTAGGGGATCGTTGCCGGCGAGCCAGGCGCGGTGCAACCGGAACGCTTCGCGCAGGCATTCAAGGGCAGAGGGACACAGGTCGCAGACCGCGGCCGCCTCCGGCGCCCTGGTGGGATCGAGGAACGCAGCCGGTGCAAGCGCGCATGGCCGCGCCGCGTATCGCATTGTTTGTGTGGTGGTGGCCGTCGTCATGGGCTCCACCCGAGCGGGTCGTGTTCACCGCGTCGGGAGGAGGAGTGTGCGGACCGTGCCAGCTGGGCGAGTGTGGCGACACTCGCGCGCTTACTGGCGTTTCGGCCACGATTTGCTATCGTGGGCAGCACAAAACCTCCTCATATCCATTCGCACTGGTGCTGGGGTTTGAACCGCTCTAGGGCGGAACCGATCGTGACGAGCTCGTAACTCGTCCGACCGACTTGACAGGGTCACCGTTTGGCGGCGGTGGCCCTGAGTCGATTTCTAGGCGCTCTGCGGCAGCGGCAGCTCCGGGTGATCGGTGAGGATGGCGGGTTCCTTGAACCAACGCGGTCGGCCGTGCTCGTCAAGATCCGTCGTCAGGTGCTCGGCCAGGAGGTCGAGAAACCATGCCGTGCTGATCCCGCAAGCGCCGGCGATGTCGTTGATCGAGCTCTTGGTCTCGGATGCAACGCGGGTCTGAAAGAGCACCGTCTCGTGCAGACTGCCCTCCGGCCGGCGGCGCATCCCTGGAGTGAGTGCCATTTCAACCCTCTCGATCACGTTGAATAGTTATGCATTAGTACCCCGGATTGCGGCAGCTCGAACTGCCGACACGCCGCGAGTTCGCAAATTCGCTGTACGCCCTGCGCCGGAAGTGGCGTTCAGCCGTCCGACGTGCCGCTGAGGCTGTAGGAGCGGAGTGCGCCTAGCAGTTCGTCTACGCGCTTGGCGTCGGTGACGTACACGGCAGCGTGGGGGCCGCTCTGCTCGCTGACGACGACAAGTACCCCGGCCGACACGAGGTTGCGGACATGGTTCGCGGCGACGGCGTGCCGCAGCCCCAAGGCTTCTTGGGCTGTCTTGCGGGTGCCAGGCTCGCGAAACTGAGCGATAAGCGCGACCGTGATCTCGGAGCCGAAGACCGAGCTGGCGACAGACACGCTCATCGGCAGTGGGGGGTCGAAGACGACGACGCGGGGCACGGGGTCATTGTGCCGTACTGCCGCGGACGGGCGCAGAAGGGACGCATCGAGCCAGCCTTTCCAATTGTGTATCGTTAAAGCATACACAGATGCTACTCTGATCTTGCAGCCCGAGGGAACCAGGACCGCCAGACAGCGGGAAGGGGATCGGGGTGTGATCGAAAAGGTGGCCCTTGTGCAGGATTCGCGTCACACGCGGGACTCGCATCCGTTACAACGGGGTCAGGTGTAGTGCACAACCACGACTCGGCTCCTCCGGAACCGTGTCTGAAATAGACCACGCCGCTCGACAAATGTTCTTGGCGGAACTCGAGCGGCGTGGGTGAACACCCACTAAGGGGGCTCGTTAGTAGTGTTTCAGACCATGAGCAGTAGGACTAGCGCGCAGACGCGGCGTCCTGCTGTCACCTCAAAGCTCTCCGCGTTGTGCGCGGCGGCAACTCTCGTTGGCGTGGGGACTCTCGCCGCAGTGGTGCCGTCCTCACCCGCGGTCGCTGATGTGCCGCCGGCGGGGGAGTGCACCCCGACGTCGTTGGTCAACAGCGTCTCTATGTCCGGGTCGTCGACGACGGTCCGGGCGTTTCGTACGCGGGTCAAGGTGGCGCGCAAGGCGCGTCCGTTGGCTCGGGTTCAGATGCGTGCTCGTGTGGGTACGACGCAGAAGTACGTCGCGACTGGGATCGTTGACCGCTGCGCGGGGGGCGTTTCTTCTCCCGAGCCGGTGACGGTCCGGTTCACGCTGGCCCACGGCACCCGTGTCGAGCTGACCAGGTCGGCCCGTGCGCGGGCACCGCGTCCGGCGATCAAGGCCGCGACGAAGAAGGTCAAGGTCGCTGTTCGTGCGCGGGGGTTGAAGGCCAACCGTCCGAAGATCGCCGCGCGAGTGAATGCAGCCGCTAGCGCGAAGGTGTCGGCGCTGCTGGGGCGCGAAGCGCAGATGCCGGCGATTCGGGCCGCGATCATGGCCGAGATCAACCGAGTCCGTGCCGAGAACTCTTTGCCGGCGCTGATTCATCTGCCGCAGCTGGAGCCGCTGGCTGATGAGTGGGTGGAGTTCGTCAAGGACGGGCCCTATGCCCACGACACCGACCCGGTAACCGGAATGGACGCCGACACCGAGACGTTGGGCTGCAACCCCCCATTGGATGGGTACCCGCCGACCACCAGCGAGAACCTTCACTGGGGCTCGCATGGCTCGCCCGCTGAGATCGCAGAGTGGACCGTCGCCTGGTGGATGAACTCTGCCGGCCACCGCGCCACTCTCCTCAACGAGTGGAACATCTGGGCCGGTATCGGCCTCGCCTGGTCTGAGTCCGGCGAGTACTGGGCGGTGGCGTTCCGCGCCACCACCGCTGACTGCTCGAACCTGTGAGCTTCGCGTCGCTCTGACGCGCGGCTGTTGATTGCACCTGGTCTCTGTCTGAGCCAGATGAGGCGCTGGGACGTTCGTCCCGTCCGGCGTGGTGATCCTGCACCCAGGTTCGAGTAGTGGTCCCCACAACGTGCCGTTGCGCCTTCCTTCCCAGGTCCGCATCCAGGCGGACAGTTAGGAACCACCCACATGAAATCGTTCAGACCTGCCCTCATGGCAGTCGTTCTGGCCTTGATCACCGGCATGTTCGCTGTGGTGACCACGGCGCTGACGGCGGCCCCGGCACAAGCCGCGGTTGTCGCGGACTCGCTGTGCAAGCCCTCCGACCCCAACCTCCGGAACGGCCAGTGCTACAAGTTCCCTGACGGCCGGATCACCTGGCTGGGCAACTTCACCAACCCCAACGGCCGCGTGTTCTTCTGCATCGACAAGAACAAGGACTCGCGTCTGCCGGCGACTGCTCCGAAGATCACGACCGCGGGACTCAAGAACCAGTTCGGCAAGGTGATCGGCAAGGCGGAGGTTGCCGCTCTCAACTACGTGATCAACAAGTGGGCGGCCGGATCGACTGATCTTGAGTCGGCCGCGATCGCACTCATCATTCGCCAGGTCATGAGCGACACCCAGGGGCAGATGCCTGGCAACCTCAAGGTCGGCCAGGAGGTCTCGAACCTCGCTGGTGGTCTTCCCGCGAACGTGCTTTCCAAGGCACGGGCGATGTGGTCGGAAGCCTCCGACTTCCGCGGCCCGTGGACCCTCGAGCTGAAGGGCTCGACGAGCGACATGAAGGTCGGGCAGACGCGCACGCTGAAGGCGAACGTGTGGAGTCCGTCGGGCCGCCGTGTTCCTGGCGTGAAGATCGACATGACCTACAACTCTCGCGTCACGGGTCCCTCGAAGGTCACCTCCATCACCGGCACCGGGACCGAGTTCACGGTCAAGGCAGTGTCTGCCGGTGCGCTGTCGGTCAAGGGCGAGATCGAGGGACCGTCTGGCAACGGCACCCTGTTCGACCCGAAGGACAACAGCATCCAGCGCGGTTGGATCGCCGAGAAGACCAACGACAAGGCCAAGCTTGAACTGTCGGGTGATATCGGATTGGTGAACACGAGGGTCGTAACGGCCACCTCTGACAAGCTGGTTGAGCCGGGCGTGCCGTTCCATGACGTTGTTCGGGTCACAGACTTCCCCGCGGGTCGGACCGCGGTCGCCACAGCCCGTTTGTACGGGCCGTACCCGGCACAGCCGACCGCGACCGACTGCCTGCCTGCACAGCTGGCAGGAACGGTGACCTTCTCGGTGAACGCGAGCGGTACCTACAACACGCCCACCGTGTCGGTGACCGATGAGGGCTACTACACGTGGGTCGTGACCCTCGCTGCCACAGCAGAGAGCCCTCAGGCATCGCATGCCTGCGGCATCGTCCAGGAGACCACTTTGGTTTCGCACCCGCTGATTGAGGCTGAGGTGGCCACCGAGATCTCCGAGCAGGCTTCGCGTGCCGGTGACACGGTCTCGGACACGATCATCGTCACCGGCCTGGCCGGTGAGACGGTGACGGTCCCGATCACCATTGAGTGGACCTTGTACGGCCCGGTGGCGCCGGTTGACGGCGCTTGCGACACGGTCGACTGGGCCGACGCTGCGGTGTTGGAGTCCGGCCAGATCACGGTCACCGAGGATGGTTCGTACCCGACTCCGGGTGTGCGTCTGCCGGCTGCTGGTTGCTTCTCTTACGGTGAAGAGTTGCTGGCGACTGCTGAGGTCGCGCCGTTCTCGCACCCGGTTGGCCACGTCACCCAGACGACCCTTGCTGACCGCAACAAGCCCAGTGTCGAGACGCAGGTTTCGTCGCAGAACGTCGCCGTCGGCGCCGAGCTGGTCGACACGATCAAGGTCAGCGGCATGCTCGCTGGCGAGTCGGCCGAGATGGTGTGGACGCTCTACGGTCCGTTGGAGCCAGTCAACGGCAAGTGCGATGCACTCGACTGGTCGACGGCTCGCGTGCACGACCAGGACACGATCACCGTGACCGGTGACGGCTCCTACGTCACGCGCTCCTCGGCACCGGTGGCGGTCCGCGGCTGCTACACCTATGCCGAGGTTCTGCAGGAGACCGACGCGATCGAGGAGGTCGTGCACGAGCCGGGTAAGCCGTCGCAGACCACGTTGGTGGATAAGTCGCGTCCGTCGGTTCGCACGCTGGTGTCGTCGCAGATCACCCGTACCGGGACTCGCCTGCACGACACCGTGTGGGTCTCTGGCCTCAACTCGGGTGACCGGGTGCGGGTCGAGTGGACGCTCTACGGCCCGGCGAAGCCGGTCAACGGCAAGTGCACGAACGCCCGGTGGTCGAAGGCGAAGGTGTTCGACAAGGGCAGCTTCACCGCTACGAAGAACGGCCGGTACAAGACGCGCTCGAGCAAGGTGCTGAAGAAGAAGGGCTGCTACACCTACGCGGAGCGGATCCAGGAGACGGCGAGTACGTACAGCCACTGGCACAAGCCGGGTAAGGCCTCGCAGACCTCGCTCGTGCGCAAGCCGGGCCGCCCGGGCATCCCGACTGGCCCGAAGGGCTGGGGTAAGCCGTGAGCGGCGCAGGCATGCGTCGTGTCGCAGCGTTGGCCGTCGCGCCGGCCCTGACGGTCGCGTTGGCGATGGGCAGCTCTCTTTCGGCTGGCCACGCCTCAGGCACGGCGGGGGATGAGGGCGCGCAGCGTCCGCAGATCCTCACCGCTGAGGCTCCCTCGGCGCCGGTGATGGGTCGCACGGTCGCACCGCGCCGCGCCAAGGGGTCGCTGACCTTGGCCTCGATCGGCAAGCGCAACGTGCCGCTGCATCACGTCGGTACCACCAAGGGTGGCGACGTCGCCGTTCCGGCCGACGTTTCGTCGGTCGGCTGGTGGAAGGGATCGGCTTCCTTCGGATCGAAGGAAGGTTCGTCGATCATCGCGGGCCATGTTTCCGACACCTCGGATTCGCCTGGGGCTCTGTATGAGCTGACGAAGGTGAAGAAGGGCGATCGGATCGTGTGGCGCCAGGGCGGGAAGAAGAAGGTCTTCAAGGTCACGAAGAAGACCCTCACCCCGCGCACGGGGCAGCTGCCGGAGCGGATCTGGCGTCTCGCTGGACCGCGGACGATCAACTTGGTGTCCTGCGCCAAGAAGGTCACTTCTGAGGGCGGGTTCTTCCACTACACGCACAACATCACCATCACCGCGAAGCTCGTGAAGAAGGGCAAACGGTAGTGATCCGTGCACTCATGTCGGTGGCGGCCGTGTTCCTCATGGCCGCCACCACCCTGAGCCTTGAGGGGGTCGCTTCGGCGGCCCCCTCGGGGACGGCCCCAGTGATCCTGGATGTTGACGCGTCCACTGCCTGGGAGGACCGGCCGGTGCTGGTCTCGGGGAGCATCGCTCCCGGCACGTCGTCGACCGTGCAGCTGTGGTGGCGCCGAGCAGGCTCCGCGCAGCCGGGGTCACCTGAGTGGACCCCGGTCGGCTCGGCTGTCCCGGTGGACAGCACGGGCGACTTCGCAACGACACTGACCTGGGCGACGCCCGGTCTCGTCGAGCTCCAGGCGCGCACGACGGCGGGCGACTCGGCACCGGTGACGTTTGAGGTCGGGGACCGCCGGGTGCAGCTCGCCCAGCTCCCGGCGACAAGCCGGGTTGTTGCTGACCGGATCACGCTCGCTGGCCAGGTCACGCCGGTGGAGGCGGGCGTCGCGGTGCGGCTCACCTGGACCTCTGCTGGTACCTCGTCGACGGCGACTGTTTCGACGGACGCCGGCGGCGCATTCAAGAAGATCCTGCCGGTCACCACGCGCACCGGCCCGGTGCGCGCCAGGGCCGAGACCGGCACCGGCGGCGCGCTGGAGCGCAGCGAGAGCCGCCGTACGACCGTGTCGGCGGTCTTCGCCTCTTCGCTGGCACCGGTCAACGCGGCGATGGTGAAGTACTCCTACCGCGCTGGTTGCCCGGTCGGCCCAGCGAAGCTGACGCAGCTGACGATGACCTACCGCACCTACGCCGGCACGTACCGCGCTGGGCGGATGATCGTGGCGAAGGCCGCGGTGAAGCCGATCAGGGCCGCGTTCCGTGCCGGATTCAACGCGGGCTTCCGGATCCGCCGCATGGTCCCGGTTGAGGCATACCGGGGTTCTGACCCGAAGGCGATGCGCGCGAACAACACGAGCGCTTTCAACTGCCGCTCGATCACGGGCGACCCCACGGCGCTGTCTCCGCATGCCTACGGAACCGCGGTCGACATCAACACGGTGCAGAACCCCTACAGGGACACCTCCGGCACTTGGTGGCCGTCGCGCAACAAGTGGATCAACCGCAACTTGCAGCACCCCGGAATGATCAAGAACAGCTCGGCGATCCGCCGAGAGTTCGGCCGTCAGGGCTTCACCTGGGGAGGGATCTGGCGCAACCCGGACTGGCAGCACTTCGACCCGCGCGGACGGATCACGCCTCGCGTCGACGTCGCGGCACGCTCTGTTGCGGGGTTCGACGCTTCGGATCTGCCTCGCCGTCTGCCTGGTGGATTCAGGGCTACCGCTGTTGAGGGTGGCCACGAAGAAGGGTTCCTCGGCAACGGCACCCACGTGCGGGCACGTGAGACCAGCGAGCTCGTCGACGGCCTGCGGTTCATGTGTAGAGGTAGCGACGTCGCCGCCGCCGGCGTCGTGACGGCGTTACAGGGCACCTACCACCACCAGCCGAAGGGCTGGGCACACGCCTTCGTCGTGAAGACGATCACCTTGGCCGCCGCGGGCGCGCTCGTTCAGGAGCTGGAGGCCTGTTCATCGCCACTGTGGCAGGTGACCGCACAGCAGTCGGACCAGGTGGTCCGGCTGCGGGTCGTACCGCGTGGGATGGGCGGCTGAAATGATCCCGATCGCGTTGCAGGACCTCGTGGCCCCGGGGGGATTCGACGAGCGCCTGCAGCGGTCCGAGTGCGGCGAGGCCCGTGGCCGCGTCTTCCCCCAGACCGGTGGCCTGCGGGCCTTGCCGCACTCCTTCTTTCTTTCGTCGACGAGCGCCCTCGCTGGAGGGGCCTCGCGACGAGCTAGCCACGTGTCGCCGTTGGACGGTCTCGGCATCCCCCTGTCGAAAACGCCAGCGGAGGCGCGTTTCGTGCGGAATCGTTCCGCACAACAGATTGGTGACGGGGCTGCACAGGTGATCCGCCAACACCGCAGCTCCGTCACCAATCGCACTCACCACAGTTGTTCGGCCGAGGCCTTAGGGACGGGTAGCGGCCTTTTCTCGGGACAGGAAATTCACAGGGGAGGTGGTGCTCTATGAGCACCGATGGCAACGGCACCGTGCCAGTGCGACCGGAAACGCTTGCGTTCATCCGGATCAAAGACGGCCAGGTATTCGTCAACGGCGACGAGATCCCTCACGACGGGTCAACCGACCTGTACCAGCTCGGGATCCACGCGGCCGCGCAGCGGGTCGCTGCTCGTCTCTCCCCGCCTGGACCGGTGCGAGCTGAAGCGATCGACGCCACCAGCCGGACCGCGCTGGTCGTGCACCCGGACGGCACCGCCAGCGACTTCGTGGTCCTGGAGGAGTACCCGTCAACTGCGACCGAGGAGCAAGCCGTTGATGCGGTTGTGCTGCCGCTGATCGCGCCCAGCGATCCGCCGAATGCAGCGCCGATGCCTGCGAGCTCGAGCGTCGTCGCGTCGTCGCGTCCCCGGCTGCCGCTGGTGGCGGCGGTCGTGGGAGCGGTCGCCCTGGTCGCCGTCATCGGCGCCGGGGCTGTCGCGGTGTCACGCGGTGCCGAAGATCCAGCCGAGGCGTCACAGGTCGACGCCACCACCTCGCCCGCACCGAGCCAAGCACTCACTCCTGTGGCGCCCAGCGACACGCCAACGAGCCAGCCAGCGCTCCCGACCGCCGCTGCGTCGGCGGTTGGCGGGCGTCTTGCACTGGTCGTGAAGGTGAGGACCTCGACCGTGCCGGGGCGAATCACCGTGAAGGTCGAGCAGACCGGCCGCAAGCCGGTACGGAGGTCGGTGGTCACGCGGAAACAGCAGAGCGTTGTGCGCATCACCGGGTTGAAGCCCGGCGCGGCGCGCTGGAGCGTGCGAGTCGCGTCGACCGGCACCGCCGCCTTGGTGTCGGAGCCGGTGACCGGCAAGACGGTGGTGAAGGCGCCCAAGACACCTCCACGGTCCTCGGCGCCGACGAGCAGCCCGCCTCCGGCGACGTCGACGCCCAGTCCGCCTCCGGCGACGTCGACGCCGCCCAAGAACACCACCCCCACGCAGCCCAAGGGCCCGAAGGGCCGCGACACGAAGACCCCGCCGCCGCGGGGACCGATCGAAAGGTAGGTAGAGGGATGACTGTTCGCTCTAGGTTGGCAGTGATCGCCACGACGGCCGTCGTGGCGGGTGCCCTGAGTGTGGCCTCGGCGCCCGCTGACGCCGCGACCCCGCCGTGGGCGGGCTACCGCATCAAGGCCGGTGCGTCGGCAGACGCTGGATGGATGGGTGGCCGCAAGCTCGGCTCAGCTCGCGTCTACCGGATCGACCCAGTGAAGCGGAACGTCTCGACCGGCTACAAGCCGGCACGCCGCGTTCCGAACCTGGACGGAAAGCGCGGTGCCTCAGCCCGCGCGACCGCGCGCGCTGCCTACATCGTGTCGAACTACGGAGGCCGCCGCGACGCCATCCAGGCCGCCGGCGTCGACGCCGCGGTGTACCACCTGCTCAAGGGCGGCAGCTGGAAGATCGGCAAGAGCCGCGGATCGCAGCGGATCAACCAGACAGGCCGCAACCGCAAGTACGTCCGCTCCTACGCGCAGACGATGCTCAAGGACTCGGCGCAGTTCGCGGGCCCGTACCGCAAGGAGCTGACCACGACCACCGCGGCCGTGGGCTCAGCAACGAAGGCACAGCTGAAGGTGCGAAGTGCCTCGGGCAAGGCCCTGAGCGGCAAGCGGGTGCGATTCACCTACCCGGGTGCCGATCCGGTCGTCACCTACACCGACGCCTCGGGGTCGGCGGTCGCATACTTCACCGTGGCGTCGTCGACGCCGGCCTCGGTAACCTCGACGGTCGCAGGCCTTCCAGAGTGGCGCCTCATCGTGCGTCCCGCGAAGAATCGGAAGGCGTCGCGGGTCGCGATCGCCGATCGCGTAGCCACTGTGTCGGCGACCTCGCGCGTGGCCGTTGTGGGTTCCCAGACCGTGTCGGTGAGCAACACAGCCTCCACGCTCAAGGTAGGCAGTCTGCTGAGTGGGCAGTACACGGTCGCTGGCGGCTCCGGGACCAGGACGATCACCAGGAACGCCTACGGCCCTTTCAGCACGGCGTCGACCAGCTGCGGGACGGGTACACCCGTCCACACCTCGGCAGTGAGCGAAACCAGTAACGGCACGCGTCCGCTGCCAGCGGTGAAGGCGACCACGTCGGGCTACTACCGGTGGGCCGTCGAAGCAGGGAGCAACGAGACGTCGACGGCCGCGACCGCGTGCGGTACGGCGGTTCGAGTGCAAAAGCAGGCCTGGGTGAGCCAGTCCCGGCCTTCCGGAAAGTCGGTCCAGGTCCGCAAGGGCGCTGGCTTCGACGTCGACGTGAAGGTGTCCGGGTTCGACCGGAGCGAGCCCCACAACGTGGTCTCGCGCCTCTACGGTCCGTTCGCGTCCAAGGACGGGGCGCGCTGCGTGGAGAGCAAGCGGGTCGCGGGCAAGAACCAGTTGCGCAACGTGTCGAGCAACGGCACGTACAACATGTCCAACGCCGCGGTGCAACGCAGCGGCTGGTACGTGTGGCAGACGACGTTGTCGAACGGTGATCTGGTCCTGGGTGATGTCAGTGGCTGCGGTGTCCCGTACCAGGTGGTCGACTGATGGCGGCGGCGGCGATGCGTCGCGGAGATCCGGCCGAGGAGCCGCAGTCGCCGTGGGCTGTTGCGGGTATCGGTGCTCCGTCGGAGCCGGTGATCGCACCGGCTCCGGTGGATACCGCGTCCGTGGTTGCTCCGGTGCATGCACCTCGAGGAGCTGTCTCAGGGCTGCCTCGGGTGAAGACGATCCCGGCTTCGACCGCGCCGCTGGTGTGGGTGGCTGCGCACGGTGGCGCAGGTGCTACGTCGCTTGCTCGTGGGTCCGGGATCGGGCTGGATCTCACACGCTGTTGGCCGGACCCGCACCTGGGGTGGCCGCGGGAGGTCGCGATCGTGTGCCGTGGCAACGCCGCAGGCGTTGAGGCGGCCGCCGAGCTGCTGGCAGAAGCAGCTTCCGGGGCTGTGCCGGATCTGCGGATCGTGGCCTTGGTCGTGGTCGCTGACTGCCCCGGCAAGGCGACCCGTCACGTGCGCTCTCGACTGCGCGAGCTCGGGGGAGCAGTCGGCGCGGTTGTGCATCTGGACTGGATCTCGGACTGGCGCGATGCGCCGTACACGTCACAGAAGTCGGCCACGAAGGTGGCCACCAAAGTTCTCAAGCAGATCGGTTGAAGGAGACAGAAATGAACATGGTTAAGCGTTTCGTGGCCCTGGTGGTCCTGGTCGGTTCGAATCTGCTTGTGGCCCCGGCCGCATTCGCCGATGAGGTGCCCAACCCCAAGCCGAACGCACCGGACGGGGTGAAGGACATGGCAGACAAGATCATTGGCCTTTTGAAGTGGGGTGGCCTGGCCTTCGCGATCGCTGGTCTTCTCATCATCGGAATCAAGATGATGAGTGGTAGGGATAACGGCCGCGGGGGCCGCGACGGCATTGACGCTCTCGGCTACTGGGCCGGCGGCATGGTCCTCGTCGGCGGTGCCGCGAGCATCGTCAGCTTCTTCATGGCCTAGGCGGACGCGATGGCATTCCTAGACGAAGAAACACCCGGCTGGGTCCGCGGTGTCCTGGCCCTGCTAGCGCTCCTGGTCGTCGCCGTCGTGGCACTGGTCGTGGTCGTAGTGATGAACATGAGCGACGACACGAAGGACGATAGGGACACCGCAGCAGTGACGGGATCCCCGTCGGTTGCCCCCTCAGCGTGCGATCTGCCGTCAGGCGATCAGCGTCCCCCGTCGGCTGCGCCGACAGTCGCATGGGTGACTCTCTCGAATGGCGATCGTGGTCCACGCTCGGAGGCGTTCGGGCCTGCCGCCGAGAAGGATCGGGTTCACTCCTGCTTCGCCAAGAACCCGACCGGCGCAGCTCTCTCGGCCACCTGGTACATCCTCGATACAGGCCAGAACGTCGACGCCGCGATGGGCGAGCAGCTTTGGTCGCGCGTGTCGGAGAAGACCCGATCTGAAGAGCGCAAGAAGTCGGAAGTCTGGAACGGCCAGGACGAGGGCGAGGACGAGGCCCGCCCGTTGACGATTCTGGGGTTCCGGGTCGTTGACTCCACGCCTGACCGCGTGGTCGTGGAAGTGCTAGTTGAGGACGTCACGAGCTCTCAGCGAATCGGCTTCACGTTCGCCCAGGTATGGGAGGCGGGCGACTGGCGGACCGATGCACCGGCCGGACGTATGGAGGACGCGGTGCGACTGGTCGAGGACTCGTCCGCCTTTCTTTTCTGGGATGGGAACTACTGATGAGCTGCCTTACTGATCCCAGAGACTGCATCCCAGACGTGGTTGAGGACGCGGCTGGCTACGTGGTCGACGGGGTGACCGGGGTTGCTGACGCGGTGACTGGCGCCGCCGGCTCCGTCGGTGAGAACGTAGCCGGGAGTCTTTTCGGCGGGTTCGTGGACGCGATGGTCGAGGCAGCTAACTGGACTATCGAGAAGATCATGACTCTGTGGCTGAAGGCGCCGGCGCCCGATGTCACGGGGTCGGACTCGCCTGCGGCGTGGGTGACGGCCCACCTGTCGTATCTGGTCGCTGCGGCTATGGTCGCGACGCTGATCTACGGCGGCATCAGACTGATGATCTACGCACGTGCGAGCGAAGCGGTCAATCTCGCTGAAGCGATGGTGCGGATGCTCCTGACCACGGTGCTCGCGGGGTTCTTGATCACGACGGGCGTCGAGCTGAGCGAAGCCTTCTCGGTCTGGATTCTGGATCGCGCTGAGCTCGACCTCGACGTGAAGTTCCTGACTGCTGCTGGCATGGCACCAGGGGTCGTCATGATCTTGGCGCTGTTTGTCGTCATAGCGCAGCTGATCCAGTTGGGGTTCATGATCGTGCGGAACGCCGTGATCGTGCTCCTTGCGGGCACGATCAACCTCGCGGCCGCCGCCTCGGGCACCCGGATGGGACGCGAGGCGTTCAACAAGCAGGTCTCCTGGCTGATCGCATTCATTCTCTACAAGCCGACTGCAGCGCTGATCTATGCGCTGAGCTTCACTATGGCCTCAGGCGAAGATCTCTGGGAGCAGCTGTCCGGGATCGTGTTGATGATCCTGTCCGTTCTGGCGTTGCCGGCATTGCAGCGATTGATTGCTCCGGTAACCGCTCAGATCGGTGGCGCGAACGCTGGAGCCTTGGCCGGCGCCACAGTGGGCGCCGGTGTTGCCCTGGGGGCGATGGCCCTCACGGGGGGTGCCTCGGCGGCCGCTGGCGCTGGCGGCGCGGGTGGCTTCCTGGGTGGCGCCGGGGGCGGTGGCTTCGCTGGCGGTGCCGCATCGGGAGGCGCTGGCGGTCGTGGGCCGAGTGGAGCGAATACCGCCGGATTGAGCAGCGGCTCATCCTCTGGTTCTGGATCTGCTGGTGCGATTGGTGGGTCAACGCCTGGTGGCGCACCGCAGGTAGCTGACGGTGGATCGGATCTCTCTCAGAGCGCTGGTGTGAGCGGCGGACCCTCCGGTGCCGACGGCTCCGCCGGTCTGGCACCCGGCGCTTCGCCTGGTCAGGGCGGAGGGTCTGTCTCTGGTGGGGCGCAGATCGTCGGTGGGGGAGCGGATTCCTCGCCCGCAGGTGCAGTGTCCTCCGGCGGTTCGTCGGCGACGCCTTCTGGCGCTGGAGGTGGATCGGGTTCCGCGGCGGTTGCCCGGGGCGTTCAGACCGGGCAGGGGGCCTTCAACACCGTGCAGAGTGCCGCTGAGGACTCCACCGGAGACGGCGGTCCCTCAGGGGCGGGTAGGGCTGACGGATGAGCGAGACGCAGCAGATGGCGCCGCGGGTCCTGTTCGGGAACTGGATCCGGCAGGAGTCGTCGGGAATCAAGGGTGCGAGCGCCGCCGGGTCCACTGTGCTTGTGGCCGGCATGGGCGTGGCCGGCGTGCTGCTCGTGGCCGCTGGCCCGCTCGCCGGGCTGGTGGCCGCCTTTCTGGTGGTGGCCGTCTTCTCGGCAACGACGACGCCGGTGCGGCGTCTGGGACAGCGAGTTGGGTTCCTGGTCCAGCGGGCCAGGGGAGAGCATCAGTGGAGGAGTGGCGTGTTCAGTCGCAATCAGGAACGAGAGAGCCGTCTGCCGGGGATGCTCGGCGGCGTCGAACTGCTGGAGAAGGCCGATGCGTTCGGTGTGCATGGCGAGCAGTTCGCGGTGCTCCACAACCCCCGTGTCGGTGGGCTGTACACCGTCGTCGCCAAGTGCATCGCCGACGGACCGTGGATGCAGGACCAGACACAGGTCGACCTCTGGGTCGCGTCCTATGCGAATGTCCTTTCTGCTCTGGGTCATGACCACGCGATCATCTGCGCGAAGGCGATCACCGAGACGGCACCTGACCCGGGCGGCCGATTGGCCGCAATGGTCGGCGCCGGCCGCGTTGCCGGGGCTCCCGCGGTTGCCCGCGGGATCATTGACCAGGTGGTCGCGGCCGCGCCGGCAACTTCGAGCGAGAACGTGACCTATCTCGAGCTGACGTTCCGCGGCCGGACACTCGACCGCAAGGGCCGCCGAGACGTGATCCTGTCCGAGCTCGCACGCAGGGTGCCAGGCGTCCGCGGCCGCCTCGAGGCCGCAGGCGGTGGCGCAGTCACGATGGTGACTGCCAACGAACTTCCCGGAATCGTGCGTGCCGCCTACGACCCGGAGGCGCAGGTCTTCTTGGAGCGTGCCGCGCTCGCCGGCTCGGGCCCGACGGCTGTCGACTGGAAGGACGCCGGACCGGTGTCCTATCAAGAGGCCTGGGATCACCTCCTCCACGACTCCGGTAGGAGCGTGACGTGGGAGATGGCCGAGGCGCCGCGCCAGTCACTCAATGAGCGGTCGTTGACGGCGCTGCTCGCCCCGCATTCGGACTTCGCCAGGAAGCGTGTGGCGATCATCTACCGGCCTCACACGCCGGCCGAGGCTGCCCAGGTGAGCGAGAACGACGTGGACACGGCGGTGTTCAACGCCGACCAGGGCAAGAAGCGGATCAGCGCCAGGTCGCGGCTGCGGGTGAAGGCTACCGAGCGGTCCCGCGACGAGGTCGCGCTTGGTGCCGGCATGGTCCGGTTCTCACTGCTGATCACGGCCACGGTGCACCACCGCGACGGCGATCTCGACCAGGCGGTGTCGACGATTGAAGCGGGTGCTTCGTCGGTGCTCATGCGGTTGCGCCGCAGCTATGGGTCACAGGCCGCTGGCTTCGTGGCCACGCTCCCGGTGGGCTTTGTGCCCTGGATCCACACCGTGGTTCCCGACAAGATCCGGGATCTGCTGTGACCGCGCTGAACCCCATCGCGCCGCGCGGGTACCGCGGCCGCGGTGGCGGGCTGTGGCGGATCTTGCCGGTTCCCCCCACCTATCGGGGCACGACGGTGCAAGTCTGCGGAATGTGGCCGTTCGCGGCCGGCTCCGCACGCCCGAACGTCGGCGTGCCGGTAGGCGTCGACATCGAGACCGGCGCCACGGTGTGCTGCGACCACTTCTCCTGGTTCCAGGCCGGCCTCATCTCGTCGCCGTCCATGTCGGTGTATGGGCTCCAGGGGCTCGGCAAGAGCTCCTGGACCTGCCGCCAGATCATCGGCTTGGCTGATCGCGGCATCGTTTCGGTGATCGCCGGCGACTTGAAGGGCGAGTACACCGGGATCGTCAAGGCGCTCGGTGGCCAGGTCATCAGCTTCGGTGGCGGCCAGCAGCTCAACGTGCTTGACCAGGGGCAGATGCTGGCGGCTGCGAACCGCATCGGTGGCGAACGCGGCGATGCCTTGGTCTCGTGGGCGGTCGACCGTGCCACGGACCTGGTCGTGACGCTCATTCAGATCGTGCGCCGCTCGCCGGCGACCGACTGGGAGCACGCCTTGGTTCGCCGTGCGATCCGCGTTCTGATCGACGACTACCGGCGCAGCCCTAGCGGCGGTGAGCCTCCGGCGCTTCCCGAGCTGGTGAAGCTCCTGCTGAACCCGACGTCGGATCTTCTGACCACGATCCTGGCCGACGACATGGCCGACTACGCGGCGCAGACAAAGCCGCTGAACCGGTCGCTGCAGGCGGTGTTGGACGGTCCGCTGGGTGACACCTTCGGTGGCCAGACGACTGAGCGTGTCGACTTGTCGCTGCCTGCTGTGTCGGTCGATATCTCGGTGGTCGCGAAGCAGACCGACGACGTGTTGGCGGCGATCATGGTTGCCACTTGGAGTGAGGTCTTCGCCACGATCGAGGCATCCAACGCACTCGCTGACGCGGACCTGCAGGAGCAGCGCTACGTCAACACGGTGATGGATGAAATGTGGCGGCCCATGCGTCTGTCGGGTGCACGCCTGGTCGACAAGCTCGACGCGATCACCCGCCTGAACCGCAACGACGGCTCCGGCAACATCTTCATCACACACAGCCTCAAGGACTACGAGTCGATGGAGTCCGCGGCCGACAACGTGAAGGCTCGCGGCTTCGCTGAGCGATCCGGGATCGTCGTCACGGCTGGTCTCGCCGAGCCAGATCTGCGCGAGCTCTCGAAGATCAAGCGGCTGAGCGAGAAGGAGATCTCCACGGTCTCGGGGTGGGCGACCCCGCCGGGCTGGCAGGCCCGAACGGTGGTCGACCACGAGACCGGCAAGACCCGACCCGCGACCCCGCCGGGGGCGGGGAAGGTGCTGATCAAGGTCGGCGGCCGCGCTGGGATCCAGAACCAGGTCGTGTTGACCACGGCCGAGTTGGAACTCCACGACACCAACGCCCGGTGGGTGCAGCAGGACAGCGCACGATGAGGCGAGCCTTGTGCGCGGCGCTGCTCCTGGTGCTGGTGGCCGGCTGCAGCAGCGACGGTGAGGACGACACGGCCGGTCCTGGCTCGTCGACGAGCAGCAGCGGCCTTGAGCACAGCGACGATCTCCACGTGCACGACACCACGGCCGCGCCAGCGGCCGAGCAGGACGCCGGCGCCCAGGGGGTGCGGTTCCTGCGGTCGTGGGCGCGCCCCGACCTGAGGTACGCCGAGTGGTGGGCGGGCATCGAGCCGTTGATGAACGCACAGGGCAAGCAGGCGTACGCCGCGACCGACCCCGCGCTGGTGCCGGACCTCGACGTCACGGGCGCCGCGAAGGTTGAGCCGGGGACCGTTGCCACCTCGGCGTTCGTGTGGATTCCCACCAGCGAGGGCCGCTTCGGGCTGCAGATGAGCCGGGTAACAGAGTCGGCCGCATGGCTGGTCGGCCGGATCTACTTCCCAGGTAGCCGCCCGTGACCAACAAGCTGACCACGGCTGTCGGGGGAGTGCTTGCACTCATCCTCGCCGGCTTCATCATGCTCGGCGCGCTGATCAGCGGAGAGGACCAACTGGGGACCTCGGACTGTGTGGTCGACGCGGGCATGGGTTCAGCGACGCTTCAGACCGGGTCGGTGAAGACGGTCAAGGGGTTGACCGCGGAGCAGACCCGCAACGCCGCGGCGATCATCGCTGCCGGCGTCGAGCTGAAGGTGCCAGCCAAGGGGCAGGCGATCGCGGTGATGACTGCCTACGGAGAGAGCACGCTGCGGATCCTCAACTACGGCGACTCGGCCGGCCCCGACTCCCGCGGCCTGTTCCAGCAGCGCGACAACGGCGCGTGGGGAACGTATGAGGACCGGATGGACCCACGTCGCTCGTCGCTGAGCTTCTACCGTGCTCTGCTGCGGGTGAAGGGCTGGCAGGGCATGTCGCCGACGCTGGCCGCGCATACGGTTCAGCGAAACGCCGACCCGTATCACTACGAGAAGTACTGGGACCGCGCGGTCGCGATCCTCGAGGCCCTGTCGTCCGACCCTGCTCTGGCGATCGCGCTCGCGAACGGCGCCTCGACGCAGTGCGACCAGGCAGCCTTGATCGCTGGTGGATCGGTGGTGTACCCGATCCCGCCGAGCATGAAGGGCTCGGACCGGAAGAACTGGGGCAACTCCGGTGGCAGCTGGTCTAGCAAGCACACCGGCACCGACTTCTCGGTGCCCTGCGGCACCCCTGTCTTCGCCTCGACCGGCGGCAAGATCATCATCGACCGCTCGCAGGCGTGGGCAGGCCCGTGGCTGGTGAAGGTCTCGACCGGCGCCGGCAAGCTCACCACCTGGTATGCGCACATGCAGGCGGTCAACGTGCGCGACGGGCAGACGGTGTCGGCGGGTGAGCGGATCGGCGACGTCGGCACCGAAGGCAACTCCACCGGCTGCCATCTGCACTTCGAGGTCCACCCGAAGGGTGGCTCGATCTATGAGGACAACATCAATCCGTCCACGTGGCTTGCTCAGAACGTCGGCAAGACGATCACCCTGGCTGGCCAGACTCAGACGATCGGGCCCGTGCAGGGCGCCTTCGTCGTTGGCACCTTCAACGCGCTGGGCCACTCCCACACCGCGCGGGGTGGATATCGGTGCTGCAGCTGGCCGACGTCGCCCGAGCGAACGCAGCGCATGGTCAAGGTGATGCAGCGCCAGAACGCTCAGGTCGTCGCCCTGCAGGAGTTCCAGGGACCTCAGCAGCAGGAGTTCCGTCGCTTGGTTGGTCGGCAGTGGGGGATGTTCTTCGACCTGGACAACGCGATCGTGTGGCGCAAGGACATGTTCGATCTCGTGAGCGGCACCCGCTACACGATCCCGTACTTCGGTGGCCAGACCCGCAAGATGCCGCTGGTGGTGCTGCGGCACCGCGCCACGGGCCGCACCTTCGTCATGTCGAGCATCCACAACCCGGCGAACGCGAAGGGCCCGGCCGAGCGTTGGCGTATCGAGGCGATGCGCCGCGAGCGCGCGATCATCGCGAGCTTCAACCAGAAGCTCGGCATCCCGTTCATCATTGCCGGCGACTTCAACGAGTACCAGCAGGCGTTCTGCACCATGACTGCCGGAGGGCTTCTTAGTTCCGCCTCTGGAGGCTCCAACGTCGGCGGCAAGTGCAACGTGCCGGCGCGGCACACCGTGAACTGGATCTTCGGGTCCAAGGTGCGGTGGTCGGGCTACGTGCGCGACGACTCCACCCGTTCGCGGCCGCGAACCAGCGACCACCCCTACCTCACCGCACTCGCATTTCTCTAGGAGGAAAGCATGGCTGACCGCCGCGAGCTCAATCCCTCATACAGCCGCACTCAGTCGCTGATCCGCGTCGGCGTGATCGGGGCCGGGATCGGCATGGTCCTGCTTGTGTGGCTGTCGCTGCTGGGCGATGCATGGCTCAACGAGCGGACTCGTCCGGCGGGCAACCCGATTGAAGCGGTGCTGAGCCTGGCATCGGGTCGCGACGGCGTGGTGTGGACCGCTGGCGCGACGGTCTGGCTCCTGACGATGACAGGCGTGGTGGGCGCCGTGGTGCTCGCCGTGGTTCTCCTGCGGCGACGCCGGCGCGGCGATGAGCTCCGTGGCGACCATGCCGCTAACTGGATGGCCAGGCCGGGCGACCTGAAGGCGCTGAGCCGCCGTGGTGCCGCCGCGAAGGCGCAACAGCTGGGCGTCACGGGTGACGGCGCTCCCGGCATCCCTCTCGGCCGCTCGGTGCCTACCGGCATGGAGCTGTTCTCCAACTGGGAGAACATGATCGTGGTCGTCGCCGGCCCCCGGACGATGAAGTCGACCGCCTACGCCATCCCGGCGATTATGTCGGCTCCTGGGGCAGTGGTCGCGACCTCGAACAAGCGCGATGTCGTCGACGCGACTCGCGGTCCACGCTCGGAGTTCGGTGAGGTCTGGGTCTTCGACCCCCAAGGCGTCGCGATGGCTCCTGCGGAGTGGTGGTGGAACCCTCTCACCTACATCGCGCCCCACGACCCTCGCACCGGGACTGCCCAGCGGGACCCGGCGACGGGGTACGTCGATGCAGATGAGGCGAAGGCCGAGAAGCTGGCGGCGCAGTTCTGCGCCTCAGCGATCACCCCGGGCGCGAAGACCGATGCCTACTTCGACGGCGAGGCCCAGAACCTGATCGGGTTGCTGCTGCTCGCGGCCGCGGTCGCTGAGCTCCCGATCACGACCGTGTACGACTGGCTCACGCGGCCGACGTCGACGGTTGCCGTCGACCACCTGGCGCAGCACGGCTTCGCACTGCACGGCGACTCGCTTGAGGCGCTGACCAACCTTCCCGACAAGCAGCGCGACGGTGTCTACGGCACCGCGCGCGCACGGATGGGGTTCTTGCGTCAGCGCAAGATGACCGCGTGGGTGACGCCTCCCGACGGCTACACCCAGCGTCGGCAGTTCCACCCGACTGACTTCGCGTCGTCGACCGCGACGCTCTACCTGCTCTCCCGCGAGGGCGAGGGCGGCGCCGGGCCGCTCGTCGCCGCGCTCACGGTCGCGGTGATCGACGCGGCCGAGGAGCTGGCCACCGTGTCACCTGGCGGCCGGCTGGCTACGCCGATGGTCGCGGTACTCGACGAGGCCGCGAACATCTGCAGGTTCCGCAACCTCGACAGCTACTACTCACACTTTGGATCGCGCGGCATCATCATCGAGACGATCCTGCAGAACTGGGCCCAGGGCGAGGAGGTCTGGGGCACCAAGGGCATGGAGAAGCTGTGGTCGGCCGCGAACGTGAAGCTCTACGGTGGCGGCGTCGACGACGACCGGTTCCTGCGACGCATCAGTGACCTGATCGGCGCCCACACCCACCTGACCCGCAGCGAGTCGGTCAGCGGTCAGCGTGGCACCTCGCGAAGCAACGTGAGCGTGTCGGTGTCGAGCCAGGAGCGCACCATCATGTCGATCGGCGAGCTGCGTGAGCTGCCGCAAGGTCGCGCCGTGCTCTTCGCCTCCGGGACACCGGCCGCGTTGGTGCGCCCGGTGCCGTGGTTCCTCAGTGATCAGGCCGCGGCGATCGAAGCATCCATCGCTGCCCACAGTCCCTCGCACGAGCCGCGCAACGCGGCCGCGCTGTCGACGAGCCCGTGGGACGTGAAGGGGATCGGATCATGACCGACGAGATCAGCGGAGAAGACCCGCAGCCGTTCTACACCTCGGTGGTGGAGTTCGTGAACGAATTCCTGGCGGTCGTCTACGCGAGGCGCACGGGGATGAAGGCTCAGCTGCGCTGGTGCTCCGAGTGGTGGCGTCACCCTGAAGCTCTCAGCCGGTTGGAAGGGCTCTGGAAGGCGTTCGAGGTCCTGCGGCTCGATCCCGGGACGGGAACCACGGTGTGGTGGCGCGACTACGCGGACCCGACGATGTCTGTGTTGCTCGACCCGAACGGCACGTTCGCCGAATGCGGCAGCGACGAACACAAGGCGATCCCGGATCTGCCAGTGAAGTACCCCGAGAGCGACATCTTCGACTGATGAGTGCGGCCCCAGCGGCGAGTCCGAGACCGGGCACAGACCGTCTCACCTGTGTCGGGAACGCTGGTCAATCCTAGTTTCGGAACCAGGTCGATGTGACGCAAGTTGGTAATCGATCCGATTCGCCCGGTGCCGAGAAGTGGCCCATCACGAGCTCGGAGGCCCTGGCAACCTGACCAAACCCCAAGCGAAGGACCAATTCGTCCACCCTGGCCCTTGACCACAGGGCCTTCCGCTGAGAAACTGCGGTTCCGAACGGATTTCCTCGACTGGGAGACGACGTGGTCAACCGCGAAATCGCTTCATGGTCACGGATCAAGATAACAGCTTCCTCGAATTCATCGCGGTGATCCGAGTGGCGAACGCAAGAATGATAGGGAATTCGGTCGTCAACCTGGCCCCAGATCCGGTAAAAGCGATTCACGTAAGCAAAATCGCGTGCGACCCGCACTTCCCTTCGAATTCATGGAGCGTTTAATGTCTCAACGCATTCAAGGCACATTCATTGGAATCTTGCTCGCGCTATTCATTTCGGCAATAGTGGCACCGCCACATGCTTCGGCGGCGGTGCCGCTCGAGTTGAACTACACCGAGGATGCCAATAGTACGTTCTGCCACGATACTATCTACGGGAAGATCGTAAATCCGGGCGCGCCTGGCGCCACCTTCGCCTCAGTGTGCTTCGTTCGCCTTGGGGATAAGATCCTAGTCGCCGACCTTCTGGATGACAGTCAGCGCGTCGGAGCTCACTGGCGGCTCAAGAATGGAGATCGCCGCGGGCTGTGCGTGAATAAAAACGGTGGTCACAACGAATGGTGCAACAAGGACCTCCCTGAGGATGTAGACTTGGAGTACCGCGTCGGACGTTGCGACGGCTCGTTTAGTCCGTGTACACTTCCCTCACACTTCACTAACTGGTCGGCCTGGAAAACGGCCTCAAACCCGCTCGGGAGCTAAACATGCAGGCAGGTCCCAGTGGACAGCAGACGGGCTAGCAGAGACCAAAGGACCCTCGATATCACGAGGGGTGTGTTTTTCGCGTCCGTCGCGACAGGTGCACTCCTCGGCGTGACGTGGCTACTGAGCGACCGTGCACAACTGCTCGAAAGTCATCCTGCTGCGCTCACGCTCCTGTGGTTCTTGCTCGCCGCAAGCTGGGTAACTGGGGTGACGGCCAAGTCGAGGATCCGCCAACGGCGGTTCAGCGCCAATAGTGAAGACTGATCTCACGCTTCGAGTTAGTTGACACTTTTGCTGACCTATCTCGTCATCGCTGCCACTGCGGCCTGCCTCACTTTAATAATCTGCCCTTTCAGCCGAGCTGTAGCGATCAGGCTTGGAGCCGTAGCGGCAGTTAGAGATCGCGATGTCCACACCGAACCCATCCCATATTTGGGGGGCGTTGGCCTTTATGGAGGACTATGGGCTGGATACGGAGTTGCTTCAAGCCTCCCCAACCAGCCCCTCTCTGACGTGCCGCTAAATGATGCCCGCAACGTCCTGATCTGCGCTGGAATCATGTGGATCGTCGGCCTGGTGGACGACGTCCTAGATCTTTCAGCACTAGTAAAACTAGCTGGCCAGGTCGTCACGGGGTGCCTCCTGGTTGTGTTTCAGATTCAGGTTTTCACCCTGCCGGCTTTCGGCGGGGGGCAACTCTCGGTCGCGCCGTCACTGAGCGCACTTGTCACCGTTGTGCTGGCAATTATGGCCATCAACGCTGTCAACTTTATGGATGGGCTCGATGGCCTGGCCGCAGGCGTCGTTGGGGCGGGCGCAGCCGGACTCTTCATCTACTCGTACTCTGCAACTTTGGGCGATCACAGATCCACTCTAGTTAGCGCCTCATGCTTACTCACCGCGGCATTGGTCGGTTCGTGTTTGGGCTTCCTTTATCATAACGCGTGGCCGGCAAGAATTTTCATGGGAGACGCTGGTTCGCAGATGTTGGGGGTAGTCCTCATCGCGTCAGCGTTCCTTGCAATGAGCAACGAGGCCGCCGTTATCTCAGCCGACGAACTCCGGCCTCGCGCCGGGGTTTTGATGTGGTTCGCTCTTCCTATCGCTATTGCAGGCCTTCCCCTTTTTGACCTGGCGGCCGCGGTTATCAGACGCGCTTGGCGCGGTCAGTCGATCTTCGTTGCCGACCAAGGCCATTTGCATCACGTTCTTCTGCGGCGTGGAGCAAGTCACCGTTCCGTGTCCTTGCTGCTTACCGGATGGGCCCTGACGGTTTCCTGCGGGGCTGCTTGGATCGCAATCGACCCCAAGCTGTGGAAGGCGATCGCTCTTGGGGCTTGTTTGATCGTCTTGTTCTCCGTACACGAGCATCGAAGGTGGGGACAGATTCGGGCCTCGCTCCGCGCTCCGGCCTTATGAGAAATCTGAGGTACCCGGGGGCCTCTGTGGCTGCCTACAGCCCGTCGCATAGACCCATACGACGCTGCCGCCGAGACGTCGACCCGGTGGGATATGAGGGTCTTGCGCCTTGACCCCTGCACGGGAACGACGGTGTGGTGGCGCGACTACGCGGACCCGAGGATGTCGGTCTTGCTCGACCCGAACGGCACGTTCGCCGAATGCGGCAGTGATGAGCACAAGGCGATCGCGGATCTGTCAGTGAAGTACCCCGAGAGCGACGTCTTCGGATGATGAGCGCGGTCCCAGCGGTGAGTCCGGGACCGCACTCCGAACGTTGCCGCTACTGCGGCGACATCGCTTCTCAAGCCTAGTGACCGAACCAGCCCGATGTGGCCGGTTCGCGAGTTCTGTCGGAACCCTCTGCAACTCTCGATCACCGCGTCCTCAGCGGCCAGCGAAAGGGACACACCAATGTTGAAGCTCTGGAGTCGCCTGATCCCGGTACTGCTCGCTGCGCTGCTCATGGGGGGATTCCTCACGGAGCCCGGTCGCGACCAAGTGCGGAGGCTGGCGGAGTCGGCCGGCATCGAGATGGTGGACCGGATCGCTGACGCCCAGGAAGAGACGAAGCGCTCACGCGGGACCGTGGTCCGCGTCGTCGACGGCGACACCCTGCACGTGAAGGTTGACGGCAAGACGGAGAAGGTCCGCCTGCTCGGCGTCGACGCCCCCGAGGTGCGCCACGGCGCGAAGGCAGGGGACTGCTACGGCGATCGCGCTACCGCTGAGCTGCGCCGACTGGCTCCTGGAGGTACGCGGGTGCGGCTCGCGAGTGATCCAACGCAGGGCGACACCGACGTCTACGGACGTCAGCTGCGCTACCTCGAGGTCGACCAGGTCGACGTCGGCCGTGAGCTTTTGAAGGCCGATGCCGCGAAGCTCTACCCGAACCGCACACCGATCGAGCGTGAGCAGGCGTATCGGAGCCAGGAGAAGGCAGCGCAGAGAGCAGACCGCGGTCTTTGGGGGCAATGCTGACGCCGCTTGGTCCGGGACCTGCTGGGGAGCAGGTCCCGGACCGAACGGGTTGGCGTTACAGTGGTTTTCAGTGGTAACGAAGTAGCGCCACTACTCCAGTGAGCAGGCCGACTGCCATCGGCCAGCGGAGTAGTTTCATTCGGATGGTCGGGCCCCACCCTTTAAGGGCGAGGGCCCGATTGTTCTTTTCACGCTCCATGAGCACGTCTCGCAACGCTTGCATGTCTCACCTCCTCTCTCGCGTCTGCCTGGATCTATGCCGTCGTTAGGTGGTCGGCGGCACCATGCCAGGGAGCGTCTTCTGTGTCGCGGCCTTGATGGCGGCCGCCTGCATCTTCTGCCGCGATGGGGTGTCGAACGGGGCGGCGAGAGCGCGCCAGTACTTCTCGACTCGTCCTGCCGGGTGGCGTGGGTCTGGGATCTTCTGGATCTTGGTCTTGAGGAGTCCCGCTTGGGAGAGCTCTCTGTACCCGCGCTCGGCTGTACGTTCGGAGATCCCGTACCAGTCCTTGGTCCGCTCGAGAGGCATCGCCATCGCTGGGGTCTGTGGGTTCTGGGTGTGACTCAGCAGGACGAGCATCATCGCTTTCCCAGGCAGGTTGAGGGTGCGCGAGAGACCAAGGGTCCAGTACAGGTGGGGGATCACGAAGTAGCCGGCGCCTCCCTCGGGCTCTTGGCCGGGCTTCTTCCAGGCACGCTCCAGGCCGTCTTCGCTCTTGAGCTCGAGCACGGGAGACCTGGACGTGTCGAGGCGCTCGAGAAGGTTCATTGCCTCGAGTTGCCCCAGCGTGCGGCTCACGCCGCTCGCCGTGACGGTCTTCCCTGTTGCGGCGCTGAGGGCACGCGCCCATGTGCCGAGGTGCAAGGGGTTGCCGTCCAGCATCGGTTGCAGCGCGTGGATGAGGAGAAAGAGCTCAAGAGCTCGCTCTCGGCCGGGGGTTACGAAGGCGGCCAGGGTGGAGCCGCGAGGGGAGTCACGTCCTTGGCCCTGACTGGAGTGGCGTTGCGCGAATGACTTTCTGAGCGGCAAGTAGCCACGCTTCGCGTCGTCTAGGAGGCTCGTGAGGGTGTCGTGGTCGTCGGCGGCAACTTCGTCTTGGATGCCAGCGAACGGGTCAAAGGAGGTGGTGTCGGTCATGTTTGACAGCATACGCACCAGGCGGACCAATAAGCGCCATAGCGGATCACCGTAGTTGACGGATGAGGTGCCAGTATTAGATAACCCTTCGACTCCGATGCGACACCTTTGATACCTCACTGATACGCCGACTAACCGGAAGCGACCAGGTCACTGAAGTCTGGCCGGCCGTTGATGGCGAGGCGAAGGCTCAGGAACCCGTGGACAACGCGACAGGCGAGCCGCGTTCCCCGGTCCACGGAACGGTCGGGGCAGTGCGGAACCGGGGCGCCACAGTGCACCGTCGCGGATTGACTCCGCGTCGCTGCGCGCTTTCCGCGCCCTGTGACGCTACATATCAAGAGCCGATAACCGCCGTTATGTCAGGTAAGCCTGACATAGACAGTGATGTGTCAGGAAACCCTGCGTAGATCATTGACGACGACAGGAAGACCTGACACGCTCCCCTCATGGGTTGGATACACGACGGCGACAGCACCAGTACCTGGCACGAGGCGCACCTTGTGGCCGAGTTCCCCGACGGCTCCCGCGGCATCGGCATCAGCACCGGCGGCACCTACGCCGCCGGAGAGGTCATCGTGGGCGTGGAGTACGTGGGTGAGCCGGGTGCGATTACCGATGAGGTGTACGCGACCCGCCCGGCAGCGACGGCGGTCGGGTGGCGCATCATCTGCGACTGCACGGAGGGTGGAGACAGCACCCGCCGCACAAAGTGGATCAGCGAACTCCTGCCGCGCGTGCCATCGCAAGAACTCGAAGACCTCTCTAGCGGCCGCTTCCACGTCGCCGACGCCGCCGACGTCGACGACCTGGACGAGATCAAGCCCTACGACCAGGCAGTGCGAGCGATCTGGGAACGCGACCACCTCCACGGGATCACCGCGCTTGAACAGATCACCGCAGTACGTCGAGGCATTGTCGACGCAGAGCAGGCGCTCTCCCTCGCGGTCGCACGAGCTCGCTCAGCAGGGAGCACCTGGGAGGCGATCGGTCGCGCCGCCGGCATGACCCGTCAATCAGCCCAGGAGCGTTGGGGAAAGCGGGCCACAAGTTGCTGATCCATGTAGTCCTCACCGCGCCGCCGATCTGGGTCCAAGCACTACTAGCGACAGCAATTCTGGCCACCGGGCTTCTGTGGTTCGGCGCACGGCTGTGGCGTTGGCCGATGCCTTGGTGGATAGACGCCGTCGTCGCCGTCACAGCGGTGCTCCTGCTGCTTCTTACGTCTCTGTATCTCGTCGGGAGCTGGTACACCGGCGACTGGAGCCTTAGGACCCCCAAGGGCAAGATCCCGTGGTCAGACTTCACCCGGGTAGCGACGCCAGCCGTGACCCTGGTTGTTGCCGTGGTGGCTGCCGTCCTTGCAGGCCACGGGCACGCCGCACGACTCAAGGAGCTCGAGATGACTCGAGATGCCAACAAGGTTGACACCTACTCCCGCAGCGTGGAGCAACTGGGGAGCGACCAGGTCTCAACCCGCCTCGGGGGCATCTACTCGCTCCAGCGGCTGGCGCTCACCTCGTCGGAGGAATCGACAACCGTTGACCAAGTCCTGTCTGCGCATCTCCGCCTCGTCTTCGGCCGACTGGCTGGCGACTACGCGATCATCGAGGAATGGGAGGCCCGCACCGGAGGCCCCAACGACCCCTGGGATTCTCCTCCCGCTCCGCCGAGCGGAGTACCACGCGAATCGTCAATGGCGGAGGCTTCTGCGGCGCTACACGTCCTTGGAGTGCTGAACCAGACCTACCCTGAGTCGACTCGCTTCAACCTCCGGAACCTCCAGTGGCCGGGTGCAGCGTGGCCGCACGGTCTCGTAGCGAATGGCATCAAGGCCCCGTACTCGCACGCATGGGGCGAAGAGCTGGCGGGCGCACAGTTGAACGACGCCGATCTGAGCACCTCAGAGTTATCGAAGGTAAAACTCCAAGGGGCCTCACTGCGCCACACGTCGCTACGAGACGCTCGGCTCGAGAACGCGAATCTCGCTGGCGCCGACCTGGAAGGTGCCGACCTGGAAGGTGCCCTGATCGACCTGGCGACCTACAACAAATTCGCAACCAAAGAGCTGCGCGGGTGGGCGCGCGACGACAAGGGCAAGCTCCGCCGCAAGGCGCGGAACCAAATCGGTTTCAGAGTCGACCCAACTCGTCGCGGATCAGCCTCGGCGACCAGCCCTCGCCCGCTGGGCTAACTTCCCCGAGACGACCTGGACGAGATCAAGCCCTCCGACCAGGCAGTACGCGCGATCTGGGGTCCCTGACGGCTGATGTACTCTGCGGTCATGTCGAACAAACGTTCGAACAGCCGGGGTCCGGCGGTAGAGACCACCGCGTCGTTCCCCAACCCTGCCCAGGACTACTACGAAGGTCCGATCTCCCTCGATCGGCACCTGGTGCGACGGCCGACGTCGACGTTCGTCCTGCGCGTCACCTCCGACGCGCTGGCCAGCCAAGGCATCCGTCAGGGTGACGAGATCCTGGTCGACCGCTCACTGGCGCCGCTTCCCGGCCGGGTCCTGGTCGTCGTCGTCGACAACGAGCACCGCCTCGGGACCTTCGAGCTACGCGACGGCGCCGCCGTGTTGATCACCGACCTTGAGGAGATCCCCCTGACATCAGAGGTCGAGCCGTGGGGCGTCGCGACCGTCCTGATCCACCACCTGCCCCTCGGACAGCTCGGCGAGAGCACCGCACGCAGGGCCGCAGGATGAGCGACGTCAGTTGGGGTCTCGCCAACCGCAGCCGACCGATCGCGCTCGTCGACGTGCGCTGCATGTTCGTCTCCGTGGAACGCGTCCTCGACCCGCGCCTGCAGGGCAAGCCCGTCATCGTGTTGTCGAACAACGACGGCTGCGCCGTCTCGAGAAGCGATGAGGCCAAGCAGCTCGGCGTCGCGATGGGCGACCCGTGGTTCAAGCTCCGCGAGAAGCCGCACCTGGTCGACCTGATCGCCTGCAGCTCCAACTACGAGGAGTACGGCGCCTTCAGCTCGCGCTTCCACGACACCCTGGCCACCGTCTCGGCCGACACCGAGACCTACAGCGTCGATGAGGCGTTCGTGGCGCTCCCCCACCACGAACCGGCCGCCGTCGCCGCGACCGCCCAGTCCCGGGTACGCGCCTGGACCGGTCTGCCCACCGCGGCAGGCATCGGCCCCACCAAGACCTTGGCGAAGGTCGCGCAGCGTCACGCCAAGGCGATCGGCGTCGACCTGGTCGACCTCACCACCTGGACGAGCCGCGACGTCGACGAGCTCCTGACCGCTACCCCTGTCTCTGAGGTCTGGGGCATCGGGTCACGCCTGACCGCCGGCCTCGCCGGTCTGGGAATCGTGACCGCGGCCGACCTCGCCCGCGCAGACGCCGGCGTGATCCGGCGTCGCTGGTCGGTGGTCGTCGAGCGCACCGCACGCGAGCTCGCCGGCGTGCCCTGCCAGCCGGTCGGCTTCACCCCGAAGGACCGCCAGCAGCTGATGTACTCACGGATGCTCGGCCAACCGGTCTCGACCCGCTCCGAGATGCGCAGCGTCCTGACCCAGTACGCCGCGACCGCAGCCCGCCGCCTCCGAGCCCACGGCCTGGAGGCCGCTCTCCTGCAGGTGTGGATCTCCTCCAGCAGATTCCGCGACGACGTCGCCCACCACTCCGCATCCGTCGCCCTCGATCCCGCGACGAGCGATCCGCTCGAGCTGATCACCGCGGCCCGCGCGGTGCTGCCCCGAATGAGAGACGGCCACCCGTACAACCGGGCCGGGATCCTGCTCACCGGCCTCTCCCCCGCCGGCGGCCAACCGTCGCTCCTAGCCGAAGTCGATCCGCGTCGCCGGGCGCTCGGAGACGCCGTCGACGACCTCACTCAACGCTACGGCCGCGAAGCCATCGGTTGGGGACCAACCGGACTCCGCGGCCGCAAACGCTGGGACATGCGCAGGGAACGCCTCTCCCCTGCCCGCACGACCCGATGGGACCAACTTCTCACCGCACGGTGACTACCTCCCGCGCTGCTGATCTGCCTTGCGCGAACTCGTGCGCGCCGCAGGCTTGCCCTTCGCCGCGCCCCCCGTACCGGCAGGTGCCAGTCGCGGATCGTGGGCATTGAGGCGGTCCGAAACCACCCGGGCCTTGACCGTCTCGGTGTCGGCGCCAGCGTCCTTCATCGCCTGCTCACGCGCCCTGCGAGCGTCCGGTGAGTCGTACTCGCTCACCGCTGTGGCCTCCGCGCTGCGCGCCTGGTCGACGGCGACGCCGGCGTGCGACGAAGCCGCCCGGGCCGAGTCCACTCCCGCCGCCGCGAGATCCGCGATCGCGGCCGCGTCACGCTGCTCAGCGACCGCTTCCCGCAGGTCGACACCGAACACGGCACGCATCTCGTCGCGAAGATCCTCAGCGGTTCCAGCGAATCGCTCGGGGTCGATCTCGGCCCACAGGTGAGCGCCTTCCACCGCGGCCCGGATGTCGGCAACAGTCGCCCCGGCCAGCCACTCCTGGCTGGCCGCCTCCCGATAGAACGCCTGTGCCACTTCACCTCGCGCTGCCAGTTGCGAGGCTGCTTCCTCCGCTGCGATCCGGTCCTGCTGCGCCAGCTTCAGCTTCGCGTCCTGCGCCTGGCGCACCAGCACCTCGGCCACGCGACTTGCCGCCGCAGCCCCGCTCATCATGATCGACACTCCGTCGTCGATCGGGTCGTCATCGGCCATGATCATCACTCCTTCCGTTCCTGCGTCCTGGTCCTACCTCGGGTCGTACAGCCGGCTTCTCTCGCGGCTCGCTCAACTTGTTGGGCAGCGGCACCACGCCGCCACCGAAGGCCCCCGCGATCTTGCGGGCCCGCTCATCCGGTCCGGCCGCCGGACCCGCGGGACGCTCGAGCACCGCCGTCGCACCGCTCCCAGAGCCACCGACTGCGGCGTATCCGGCGAGCTGCACCCGCTCCAGACGACTCACCACGTCGCGCCGAAGTGCCTCCGCCTGACGTGCATCACCCGCGGCCTGGTGGTAGCCGGCCAATGCCTTGCTCGTCACCAGAACCTGCCGCATCAGCATCGCCGCGGCGATCTTCGGCTTGTCCGCGGAACGCGCCATGAGGAACAGGTTCGCTGTCCCCATCGGCGACTCACGCACGACTCGACCCGGTGCCACCGATGGCCGCTTCAGCTGCGCCGAACGGCCTAGGACTGCTGCGGCACGGCGCAGGTCCGGCGCCAGGTCGTGGTCGTAGCGAGCCCACGACGACAACGTGCCGGCGACGTCACGAGCAGCATCAGACCAGGCCGCCCGATCACCGTACGGCGTGCTCGCTAGGCGCTGGTTGAACTCCTGGAAACGCTCCGCTGCGGACTGACTCGCCCGCCCCTCGATGCCCATCTTCGGCGCCGCGTCAGTAGCCGGCTGGCCCCTGAAAGCGGCCTGCCACTCACGCGCTGCGGCGCTGGCTTGATCGACACTCGCCGCGCCCCACATCTCACGAAGCCGCGGCAAGGAGAGGTCTTGGCCCAGCGTCTTTCCGCCGTAGAACGCGAACCCTGAACCGTAGGTGTCGGGCTTCAACGAGACGCGGTATCCGGTCACCACGTCCGTGGTTCCCTTTGCGAAGAACGGCTTAAGCACCATCCCGTCGGCACGCACAGCACGCACCCATTCGGCCTCACTGGAGGCGGCAACTGCTGCCGCCCTGACCCGCTCGGCCAGTTCCTTGGGCGCGGTCTGATCGCGCCCGGCCCGTGCAGCCTTTGCGCGCTCTGCGGGCTTCTCGCCGCGCTCGGCGAGCCCAAGATCGGGTCCGGCAACAGTCTGCAGTCCGTGACGAACTTCGAGTGCCCGGCAGGCCTCTTGAGCATTCCGGAAGTCGCGGTACCGACCATCCCAACGGGTGCCGTCCTCGCGCACCAGTGAGGCCGCGATGTGGATGTGGTCGTTGCCCGCCGTGGACAGTCCGTGACGGATCGCAACCCACCGAGCCGGGGCCTTGCCTGAGGCTTCGGTGAACCCCATCTGGTCCATGAAGTCGCGCGCGATCGCGTGCCACTTCTCATCACTCAGGACACCTTCATCGGCACTCAGCGACAGTGAGCAGTGCCAGACATGAGCGTCCTTGTAGCCCGTGACGCGCCGCTGACCAGTCTCCGGGTCCTGCTCGGTGACCTGTGCGGTGACCTTCGTCCCGTACTGCTTGCGAGGCTCCTCGATGTAGTCGGCGATCTCCGTCACCGACGACAGCTCCAGGGCCTCCGTGCCGTACCAGGCGGTCAGGAAATCGTCCCCGCCGACCACATGCGGGTTCTCGTGCTCGTTGAACTTTCCGGGCCCGCGCAGGTAGTGGATGAGCCCGTACATGTTGCCGCCCTTGACGACGTTAGGGATCACAACGGCCCCTGCACATCGTCAAGAAGCCGCTGCAACCGGTCGCACAGTTCCTGCACCTGGCGCATCGCCTCGACCGTCTCCGGCTGCGTCGCCAGCGTGGCGTTCGTGGCGTGAGCGATCTGGTTGACGTTCACCCCGATCTTCCCCACGGCACGCGTCACTCGGTACAGCTCCCCCGCGAGCTCGGCCTTCGACTTCGCTGCCTCCGCTCCCCCGGCAAGCGCCGACTCCACAAGCAGGCGAGCAACGGTGATGCCACGCTCGGTGGCCTTCAGCACCAGGCGACGCTCCGTCTCCGGATGCACCTTCACCACGTGCCGGATCTCGCGAGGCCGACCCGGCTCGCGGTCCTGCCGAAAGCCGCGCAGAGAGCGGCGCGCCCGCGATGCAGCGTCCTCAGCCATCGCCCGCTCCTCCCGCCTCTCCATGCCTAGCGCAGCGACCCCCGACAGGGGGACTGTCACCAGTGTGACACGTGGCCTGCGGCCGCGCCACCCTAAGGGCACCTTATGGTTTAGCTTGCTCCGCGTGACTCACGTGGAGCAATGCAGCACCGGGAGCGCTTGGCGAACCGAGCGCAGCCCCGCCCCGCTCCCGCTACGCTGGGAGCAAACACGACCGACCAAAGGGAGACCGACATGGCCAAGACGGACACGGCCCGAGCCGATGAGGCAATCCGCAAGCTGCTCGCACCGCGCGAAGAGCCGGTTCGCCGGCTCGCGGCGCGACTCGCAGAGGTCGACGACCTCGACCGCGAGATTGACGCGCTGATCACGCGTCGGGAGGAGACCGCCGTGCCGGCGGCCGCCAAGGCACTTGAGGCAGCCAAGGACAGCGGCTGGAAGGCGCGCGAACTCGCCGACGTCGGCCTCTCACTACCTCGCCCCTACCAACTCCCCACAGCAAAGCGACGCTCCGGGTCCCCTGCCCTGGACACGGCCCAGACCCCTCGTCCCCACGTGGACGATCCGAGCTAACCGCGGCTCGGCCTCGACCACCTGGAGGACGACGGGACCCGTGGGCGCCGCCACACAGCCTGACCTCGAGCAGCCCAACAGACCGGGCTCTAAGCAGCGTCAGACTGTGCACCGCCGCTCAGTTCGCGGTGTGCTGGCGTTCTCAAACAGCAACGACCAGAGGCCCCAAACCCACAAAACTGAACCACAACTCGCCAGGCTAGGCCTGGCGCAACGGTGGCCCCTCCTGCGGAGGGGCCACATGCATGTCTCCACCCTGACGGGTGGTGGGGAAACCTGCTCCCGACGCCGCCCATCGTGACACGGACCGGAGAAGCGTCAAGGGAAGCGGTGCCCTCCTTCGTCGGCCCTTGACCCTCCCCCGGTCCGCATAGGCGGCACTTGTTCGGGAGCAAGGGTCCGAGTGGTCCAGGCGCAACGCGCCGCAGGCCACGGCCAGCTCTCGCACGTCATCACTCACGACGAAGGAGACACCGACCATGGCCGTCATCATCTGCTTTGAGGGACAGCTCGACGCCATCCCCACCATGACCAACGACCCCCAGCGCAGCGCTGCAGCGACCGCAACCAGCAAGCGCTACCGCAACGGCCTCCCGACCGGCAGCAGCACCCCCGGACCGCGGTTCGAACTCCGCGCAACCGGCCGCCTGGCCGACCAGCTCGCCACGCTCGAGGCAGGCACCACGATCGTCGTTATCGGCCACGTGCAGACAGAACGCTGGACCGACGAAACGGGACAGACCCGCTACACCGACGTCGTCCAGCTGCAGTCACTCGGCGTCGTGCCCGAGCAGGCTTGAAGCTCACTGAACACGCCAAAGCCCCGCTGACTGGGAGGCCGCAGTTACCTCCCGCCAGCGGGGCATCGGTGTTCTTCCTTGGGGCTGTTCCACTCGAGCGGGTGGCCCCGGTCGCTCACTCCTTGACCTGTACGACCTTCCAGGCCGTCGACATGCCGACCTCGATCACGCGCACCTGGTCGCGGTAGCGGGTCTCTCCGTCCTTCTCCCAGGTCTGGGTGTAGACCTCACCGTGACCGATGACCCGGTCCCCCCTACGCGCGGACTCCACGAACATCTCTGCTTCCTTCTTCTGGCTGCCGTTCTTCTGCCACAGCTCGCACAGGAGCGAGGTGGCCGGCCCGTCCTCCCAGCTGTCACCGCGCTTGACGCGCCGGTTGACCATGACGGTGAAGTTGGCGACGGCGTCGCCGTTGGGGGTGAAGTTGATCTGCGGGTCTGCCGCGAGGTTGCCGGCGAAGGTGATGGGCGTCTTGTCGAGCATGATGTTTCTCCTTAGGTTGCTTACACTTTAAGTGTTCACTTATTGAGGGTGGCAGACCTCAGCGGTCTGTGTCTGCTGCTTCAGCGGTTCGGGGTGCTCGGTGCTCCAGGTCGGCCAGGGCCTCCCCCACGGTGGCGGGGTTGGTGTGGTTGTAGATCCGGTTCACCAGGTCTCGCGCTGCTCCGAGCTGGCGGCGCGTGGTGGAGGTGTCGGCTTCGAGCTGACGCAAGGCTGCGGTGCCTCGTTTCACGTACTCGGCTCGCTGGTGGCTGCTGATGCCGGCCATGACTGACTCCTCACGCTCGTGCTGATGCTTGCGGTGCCCCGACCTTGTTTTTGCCGCCCCGGGCAAGAGAGATGTCGACCCGCGATGGGCCGCTGGAGCGCAGACCCCCGGAACCGGGGTCCGAGCGAAAGTCCTCGAGGAGATCAGCGACCGCAGGGAGCGCCGAGGGGAGTTTCGTGCTGGACGCCGGCACGTAGTGCGGGGGTTGCGTGGAGGTGGCCGCGGGTCAGAATCAATCGACCGGGGAGGAAGAAACACTTCTCCGCGAAGCGGGGTGATGAAAGCTTGCAGGTCCCCGTGAGGGGCCTGCGCGTTGCGCCGGCCTCTGTCGTCGGCGCTGGGTCCGCCGGCTGGCGGGCCTGATCTGGGGACTGGTCTGGGGTCGCTGCAGGGAGCCGATATGGGCGCGCGGGCGCCGGCGGGTGGGGTCCGGGGAGGTGCCCTCCCCGGCGCTTTAGGTCGTGCTCATGGTCGACGTCTCACCGCACTGGTCACAACGCTGGTCGCGCCACCACCACCAGCCGTGTCCGCAGGCCGGAACGCTGGTCACGGCCCACGGGGATGGGTCTCCGATTCTGTGGAGGTAGGGGCCCCACAGGGTGCAGCACTCGGCACAGACCTGGTCGGTGTCGTTGACGAGGTTGCGGCACGCGGGGGCCGCGCATGGCGGAAAGAGTGAGAGTTCGTCTCTCGCGTACTGCTCGGTGGTCACGGGGTCTCCTGGTTGCTGGAGCGGGTGAGGCGCGCGGATGTGTGCGCGCCTCACTTGGCTTCGGGTCAGACAGTCAGGGCCTGGTCGGCGAAGACCCGCAGAGTGCTGGAGTCGTAGACCACGTCGGCGCCTTCAGCGATGAGGTGGTGGCAGGCGAGGGAGACAGTCGAGGTGATCGGGCCGGGGACGGCCGCGACGGCACGGCCGTTGAGGCGGGCGGCTTCGACGACGTGCAGTGACCTGCTGCGCGTGGCTGCCTCAACGATCAGGGTCGCGGCGGTCTGTGCGCCGAGCCACGTGCTGCGCTGCTTGAAGCGTTCACGCGTGGCCACCGTTCCGGGCGGGCTGGTGCTGATGACCAGTCCCCCGGCATCGACGACGGCGCCGAACATCTGACGGTGAGCGGCAGGCCAGGCGTTGTCGAGGCCGGCGGGCAGATGCACGATGGTCGGCTTGCCTGCGAGCAGGCATGCCCGGATCGCTGCGGCCTCGATCCCGACACCTCCCCCGGTGGCGACCAGGTGCCCAGCGCTCGCGAGCTCGTAGGCGAAGTCCCGGGCGACCTCTGCGCCGCAACTGGTGCAGGCTCGTGCTCCGGTGACGGTGATCGCCGTGCTGATCTTGTCGACCAGGTCGACGTCGCCGAGGGTCCAGAAGGTACCCGCGGGGGCGAGCTCCAGGTCGCTGGTGACGTGTTCGGTCACGGTGCGCGCGGTGGCGTCCATGCTGCTCACGCCTCGAACCGGTCGTGAATAGCAACGGCACCGTAGAAGCGGTGTCCGAGAACCATCGCGAGTAGATCGCTGAAGCGACTGTCACCGGACGCGAAGTTTCCGCCAGCCATTGCCGCAGAGGCTGGGAACAGGCGGCCGGTGGGTGTGCCGTCGGAGCGAACCGGGACGAGGTGGGCCGTGCAGCCGGCGCCGAAGCTGTCGCGTCGGAGCCGGAGCGCGACAGCCGGGGAATCGCCGTCCGGGCTAAAGACCTGGGAAAGCTTGTCGAGCTCGACAACGTTCGTCACATCGAATTCACCGGAGCGGTTCCACCCGGTCCACCCGACGAGGGTCAGCGTCTGGGCGGTGGCAGATACTCCCCTGTTGGTGCAGTCACCGAGCGTGGCGCGGGCGACGTGCAGCTTCAGTCCGCGGTGCTGAGAGGTGGCGGCGTTAAGGGCGTAGTGATTGCTCATGGTGGCCTGCTTTCTGCGCCGGGGGTGAGGTGGTTGGCTCTGCGTTGCCGACCTTGTTTTTGCCTCTCCCGGGCGAGAAAGATCACGACCCGCGATGGGCCGCTGGAGGGCAACCCCGGTGTCCGGTCGACCAGCGGGGTTCGGTGAGGAAATAAGCGACCGTAGGGAGCGCCGAGGCGAAGTTCGCGCCTGCTCGGCCGGCGCGTAGCGCTGGGGTTGCGTGGAGGTGGCCGCGGGTCATGATTGTTCGACCGGGAGAGAAAAAACGGGTGCCCCGCGTCAGCGGGGCAGGTGAAGGGGGTCCGGCCCGTCAGGGTCGGGCGTTGGCCGGCCTCCGTCGCCGGCCCCTGAGGTCCGTGTGGACCTCAGTCCCGCTCTTGGTCTCGGAACGCGCGAACGGCCTTGTGCGCGCGGGCAGCTGCAGGAGCCAGGAGTTGGGCGCCGGGGTGCGTCCGGACCAGGTACTCCTCCTCGCTGGGCACGGCGATGCCGGCCGCGTGCTGGGCGGCGGTCAGGCGGAAGCGCCGGTAGCTGAGCACTGATGGGCAGGACTCGGCCAACGCCTTGGCGGCGTGCTCGGGCTTAGAGATGCCGGCGGGGCCGTCGAAGACGTCGCGGGCGTACTCGCTGGGCACCCAGCGGCCGCCGAGCGGGTCGGCGCCGGCGATCGCGTCGGCGTAGGCCTGTTGCCAGCGGTCGCGAATACGGGCGGCGGAGACGTCGTAAGGCACCTCGACGTCGACCACGTGTATTGCGTAGTCGGCGGCCGCCAGCTGGTCCCCTAGTGCAACAGCGTTGGTCTCGCTGGCCAGCACCCCGTCGATGATGAGGTTGTCACCATCAGCGATCACGTCTCGCTGGAGGTTTCGTGCCACGCGTGATGACTCCTCGTGCACGAGCGAGGCCAGTTCGAGGGGAAAGAAGCGGTGACCTTGCTCTTCGAGCTCGAGGATGCGCGGCGGCTTGATCCACGACTCGTAGGTGCCGTCGCTGAGCGCATGGCGCAGGATCTCGGTCTTGAAGTGGTCCGGATCGACATGCAGAAAGGCTTTCTGCTGGTCGGCGAGGATCTGCGCTTTGGCGTAGCTCTTGCCGGCCCCTGGCGGGCCGGCGAAGACGAAAGCCTGGCGGTTGCTTTCGACGGAGCGAGCAGCTGCTCGAGCTTCCTGAATCAGTCGGTTGTGGAGGCGCTTGCGGGTCGATCTGACGAAGAGTTGGCCGTCGCGGCTGCGGAACCAGTCCGGGTTCTTGATGGTGGCCGTTGGGGCGTCGACGGCCAGGCATTCACCTGGTTTGGAGAGCGCGCGCAGCAATTCGATGTGGGCGCCGAGTTCGTTCACGTGTCAGGAGGGGCTATCCGTGACGAGATCCAAGACTGCGTCGTAGATTGCGTCGTCAATGAGGCCTCGCAGATGAGCCAGCTCGACGTCGCCAAAAGATCCAATCGGATCAACCAGGATGGTGTCGTACCCGTCTGTGGTGTCCCTCGGGGGATAGTCCCACTCCCCCAGTTCCTTGATCAGCTGGTCACGGTCGATCTCGCCAGCGGCGTAACGCTCGCAGATCTCCAAGGGCGTGGCGCCGGAGAACCCTTCGGGAACCTGCGGGAGATCCGCGGCCTGCTTCAGTGTCTTGGAGATGGCCGGCTGGGAGACGCCGATCTCGCGGGCAAGCTCGTGCTGAGAAAGGAGTGAGGCGAGCGCGCGGACGTCGCGCTTGTAGTCCAGGTCAGCCAGCTGACCCTTCAGGCGCGCCTTTCGGGCGTGGGTGATGACCTCGGTGCGCTCGATGCTGTGCGTGGACATAACAACCTCCTACGTATAACCAAGGTTATCAGAGGCCCGGGTGACAGTCACACGATCGGAACCACTTGCCGACTGCCAGAGTCGCGGGGCGGGCCGGAACGGTCTGCCCCCGGAGCTGGCAGCCCCCCGCGCAGGGTGGCCCGAGCCGAGCGCGGGGGCTGCACTCGGGGCCATTGCGATCACTGCTGTTGGCTGGCGATCTTGTCGGCCTCAGCGTTGAGTCGGGCGGCCAGCCCGGCGAACGGACGTTGAACCTTGCTCGCGAACGAACGGACCTTCTCGGCGGTGGCCTGGTTGCGGGGTAGGTGCGCCTGGACCTTGTGCCATTGCGCGGTGTTGGTCCAGGTCGAGTCGGCTGCGGCCATCGGAGAGGGCACGCTGACGCTCTTCGCGTTGGAGCGCAGGACCGGGAACCAGATGCCGGTGACCTGCACGAAGTCGCCGGGCTTGACTGTCTCTCGGGAGTAGCGGTCTCCCCCGCGATCGCTCAGCTTCTGGCGGTCGTAGTCGATCTGGTCGACCAACTCCAGTCGGCGAGCATTGAGGCGATCCGCGTAGGCGGATTGAGCCGAATCGCTGAGGCTGGCTAGGCGTCGGTCGATGCGGCGTAGGTCTGCATCGTTGCGCTCGATCCTGTTGCCGATGGTGACCACCGACTCGGCGCCGCTGGCTACCCGGCGTGCCCGGTCGGCGCGCTCGGTTGCGTCCTGAGCGGCAGCGTTGGCGGCGACTTCGCGCCCTAGGTTGCTGTGCAACTTCTTCACCGCGCGCTCGTGGCGCGGCTGACTGTGATGCCCGACGAGGATCGGTTGCCCCATCGGGATCTGGTCGAGTATCTGACGGCTGGACCGCGCTGCGGCGGCGGCGGTGCCCTTCTCCCGCTCTGCGCGGGCGTCAAGGCGCTCTGCGCGCGCGGCCGCGCGATCGCGCTTGCCCTGGTCCTTCTCGGCCGCCGTGCGGGGCGCTTCTGTCGAGGTGGTCAGTTCTGCGTCGACCTCGCTCATCAGCTGACGGACCCGCATCAGGCGAGTGGGCTCGGTCCAGGTGCGCGGGAGGTACCACGCGTCGAGGTTGCGCGACCAGCGGAATCCGAGCCGCTTGAGTGCGGTTGTGGTCTCGCGGTCTCCACGCTGGGTGCCGGTGACGGTCGTCCCGGATTGGCCGTGCTCAACCTGGATCGTGCTCATGGTGGCCTGCTTTCTGCGCCGGGGGTGAGGTGGTTGGCTCTGCGTTGCCGACCTTGTTTTTGCCTCTCCCGGGCGAGAAAGATCACGACCCGCGATGGGCCGCTGGAGGGCAACCCCGGTGTCCGGTCGACCAGCGGGGTTCGGTGAGGAAATAAGCGACCGTAGGGAGCGCCGAGGCGAAGTTCGCGCCTGCTCGGCCGGCGCGTAGCGCTGGGGTTGCGTGGAGGTGGCCGCGGGTCATGATTGTTCGACCGGGAGAGAAAAAACGGGTGCCCCGCGTCAGCGGGGCAGGTGAAGGGGGTCCGGCCCGTCAGGGTCGGGCGTTGGCCGGCCTCCGTCGCCGGCCCCGAAGGGTGTGGGGCCAGCCGCGAGGCTGGCCCCACCCTGATCAGATCACCGTTGCGGGATGCCACGCGGACGGGTTGCGGGGCTCCTCCAGGACAGCCTTCACGTAGTCAGCGAGTCGGGTGTAGTTCTTCACCCGGTCCAGCGCGCACCAGGAGAGTGCGCCGTTCCCGGCCACCCACGAGGCGAGCGCGAGGAGTCCGGCCGCCTCGTCGGAGACATAGGCGCTCTGCAGGACGTAGGTCCAGAACTTCGTCATCTCGTCCGCTGTGGACTGGGAGATCTTGCTCTGCGCTGCGTTCATGGCCTGACGCTTACTGGTGAGCGTGAGAAGGAGGTCTGCCGTCTCGTTGTCGCTGGGCAGGGTCTCATCGCTCAGGTAGCGGTCGATCATCGCGATGACCTCCGCCACGGCAAGGACTCGCGCAAGTCCGTCCGTTTGGATCTCCTTCACGCGAGCGGCGCGGCCGACGGGCTTGAGTGTGGCATCGAGGTGCTTTCGCGTGGGCAGTGGCTCGACGTTCGCGTACTTGGCCGGGAAGACGCTGGGGTCTGTGGACTCGATCCGTCCGTTCGCCCAACCGGTCATGTCGTACCACTCGTCGCCGGTGACGCGCAGGGCGACACGAACGGGAGAGGTTGTGCCCAACGCCACCATGAGGGCTTGCACCACGACGTCGGCGGCATCCGCATCCTCGGTGTAGGCGATCACGAGGACCTCCCCCGGGTACTGACGAAAGGCCTTCCAGAGTTCCATGACTGCCTCCAAGACGTCGCGTCCTTCGTGAGGGAGGTCGATGCGTGCGCAGGGTCCGCCGCTGCCCAAGGTCAGAATGACCAGGCTCTCGGTCGGGTGGAAGCCGAGCATTCGCGAGACGAGAGCAACCGTCTCCGAAGGGTTGTGAAGCGCGATCGTGGTCATGGTGACCTGCTTTCTGCGCGGGGTGAGGTGGTTGGCTCTGCGTTGCCGACCTTGTTTTTGCCTCTCCCGGGCGAGAAAGATCACGACCCGCGATGGGCCGCTGGAGGGCAACCCCGGTGTCCGGTCGACCAGCGGGGTTCGGTGAGGAAATAAGCGACCGTAGGGAGCGCCGAGGCGAAGTTCGCGCCTGCTCGGCCGGCGCGTAGCGCTGGGGTTGCGTGGAGGTGGCCGCGGGTCATGATTGTTCGACCGGGAGAGAAAAAACGTCTCTGTATGTGTGGCGGCCGCCGGAGGCGGTCTCCTGTGGGGGGTGCGCAGCACCACCTGGTTGTCCCCCCATGCGAAAGACGGTGATCTCTCCATGAGTCGAAATTGGCGGGTAGGCTGGGGACTGCCTTAAGGCCGGGTTTCCGGGAGCTCGCGACGCTTGCGTCGTGAAATCCATCCCCGGAAGAAAGGAGGGGTCCGGATGAAGAATTGTCCAGAGGAGCCCGCTAGCCCGAGTAAGCGAAAAACGGCCCTGAAGATCTTCAGTGTTGGTGCACTGTTGTGGAAGATCTACAAGGCCGCAATCGTTTGCTGGAACATGCTGGCGGAGTAACGCCCCCGCCTGGTGGTCCGTCAGTGTGGAGCTGGCGGACCACCCTGTCCCTACTAGTAGGGACTGTGAAGACACACTAACGCGATGTCTTAGTTGCGACAACTGTCAGGCCCCGCTGCCAAGGGTGTACGCCGGGCTGCTGGGGTTCCGGCGAGGCGACATCCACGCTCGTGATCTCAGGGGCCGCGTCCACTGGTCTAGGACGCGGCCCCTGAGGGCGGTTGCAAGGTCCCCTAGACCTGGACCCGGTCGCCGCCGGCGACTCTCGACCCTTCCCCGCGATGCGGGATGGAGACGAGGCGTAACCACTTGAAGGGTGCGACGGGTACCTGGTGCGTGTCACATGTTGTTCCAGTTTTTTCTTGGCCTGGGCCAAGGTCGTTGCAGATCTTGTACTCCACGTGACGATTCTTAACACTTTAAGCGGCAGGCTTTCGCTACGGGCATTCACCTCGACCACCTCAGGAGCGAGGATCGAAGACACGTGGCCGGGAGACGGGAGTGGCTGCTGAGGGTTGAGGTGATCGCAGATTGCACCGCGTTCGACCCCGCGCCGTGGGAGTCAGAAGAGCTGTGGGCGATGCCGGATGGTGACTACGCGTGGTCACCGGCTGGCGTAGATCTTCGCGATGAGTGGACGTGCACCGTGGCTCCTACGGTGTTCCGCCACTCTCGGCCGACGTCGGCGCCGACCCTGGTGCTGATGGGCGGCCTGGCGGGAACCAGGAAGGCGGCCGCGCGAGTCGCAGTATGTGCGCAGCTAGATATGCCCCTGGCGGGCCGGTTTGCTGGCGAGGACTTCCGGTACTTGTACCCAGTGGTTTCGGTGACCGATCCGGTCCAATGGCTTTGCCGCAAACGAGGGCCGCAGAGGCTCTACTATCCGACTGTGAAGAGAACCCTCCTTGCCGGCCTCGCAGCCTGTGGCCTGCTGATCGCTGGCATCAGCCTTCCCGCGCCTGCCCAGGCCCTGACCTACGTCGGGGACTGGCGGATGACGGTCCACCAGGACTCCGGCGAGGAGTGCACCCAGACGCCCGAGGGTGAGCAGTGCGCGGTGACCTTCGACATCCGGACGAATCAGCCCGGTTGGGAGGGCTCCGACCAGTACGAGGTCTACATCCAGCTCGACGGCACCGATCTCTACGGCGACGCCGGGCAGAGCGAGTACGCGACCGTGGACCCCGACTTCGCGGGAGTCCGGGCGATGGCCTCGACCATGGCCCTTTCCCGCGGGGCGCACACCCTCGTTCTCGACTGGTACTACTACGGCGTCTGGACCTGCTCCCCTTCGCTCCCGACCGGATGCGCGTGGGTGGGTCGCGAACACGTCCGCAAGACCTACAAGTTCCGTTGGGCAGGCACCGACAAGGTCGTCCGCCCGTTCCAGCTGCCGGCATCGAAGGTGAGTGCCAGCGCGAAGCGGACCGGAACGAAGGTCCGCTTGAGCACCGTGGCGAAGGCACAGAAGCTGACCTCCGACTTCGTGCCCACCCGCACCTACTCCACGATCCGCGGCAGCAAGATCACCCTGCAGTCCTACTCGCCCAGCAAGCACCGTTGGGTGCAGCGAGCCCGGGTCCGGACCACCAGCAAGGGCGTGGCGTCCGTGCAGGTCAAGGCCCCGAAACGGACCAAGTGGCGCTGGGTCGTGCCGGCGACGCCGTCCTACCGCACCTCGACCTCTCCTGTGGTCAGGAAGTAGCCGCAGCTACTCCGGCGAGCCACTCCGAGCCGCTACTGCAGGGCCGCGGTCAACCGCATCACGTCGTCGACGAAGCGGCCGGTGCACACGATGTTCCAGTTCTATTGGACGGGATGGGGAACCTCAGCTCTCGGCTCCGTGCCTCGTGGCACGTAGGTGGGCCTTGAGACGCATGTGCCCGGTCTCCGCTCGCAGTTGCGGGACCGGGCACATGCCGGGGGTACGGCGGAGCCTGCGCAGTCCGGTCCGCCGAAGCTTGAATTCAGTCCAGGTACTCGTCGAGCGCCGCCACGATCAGCTCAGATCGGTTGGAGGCCTTGAGTTGGGTGACCATGAGGTCCAGCGCTTGGGCGTTCGAGGCCGTCAAGCCGAACTCAACTTGAACCTTGGGGGCAGCGACCCTCTTCTCGGTGCGGGTGAAGAGGGCTCCTTGGGTGACCGCGGGGCGCTGAGCGTCCGTGATGCGGCGCTCTACGGGGACGGGGTTGCCAGCTGCGGCTTCCAGTGCATCGAACAGGACCTCCAGCAGTGTCTTTCGCTGGTCATGGGCGGCCGTGCTGAGTCGCCTGTTGAGTTGGTCTGGTAGCCGCACCGGGATGCGGGCCTTGGTTGCTGTGGTGGCGTTGGGCCGGCGTGGTGCCTTGGCTGCCTTCTCGGTCTTCTGAGGCTTCGTGGCTTCAGGCGCGGGCAGGTCGGGGACTGCGGTCACCGGCGTTGATGCTGGGGTTCGCGGCTCGAGCTCGCCCAGGCGCCGGCGCGCTGGTGCTGAGTCGAGGATCTTGCCGATGCTGCCGAGACGGTCACTCATGCGCTCTGCTCCAGTTCTGCCACCTCAAGCTCGTTGATGCGCTGGAGGATCTGCTCGACGACGCGGACGTACTCGGTTGCCAGGTCGGGTGCACTTCCGGGCCGGGTGGGGCGTTCAGTGCCGTCTGCGATGGCCTTGCGGAGTTCCGCGAAGAAGTCGGTTCCTTCCACCTTGTCGGCCAGTTCGTGAGCCAGGAGGCCTTCCTCGCGCATCGTTTGAGCCGCAGCCGAGGAGTGTCGGATGACTGAGGTGAACAGCGGTGCGACCTCACCCAGCATGCCTTCGATGTCGCGGGCTGCACGGCGACGCACAGTCGTCGCGGCCGTAGGAACGCCGGCAAGGACGACGCCCAGGAGGTCGATGCGGTGGCCTTCTTGGCGGACCTCTGCTGCTCGCTGGGCGATTCGTGCGATCGCCCGGATGCTGCTCTTGTCTTCCTTCGTGGGCACCACGAGCCAGCGACTAGCGCGAAGCGCGAGTAGCTGCAGCATCTCGTCCACCGGCGGAGTGTCGATCACAACGAGGTCGTAGTCAGCAGCGAGCGGCGAGAGCGACTTCGCGAGCAGGTCATAGTTGCTGCTCATGCGCGACTGACGCGCAAGCATCATTCCGCCGATGTCGGCCAGATACTCCCCTCCGGGGACCACGTCTAGGTTAGGTCGGACGTCGCGAAGCACCGGCTGAAGCGGTGTTCCAGCGATGAGTGAGCTGGCGAGGTGCTGGCCGTCGTCGAGGCGGTCATCAGAGTGGTACCCGAGGTCGTCGGCGAGGTCGCCTTGTGGGTCGAAGTCGACCAGGAGAGTCCGGTAGCCGCCGGCGGCCATAAGGCCGGCACTGTTGGCCGCCAGGCTGGTCTTGAAGCTTCCACCTTTTCCGGTGGCTACGCAGATCACCCGCGCGAGGTTCTGATCGTTCATCGAAGAAGGTCCTTGTCTGTGAAGCCCATCCGAAGTCAGCAGATGTAGTGAGCCAGCGTGGTGATCATGCGATGCCAACGTATGACCTCACCGGAGGATTTGGACGCACGACACGCCCGGCAGGAACATTCATTTGGATTAACCACCCGTGCAATTCTGCTGGAATCACCGGATGGATACGTTAGGCGATACCCGCAGATGCCAGTACCAGAAGATGTGACGAGCAGTACCTCCCATATGTGGATGCCATACGGGGCACCCATACGGTTGCCACAGGTGGAACGATCAGCAGGTCGGCGCGGGCGATATGACCAGGCGGCAGGCCAGGCTGCGAGAGTCGCCAGGAGAGCACGCAAGGGGTTGCCCGATGTTAGCGGGAGGCGGGTCGCCGAGGTGATCGGGCTTGGGGTTCCCGGGGCTCGATGCCCTGGGAAGCTCTTCCCCCGAAGCGCTGCGGAGCGGGGTGGCCCCGGGGGAATCTCAGTTGAGTCTTCCCCCGGGGGAGGGGTCAGGCTGTCTTGGCGCTGGCTGCGTACTTCTCGACGTCGGAGAGGTTGTAGTCGCATGCGCTGGCCAGGAACCGCAGGTACCGGCCAACGGCGTTGGTGGTGCCGTTGCTGCGCCACGAGTCCTTGTTCATGTCGGCTTCGTAGGAGGCGAGCACCTGCACGAGCGCGATCACCGCGCACCGGTTCTCAGTGGCGCTCTTGGGGACCGTGGCGCCGACCAGGGTTTCGGCCAGGCTCTTGGCCGAGTAGTCATCCAGAATCCTCCGGTCGTGGTTCATCGCGTCCGCGATGAACCGGTGGGAACCCTTGGGCGGGGTCTTGATCTTCGCGAAGTTGGCCAGGAACTCGCGCCGCACGGCTTCCGATGCCGACCAAGCCTTGTTGTTGTCGATTACAAGTTTGCGCGCGGCCTTGGCCTTCTCGCGCTCTTCGTCGCTCAGGTCGGCAGCCTTGGGCTTGCTGGGGGAGTGGTTCCAGGAGTCGGTGTGTCCGTGGGTGGCCCAGTCCTTACAGCCGTAGGTGAAGCCCACCGGTACCTGGCACCTGCGCGCCGTCACGCGGACCTGGGTGCATGCGGCTTCGTACTTCGTGTAGGCCGCCTCGTAGGCGGTCTCGTCGCCGTCGAAGTCCTCGGGCTCCGGGGACTCGGGGTAGGTGACCTCGTTGCCGTCCTGGTCGATGTCACACCAGTCAGTCTGGATCCAGGCGACGTGACCTCCACAGGCTCGGTGATCCTCTTCGGTGACCTGCTTGCCGTTGGTGCGGATGCGGCGCAGAGACAGCACGGTCCGGTCGGGACCGTCCTCAAGGACGGTGAGGTCGGGGTCAGTGACCGAGGCGAGCAGGTCGGCGCGCTTGCGGGCGAGCATCCGCTCGTCACGCAACTCTTGGGCCTTGTGCTCGAACTGGCCGCGCTGTGCCGCGTTCACGAGCGCGATCACAGCCTCGGGGTCGTCCTCGAACTCGGACAGGACCACACCCTCATCCAGGGTCAGGTCGTACTCAGCGACGTGCTCGCGGGCCATGTCGGAGGCCGAGACGGTGAGGGCAGCCTGCACGGTGGCCTTGGGGATGCGGGACTTCTTGGTGATCTGGGCGGCACTGAGACCCAGGCCAGCGAGGGAGGCGACCACACCGGCCTCGTCAGCGCTGGTCAGGCCTTCACGGTGGGTGTTCTCGTCGCGCTGAGTGACCAGTCGCTCAATCTCGGAGGCGTCGTCGACGCTGCTCAGGCTGCGGACGTAGACCGGGACGCTGGTGGTCTTGGCCTCGACTGCTGCCAGGGTGCGACGGTGGCCGAAGCGCACGACCAGTCGGTTGTCGTCGGTGAGAACGGCGGTGATCGGCTCAAGAACGCCGACAGCCTTGATCGAGGCGACCAGGTCGGCGTCGGGCTTGGCGTCGCGGATGTTGCGCTCCATCACCAGCGTCTCCGGTGCCACGTGCACGGTGGTACCGACCTCGTAGGCGGTGGTGTTCTGCGTGGTGGTCATGGTGGCCTGCTTTCTGCGCCGGGGGTGAGGTGGTTGGCTCTGCGTTGCCGACCTTGTTTTTGCCTCTCCCGGGCGAGAAAGATCACGACCCGCGATGGGCCGCTGGAGGGCAACCCCGGTGTCCGGTCGACCAGCGGGGTTCGGTGAGGAAATAAGCGACCGTAGGGAGCGCCGAGGCGAAGTTCGCGCCTGCTCGGCCGGCGCGTAGCGCTGGGGTTGCGTGGAGGTGGCCGCGGGTCATGATTGTTCGACCGGGAGAGAAAAAACGTCTCT